>JAGAPH010000019.1 GCA_017623375.1 Clostridia bacterium | reverse complement strand
GGAGAGTGCGTCAAAACATAATGAAATCTTAACCGTTATGCACGCAGGCTCCTCCACCCGCTACGCGGGAGCCCCCTCTCGGAGGGAGCCTTATGTGAGTGCGAACACAGATTGTAAACCCACCGATAAATCAAAATTTGACGATCAATATTTACAATACACCAAAACAATTATACCATAAAAGCAAGCTCTTTTCAACACCGTGTAATGACTTTTTATCAAAAAATCTTAATAAAATTTATATAGATAATTTATCTATAAATATATGTTTAATCTTGAAAACGGCGACGCTTTGTGCTATAATATAGGATGGATAATGGTATTTTAGCGCCAAAATCGGCTCTATATAAAAATTTTCGGAGTGATTCTGATGATATATTCAACACCAAAAAAGCATATCGTGCTTGCCTCAGCTTCCCCAAGAAGGCGGGAGATCCTCAGCGGAATGGGAGCAAGCTTTACCGTGGTTTGTGCGGACACCGACGAGTCCTCGGACTCAGTCTCTCCCGAGGAGCTGACCATGGAGCTTGCGAGGCGCAAGGGACAGGCGGTTCTTGAACTTCTGCGTTCACGCGACGAGGACGGCGGCGCCATAATAATATCCGCTGATACCGTCGTAGCTTGCGGCGGCGAGATACTCGGCAAGCCCGCGGACAGGCAGGACGCAAAGAGAATGTTGAACATGCTCAGCGGAAGCACACACACAGTGACTACTGGAATTGCCGTCACCAACAACGGGATCACCGTCACGGACTGCTCTGTAACAAGAGTACACGTGGACACTATCCCTCCCGCGGAGCTCGAGAAATATTTAGATAGCGCTGAGCCTTACGACAAGGCGGGAGCGTACGGTATCCAGGGAAGATTTTCGCAGTGGGTCAAGGGCATAGACGGCTGCTATTTCGGTGTAGTGGGACTTCCCGTCAACCGCCTATCGGCACTGTTTTATAAATGCGTCGGATGTTACCCCGACGAAATATAAACAAATAGCGTAACAAAAATTCGGGAGAAAGGAGCATACGATGGCTAAGATATTCGGCATGGATCTAGGTACTGCCAACACCTTGATATGTACCAAGGGTAAGGGCATAATACTGCGCGCGCCCTCGGTGGTGGCAATAAACGATTCCAGCCGCGAGATAGTAGCGCTGGGAATGTCCGCAAGAAGTATGCTCGGTAAAACTCCCGAGGGCATAACCGCATTCCGCCCTCTCAAAGGCGGAGTTATCGCGGAATACGAGGTAGCGTCGAAAATGGTAAGAGGCTTCCTTGAGGTATCAAACGCCTTTTCCCTCTTCTCCCGCCCCGAGATCATAGTTTGTATCCCCCACGAGGCAACCGGGGTGGAAAAGCGTGCCCTTGAGGATTCCATTTTTGAGGCAGGTGCAAGATCGGTGGCGCTTGTGGACGAGCCTTTGGCGGCGGCAATAGGCACGGGGCTGAAAGTTGGAGGCGCCAAGGGTAGCATGATAGTTGACATCGGAGGCGGCTCTACCGAGGTGGCGGTCATCAGCCACGGCGGTATAGTAAGCGCAGGCTCTATACGCGTTGCGGGGGACCACTTTGACGACGCCATAGTTGAATATCTCAGAAAAACGCGAGATACCTTTATCGGAGTTGCCACGGCAGAGGAGCTGAAGCGTGCCTGCGGATCGGCTCACCCCGCTCTCGACAGAGGAGAGATGAAGGTAGCCGGAAGAAATCTGCTCAACGGTCTTGGAGCTATCATATCGGTAAGCTCGGGCGAGATACGCGAGGCGGTAAAGGAGCCTCTGGACCAAATAATAGATGCCATAAAGCATACCCTTGAGTCAACCCCGCCCGAGCTATCCTCGGACATATATGATTACGGTATCATGCTCACGGGCGGCGGTGCTATGCTGAGAGGAACGGACAGGCTGATAAGC
Organism: Clostridia bacterium; assembly: GCA_017623375.1. Lineage (GTDB taxonomy): Bacteria > Bacillota > Clostridia > Oscillospirales > CAG-272 > HGM12713. Next base: position 5,632 of record JAGAPH010000019.1, on the reverse strand, counting down.
GAAAGAACGGGCATAAGAGTGACCGTTGCAAAGAGACCTCTTGAGGCAGTCTGTGCAGGAATATCAAGGATCATCGAAAGTGAAGGACAGATGGGTGATCTGTTGAGATACAGAGGAAGATAAGACAGATAAACAATAAATTGCAAAACGCACGGAAAGGAGGAGATGTTATGGACAAGGAAAAGGATACCGAGCAAGAGCTGTCCTGTGAGCAAAGATACTTAAAAAGACTTGCTTGCGCAAAGCGCTTTTATCTCCAGCTGGTCATTGCCGTTATTGCTGTATGCTCTATCGCCATTTTCATCTCCGTTATGATCGACGTGCTTCTCGGCGCGGCACTTGCTATATTTGCCGCAGCCGTATACATTTATTTTTCCACGGACGAGCTATATAAGCAGCTTGGTCTGCGTAGCTCTTTCATTTGCGGAAGGATCCACATCACCCGAGCTGTGATGAAATACGGGGACACGATGGTGATACCCTCAAGGCTGATGTGGGCAGACGTAACAAAAATAACCGACGGTGCCTTCGCCTCCGAAAAAAACGAGTCTCTGGCGTGTATTTACCTTCCCCGAAGCATAGAATGTATCGGCGACGGTATTTTCGGTGACCGTGACACACCGATAAGCATCTGCTACGAGGGAAGCGAGGAGGAATGGAGCGGGATAACGGGAGCGGACTCCTTGAGTGTATCGTCTATCAGCTTCAACTGTCCTCAGCCCACACTTCCGCCAAAGCAAAAAAAGAAAAAGGGCTCAGACTGCGGCACGGAGGCGGAAAAATGAAATTTTTAAAGTCTAAATTTTTTATAGTGTGCGTCATAATCGCCGCGGTGCTTGTGCTCGTCCCCGCGGTGCTTACCGCCCTCGGGCAGGTGGATATAGTAAAAAGCGGACTCAAAACGGTAGCAAAGCCCTTTGAGTGGTGCGGCAGCAAGATCGCCGACGCCATCGACGGATTTGTTTCGGTCTTTACAGAATACGACGACCTGAAGAAGGAAAACCAAGAGCTTCGCGACGCTCTTGACTCCATGGAGAACGCTGCGGCTGACAATGAGGTGCTCAAGCAAGAGAATGCTTGGCTTAAGGAATATCTTGATCTTCATACGAAAAATCCCGAATTTTCTCTTACGGACGCAGACATCATCTCCCATGAGGCGGGAAATTATTCCACCGTTCTGACGCTCAACAAGGGAACGGTGCACGGGATAAAGCGCAATATGCCCGTTATCACCGCGGCAGGCGTGCTTGGTTACGTCAGCGAGGTGGGACTTGACTGGTGCAAGGTAGTAAGCATAATCGAGACCTCGAGTAAGGTAGGAGTGTATACTGACAGAACGGGCGTTATAGGTACGGTAGAGGGCAGTCTCGAGCTTCGCGCGGAGGGTAAATGCCTTATGAGTTACGAGGCGGACGCCGACATAAAGGTGGGCGACCGAGTGTATACCAGCGGAACGGGAAGCATTTATCCGGGCGGTCTGCTTATCGGTAAAATAGTGTCCATAGAGGCTGACGAAGCCACAAGACGCCTTATGGCGGTTGTAGAGCCGTCGGTGGACTTCTCTTCACTCCCCACTCTCGGAAGCGTTATGGTGATCCGAGGCTACAAAGGGGCTGAGGGGGTAGAGGAATGATGAAAAACATGTCGGGCGGAGCGGAAAAGCGAATGATACTCCGCCGTGTCCTCATATACGGCGGCGCCGCCTTTATACTTGGCGTGCTTCAGTGCTCATTCTTTTCGAGACTGAAGCCCTTTGGCGCCACTCCCGATGTTATCCTCGGCTCTCTGTGCGCCGTCTCAATGCTTGACAACAAAAAAACGGCGGTGGTTTACGCCATCGGAGCAGGATATTTCATCGACACCATCGGAGCAGTCTCTCCGTCCTTCGGAGCACTGTTTTACCTCTTTTGCGCAGTCATTGCTACGGTACTTGCGGAAAAGCTTATTCCACGATTTTTCTCATACGCCGTTCTGCTACTTCCTGCGATCCTGTGCCGCGCTGCGTATACCTATCTTTGCCTGTGGTTGAGCGCAGGAGCCCTTCCTCCCATAGGTCTTTCCCTTGGCATAATACTTCCCGAGGCGATAAGCACGTTGGTTTTATGCCTTCCCATTTATTTTTTGATGAAAATTTGCACGATCCCCATAGGCGCAAGAAGCCGTTTCACCTTCTGAGCGCCAAAAGAAAGGCGGTATTCCCTTGACAAAACAAAAAAAGAACTCCTTTACTCCCGACCTGCTTACGGGCAGACTCACCGAGACTGACGCTAAGCGGTATTTTTCAAGATTCGGCTGGTTTGCATTTGCCATGCTTTTGCTCACCACACTTTTTCAGATGATCATCGACGTGATCGTATATTATTGCTTCCCCGCATTCTACGGTCATTTCCTTTTTGCGGAAATACTTTCCTTCGTTCCCCTTTACTGCCTTGCACTTCCTCTGGCGGGACTTATTCTTCGTCCTCTTCCAACCGTGGTGCCGCTAAAGGCAAAAATGGGAGCGGGAAAATGGTTCTGCGGTCTCTGTATCTGCATCACGCTCATGCTTGGCGGTAATTATATAAGTCAGATAATACTCACCTTTTTCCAGACCCTGCGTGGCGATATAATGGAAAATCCCGTTGAGCAGGTGGTCAACAGTATGCCTCTGTGGGCGACATTCGTTTTCGTGGTAATTCTCGCCCCTATACTTGAGGAGCTGTTTTTCAGAGGCATCGTGTGCAAAAAGCTTCTTGCCGTGGGAGAAGGCTACGCTATAGTAATATCTGCCGCCTTCTTCGGACTTTTCCACGGCAACTTCTTCCAGCTTTTCTATGCCTTTGCTTTGGGTTGCTTTTTCGCGTTCATTTACGTGAAAACGGGGAAGCTGATAAATTCCATACTCTATCACATGGCAATAAATTTCCTCGGGGGCTTCGTTGCTCCTCTTATCCTCAGGTTTATCGACCTTGACGCGTTTCTTGAGGGAGATATCAACATATCTCAGATACTCGAAAATATCATTCCACTTCTTGGTCTGCTCTGGTACGAGCTTTTGATGTATGGTATGGCTATTGCGGGAATAGTTTTGATCATAAAGAACCTCCGCCAATTCAAGCCGCAAGCGGGACTGCTTCCGCCTCCCGAAAAGGGACGCGTCAGCGTAGTTCTCCTCAACGTGGGCGTTGCGGCGGCTATCACAGTATTTTCTCTCACTCTCGTCAGCTCACTTTTAATGTGATCATCTTTTCAATCAATGAAACTCGTAAAACGTGATAGCGTTGTCGAGTTTCCACCTTAGATGCATCTATTAATTTGCGCACAAACTAAAACGCTATAATCAAAGCAATTTGATTTTGCTTTTCTTTTGGGTACTTTTCTTTTCGCGAAAAGAAAAGTACCAGGCGTCCCCCACAAACAAACCTATCAAAGGAGAAGCTATATGAGGCATCAAAAAAAGAATACTCATTTGCGGTATGGCATCATTGCCGTCTCCTTTGCCGTCATCTGCCTTGTATATATAGTGGTGCTTGCCGTAGTTCAGGCGAGAGGCTCTCAGACAAAATACGCAAGCGACGAGGCGGGTACTCGCACCGTGACCGTTGCGGGTCTGCGGGGCGAGATATATGACTGCCGCGGCAGGCTTCTCGTTGGCAACTCAACAAGCTATGACCTTATCTACGAATACGGTGCCATGCCCGATACCTACGCGGAAATAAACCGCGCCCTTCTCGATACGCTTGATGCTATCGAGATCACAGGCAACACAGACAAGCTATGCTCCGACTTTTTCCCCCTTGAGGGAATATATCCCAACGTGCGCTATTGCTCCGCTATATCCGATACCGCTTCCTCGGAATACTATTACCTTTCCCGAGTGCTAAAGCGGAACGGACTTGATGCCGACACCACTGCCGAGGAGCTTGCCGAATACTACGTCAAGCAATACAGGCTCTCGCAAAGGCTTTATTCAGATGACGAGATAAGAGATCTGATGAGGCTATGGTATGAAATGAACAGAGTAAACTTCGGAATTTATCAGGCGTACACCGTTGCTGAGGGAGTCAGCATGGAGCTTGTTACCTACATACAGGAAAAAGGCGTTGAGGGCGTTACCTTCAAAACGGTATCCGAAAGAGTCTATAATTACCCCGGCATTGCTTCACATATCCTCGGCAGAGTGGGAAAGATCACCGCTGAGGACGCAGAATATTATAGCGAGCTTGGCTACCCCATGGATAGCTTCGTAGGTACGTCGGGATGTGAGCTTGCCTTTGAATCCATTCTGCACGGTCAGGACGGCAAAATGGTCATCAAATACGACGACGACGGAAATATAACCGAAAAATATTACGAGACCGAGCCAATAAGCGGAAATGACGTGTGGCTGACCATAGACATAGATCTGCAGCTTGCGGCGGAAAAGGGGCTTGCCGAGAGCATCGAAGCCACGGGCTCTTCCGAGGCGGGCGCTATTACCGCAGTGGATCCCAACACGGGAGCGGTGCTTGCCATTGGCTCCTTCCCCACCTATGATCTCAGTCAATTTTCAAGCATAGAATACTATAATTCTCTTCTGAACGATCCCAATACCCCACTGCTTAACAGAGCGCTTCAGGGAGTTTACGCCCCCGGATCAACTTATAAGGTAGGGGTTGCGCTCGCCGCTCTTCAGAACGGGGAGATCAGCACCTCCACTCACTATACCTGTAACAAGGTCTATCCACATTTTCACAACCCCACGTGTCTCGGAACTCACGGCTCCATTGATATATTTGACGCAATACAGGAATCCTGTAACGTGTTCTTTTATTCTCTTGGCGAGAAAATGGGCATAAAATCAGTTACCGACTATACCCAAGCACTGGGGCTGGGAGTCTCAACCGGAATAGAGCTGAGCGAGCGTGTGGGCACCGTAGCAGGTCCCGACTACCGACAGGCGCATAACGATATCTGGACGGCAGGCGCTGACGACGTCTCCGCCGCTATCGGTCAGTCCGACCACGGATATACCCCTCTCCAGCTCAGCGTATATATGGCGAGCATAGTCAACGGAGGCACACGCTATTCGGCGCATCTGTTGGATTCCGTAAGAAATTTCTATACTGACGAGGCAATATCGGTCTATACCCCCACTGTGGCAGACACCGTACCCATATCAGACTATACCTATTCCACGCTGATAGAGTCCATGAGAAGAGTAGTTGCGAACAACTCCGAGATCTCTCGATATTTCAAGGGTATATCAGTATCTGTCGGAGGAAAGACAGGAACGGCGGAGGTAACGGGAAAGAGGGACTACGCCCTGTTCTCGGGCTTTGCACCCCTGAACGCTCCTGAAATAGTGGTATCCTGTATCATTGAAGAGGGTCAACACGGATATTACGCATCTATCGCCGCCGCAAGAGTCATGGAAGAATATTTCAATACACAAGATGATAATACGCCCAAAAATTGAAACATGGCTGAGTCAGATAGATGACTCAGCCATTCCTCTTTTTTCACGCTATAACCTTCAAATTTTGATTTATCGGTGGGTTTACAATCTGTGTTCGCACTCACATAAGGCTCCCTCCGAGAGGGGGCTCCCGCGTAGCGGGTGGAGGAGCCTGCGTGCATAACGGTTAAGATTTCATTATGTTTTGACGCACTC
>JAGAPH010000018.1 GCA_017623375.1 Clostridia bacterium | reverse complement strand
TCAACAAATAATTTTCAAAAACTTTTCTGGACTTTCCCATTCCTTTCGGTATAATATGTTTATAACCCGAATGGAGAACGGAAATGCCAAATCTTAAACCATACTATCAAGTAAAATTAACTCTGTTGCGATGCAAGCTGTCTTTTCTCGAAAATCCTCCAAAAAATGAGGACGAGCAATACGCTTACGATATTATCCAAAAGGCGTATGAGATCAACGAGAAAAAGATAGAAATGCTTGATTTTGATAAGAACAAAAAGCTGTTAGAGGATTATTACAGCTGGCTTGATAGCAGACGAAAATGATAACGAAAGGACAAACAAGAATGAAGCCGATTGTTCCACCTGTTGAATTTGTATCTCCATTATCCGAGGTCGAGGTCCGAATGACTCTAAAAGAACTGTGCGGATCAAAATGGGATAATTGTCCGTTTGATGGAGAGGTAGATAAAAATTCCTTTCGATTGATAAAAAATCAACGTCCTTTTGTCTACACCAGAGGAATTCCAAAGCCAATGCTCATTGGTGATTTTGTTGGACAAGGTGAACGAACAAAAGTGACAATATCGCTAGATACAAGAATTACAGATATCATTGGATTGTTAATATTAGTTTTAGGCGCAATAGGCTTAGCGGGTTATGGTTTTGTTTCTATGCTTGATGAAGGTTTTATTGTAGCAATCGTTTCGGCTGTGATGATTTGCGGTCTTGGCGTTGGCTTTTCTGCTTTAGATTATTTTTTGATTTGGTCGAGCTTTCATAAATCTGTCAATAAGATCAAAAAGGCTTTGGGTATTTCCTCGTAAGTTAAGCATCCTTTGTAATAATAAAGTGCGATGTCATCTAAAACGGTCACCAACCAAAACGCAAAGGACACTTCGGGTGTCCTTTTTGCGTTTCTTAGCACCTTTGACGCTCTTATGGCATAACCTATAACGATATTAAATATTATCACATGAGAGGTCGATATGTACTACAAGAATAACGAAATCAAGCTTGGTGCTATGCTTCAAAGATTACCAAATGCGGTAGCGGTGATAAGTGGGAGCGCGGAAAACAGTGAAATTCACGGGACGGTCAAGTTTTATCAAGCGGCGGGTGGCGTTTTTACAGTGGCGGATATCTTCGGTCTTCCTGTCTCGACGGAGGCGTGCAAGGGAAATATTTTTGCTTTCCATATCCACGGCGGTTCGGACTGTAGCGGAAATCAAGACGACCCATTTGCCGATGCAGGAAGCCATTACAACCCCAACGATTGCCCACATCCCTATCACGCGGGTGATATGCCTCCCCTCTTTGGCGCAGGCGGGCGGGCGTTTCTTGCCTTTCTGACTGACCGATTCGACGTGAACGAGATTGTCGGCAAAACAGTGATCATTCACGACGGTGTGGATGATTTCACAACCCAGCCGTCGGGTAACGCAGGCAACAAGATCGCCTGCGGCGTTATTTCAAAGGTAAGACGGTGAGTATATCATCTAAAACGGTCATAAGTTACAACGGGGCTATCTTAATGAGACAGCCCCTTAAGCTTTATTTGGAAAGCATTACCTTATCGTTGGCAAACTGACTGCCGCTCGCCGTTTCAAACAACTCAAGCAGCTGATCTATGGTAAGCTTTTTCTTTGCCTCGCCCGCTACGTCAACGATCACGCGACCCTCGTGCATCATGATAAGTCGGTTGCCGTAGGCTATGGCGTCGTGCATGTTATGAGTTATCATGAGCGTGGTAAGGTGATTTTCCGTTACCAGCTTGTTGGTTATCTCTAAAACTTTTGCCGCCGTTTTGGGGTCAAGTGCCGCCGTATGCTCGTCAAGCAGAAGTATTTTTGGCTTTCTGAGCGTTGCCATAAGCAGCGTTACCGCCTGTCTCTGACCGCCCGAAAGCAAGCCTACCTTGCTTGAAAGTCTGGTCTCCAAGCCAAGCTCCAGTGTGGCAAGAAGCTCCTTATATTGCTCTCGCTCCGCCTTTTTGATCCCCCACACCAAGCGTCTCTTTGTTCCGCGTCTTGCGGCAATGGAGAGATTTTCCGCGATCTCCATATCGGGTGACGTTCCCTTCATGGGGTCCTGAAATACTCTGCCGAGGAATTTTGCTCTTTTGTGCTCAGGCATATTTGTGACGTCGATGCCGTCCACCTCAATGGTGCCGTAATCGGGACGCCATACTCCCGCGATGGCGTTGAGCATAGTGGATTTTCCCGCGCCGTTTCCGCCTATGACGGTAACGAAATCTCCGTCGTTAAGCGTCAGGTCAAGACCGCTGAGAGCCACCTTGGCGTTTACCGTTCCCGGATTAAAGGTCTTTTGCAGATTGGTGATCTTAAGCATTTGAGTCACCTCCATTGTCCTTCTCTTCGGTAGAACGGACTATCATAGGAACGCTATTTTTCTTTTTAAACAGCTCGCCCTTAAGATAAGGCACTGCCAGAAATGCCGCAACTATGATAGCGGAGAGCATCTTTAGATAGTCGGTCTTAAGCCCGAGCAATATAACGAAGTTGTAGATTATGTAATAAACTATACCGCCGCCGATAACACCGATAAGGCTGACCACGAAATTTGGCTTGATCTTCATGGACACGGACAGACCGATATATATTGCGGCAAGTCCAATGACGATGGCTCCGCGCCCCTCGTTTATGTTAGCCGAGCCCTTGTACTGCGCGAGAAGCGAGCCTGCAAGAGCGACTATGCCGTTTGATATGGCGAGACCGATAACCTTATTGCGATTGACGTTTACGCCCTGTGCCCTGCTCATATCGGGGTTGTCGCCCGTTGATTTAAGCGTAAGTCCCACCTCGGTGTAAAAGAACAACCACAATATAATTATGGCAGCCGCTATTATGACACATGCCGCCACGATAGCAAGCGGATTGTTGCTCATGTTAAGGATCAGCGAATAGTCGCGGGCGCTTATCTGTATGAGCGATCTTCCGCCGAGTATTGTAAGGTTTACCGAGTACAGTATAAGCTGGGTAAGTATTCCCGCGAGAATGGCTGGGATCTTAAGCGCGGCATGCAAAAGTCCAGTCAACGTTCCCGCAAGAGCTCCCGCTAAAAAAGCTATTATCATTGATAACCATGCGGGCATACCGCCTGCGATAAGCACCGCGCACACGCACATGCCCGTGCATATAGAGCCGTCCACGGAAAGGTCGGCAATATCAAGTATTTTATAGGAGATATAGACGCCTATCGCCATAAGTCCCCATATAAGCCCTTCCGCAACCGCGCCGGGCAAAGCATTTAAAAAAGCCATATTTGAAGTTTACCTCTGAAAAATTAGTTTCCCTCGGGAACTGCAATTCCAAGCTCTGCGCAAAGCTCCTTGTTATATACTACAGAGGGAGTAAGGGTCTTGATCTGAAAATCGGATACAGCCTTGGTTCCGAGAAGCACCTCTGCTGCCATCTTGCCCGTTTCCTTACCAAGCTCATAGTAGTCTATAGCGAGGCTTGCGTAGCAGATTGAGGAGCCATAGCTTGTAAATACGGGTATCTTCTTTTCCTTGCAGATGCTTCCCACTACATTATCGTTCTGAGCTACGGTGTTGTCGGAGGGAACGTAGATAGCCTCACATTCGCTTGCCGCGGAGTTTACCATTGCCTGAAGCTCGGTAGCCGCATCGGAGAAGGAATAAGCCTCAACGACAATTCCCTTAGCCTCGAAAAGTGTCTTAACGGCGTTGAACTGAACGAGGGAGTTAGACTCGTTAGCACAATAGAGCACGCCCACCTTATCGCCAGCGCCGAGCTTCAAGGTGTCTATCATCATCTGCGCCTGATCCGCGAAGGGAACCGCGTCGGAGGTGCCTGAGACGTTTGCGGGAATATTGCCCGAGAAGGTGTCTGCGTAGTCGGTAACGGATGTGCCGAGAACGGGTATGGTGGACGTAGCCTCAGCTGCAGCGGTCAGCGCAGGGGTAGCGTTTGCCATAATAAGGTCTACCTTCTTTGATGTGAAGGTGTTGATAACGGTGGAGCAAAGATTGGTGTCTCCCGCTACCTGCAGATCGAAGGTAACAGTCTTTCCTGCCTTTTCAAGCTCCTCTGTGAGGGCGTCTTTAAAGCCCTGAGTTGCCTGATCGAGGGAATCGTGCTCCATGAGCTGGCAGATACCAACGGTAAAGTCAGCCTTTTTGCCACAGGAGGCAAAGCCAAGGCAAGCGCCCGCGCAAAGGGCAAGCATCAGGATCAAGGATAAAGTCTTTTTCATTTTTTAAGTTCTCCTTAATAAAAATTTATAAAATTTACACGGCATCGGAGCCGTGGAAATCACAAAAGAAAAATCCCTCTATCTTCTCCGACGGAAGATACAGGGACAGTCACTGCGACCGTGTTACCACTCTGCTTCGCTTCTTTCTCACAAAAGAAGCCTCATTAGGTGCATCATAACACCGTTGCGCTATAACGGACGCTTACCGGTAAGGTCTACAAGCGACAGCCTTCAACCCACAGCTTGCGGAAGGAATTCACCGAGCCCGCGCTGCCGCCTCACACCAACCGACGGCTCTCTGAAAACGCAAAAACAGTTACTGGTTTCCGCTCAAACGCTTTTGTATAGAGTTATTGTATCAAATTTTTTATTTCTTGTCAAGAGTTTTTTACATATTTTTTAAGCCTTTCGGAGAAATATGCACTCCGAAAGGCTTTTGACACACCGTCTAATAGCCGATAGCTAAGCCCATATCAGATCGGCTTTTTGCGTCCTTTTCCCATATCTATAAATCAGTATTTAGCGGGGAGCTTGGCGGTGTGCTCCTCGCTACGTTAAATCATAATTTGAGGCTGAGCGTATATATGAAGCATATCGGGTATTTCCTCACCTTTTGTTGACAAAGACGTTGCAATATGTTACAATATTGAGGAAATACAAAGAAAAAAGAGGTTATGCTATGGCAAAGATAAAATGGAGAGGCGGTGCTTTGCTCTCACCTGTGCCGCCCGCAATGGTCACGTGCTCACACGGGGGAAAGGACAACGTTTTGACTATCGCTTGGACGGGAATAGTTAATACCATTCCGCCTAAAACCTACATTTCCGTAAGACCTTCAAGATTTTCCTACAACATGATAAAGGAGAGCGGCGTTTTTGCCATTAACCTTACGACGAAGGAGCTTGTCAGAAGTGCCGATCAGTGCGGTGTGTATACGGGCGCTAAGGTGGATAAATTCGCTCGCTTTAAGCTTACCAAGGAGCCCGCTTCGGAGATCGACTGTCCCCTTATCGCGGAAAGCCCCCTGTCCTTGGAGTGCAGGGTTACGGACGTTATCCCACTCGGATCCCACCATATGTTTATTGCCGATATAGTTGCAGTCGACGTGGACGACTCGCTTATTGACGAAAAGGGCAAGCTTCATCTGGAGCGCGCGGGGCTTGTGGCATATTCCCACGGCGACTACTTTGAGCTTGGTAAGCGCCTGGGTACGTTTGGCTATTCCGTGGCTAAGAAAAAGAAACGATGATTAAATTTAAAACGGGTAAGACACCGTTGCGTGCCTTACCCGTTTTGATCTGTAAACTATCCTACGAGAGTATATTCAAGCATTTCGTAGTGGAGTCGGCTTCCCACGTCAACGCCTAAGGGAAGCAGAGCCATGGCGATAAAAAGCTCCTCGCCCGATACGATATCCTTAAGAATGGCGTATTCGCCCTGTATCTTGCTTACTGTATAATCCTTTGGTTCCATAACGATCCTCTTTATTACTTTATATATCAATAAAATTATACAATGAATTTTTCTTTTTGTCAACAGTGGGAGCGCTTTTTGCCCAAACATATTGAAATTTTTTTGGATTTGTGATACAATTTAGGTTAGATAATTATTCTCATTTAAATAGGTGCGTTATGAATAGAGCAAGCGGTGTGCTTATGCACGTCTCATCTCTCTACGGAGATTATTCCATAGGCTCGTTCGGAGAGCAGGCAAAGCGTTTCGTGGATTTTCTTTCCGACAGTGGCTTTACATATTGGCAGGTGCTTCCGTTCTGCATGGCTGATGAAAGCAATTCCCCCTATAAATCATATTCAGCATTCGGTGGAAATCCTTTTTTTATCGATCTTCCCACTCTCAGAGAAAATGGGCTTCTCACACTTTCCGAGCTTGAATCGGCAAAGCAGTGGACACCGTATCTTTGCGAGTATGACAGACTTACCGCTCAGCGCATACCGCTCTTAAAGAAGGCGGCAAAAAGAATTGCCTGCGAGGACAGGCGCAAGATACGCGACTTTACAGACGGACATCGCCATCTTGCCGAAGCGGCAGAGTTTCTTGCCCTTAAGGAAGCCAACGATAACGCTCCGTGGTACGAGTGGACGGTTACGGAGAGTGACCCCGAGACATTATTCTTCTGGCAGTTCGTTCAGTATGAGTTCTTTACGCAGTGGAGCGCCATAAAGTCATATGCCAATATGAAGGGCATAAAGATAATAGGTGATATCCCCATATACGTGGCGCACGATAGCTGCGATGTGTGGGCAAATAAAGAGCAGTTCTTGCTTGATAAGGATAATTTTCCAACCTCGGTGGCGGGAGTTCCGCCCGACTACTTCTGCGAGGACGGACAGCTTTGGGGCAATCCGCTTTACGATTGGGAGCAGATGAGTAGGGACGGTTACCGCTGGTGGAGCGACAGGATAGAGTATATGCTCACGCTTTTTGACGGCGTAAGAATAGACCATTTCCGCGGACTTGAATCCTATTGGAGCGTCCCCGCCACGGCAAAAACGGCAAAGGAAGGCAAATGGGTAAAGGGCCCCGGAGAGGCGCTTATAGACAAGATACGCGAGATCGCGGGAGAAAAGCTTATAATAGCGGAGGATCTGGGAGACATTACCGAGGACGTGGTCTCTCTGCTTAAATATAGTGGCTTCCCGGGCATGAGGGTGTTCCAGTTTGGCTTCCTCGGAGACGATAATTCCCCCCATCTCCCCCATAATTATATCAAGAACTGTATAGCGTATACGGGCACGCACGATAATAATACACTGCTTGGATACGTCTGGGAGATAGATAAATATTCAAGACGGAGAATGCTTGATTATTGTAACTGCGATCATAACGATTGGAACCGTGCATGTGAGATGATAATCAAGACCATGATGGCAAGCCATGCCGATACGGTCATATTCCCCATTCAGGATATTTTCGTTTACGGAGCGGATACAAGAATGAATACCCCGGGAACTGTAAGTAATAATTGGCAGTACAGGATCACGGAGGAGCAGCTTGCACGGGTGGATAGCACCAAGTTCCGTTATCTCAATAGCCTTTACGGAAGAATTTAAGTAATATAGGGCAACGGAGATAAAAGCACTGTCGCTCAAAATTCCGAAAAACGGAAAAGGAACGGTATTTTTGAAAAAGTCTTGACAAAATAAGATTTGTATGATATAATGACAGATGTTGCGAGGCGCGGACAGAACACGTCTCGCGACATCAACCGAATACGGAGGGATATTTCGCCTAAAGGCGAATGTTGCGAAGCGGATTCGCTCACCTACGGTGACCGAGCCACTTCTCAAACCTCTCCTCATTTCATTCGGAGGGATATCGAAGTGGTCATAACGAGGCGGTCTTGAAAACCCGCGCGTAACTGTTCCTTTTGTTCCCTCAAAAATCCTTGTATGATAAGGGTTTTCGGCATTTTCTTAAATACAAAAATTTCATAGTTCTCTCGCGAAATTCTCTCCAAATTCCGGAGCATTTCGCTAAAGATACCCTACGGAGGGTTATCGAAGCGGTCATAACGAGGCGGTCTTGAAAACCGTTTGCCCTCTGGGCACGTGGGTTCGAATCCCACACCCTCCGCCACATTTTGCACAAATTTGTGCAGTAAAAAGCACTTGAATTTAGT
>JAGAPH010000017.1 GCA_017623375.1 Clostridia bacterium | reverse complement strand
GAGAGTGCGTCAAAACATAATGAAATCTTAACCGTTATGCACGCAGGCTCCTCCACCCGCTACGCGGGAGCCCCCTCTCGGAGGGAGCCTTATGTGAGTGCGAACACAGATTGTAAACCCACCGACAAATCAAAATTTGAAAGTACAACCACCTTAAAATTTCAACAATGAAAAAATTATAACAAATATACGAGTATATTTTTTTGATATTCTCTAAATTTTTATCGAATATCTTGTAACATTTTATAAATAGGCAAGTAAATTCTTGACGAAAAGGCATTTTTTTGTTATTATATAAGTATAAATAGTATAAAACTATTACCGAAAGGGAGCAATGTACCGTGAATATAAATGATAACTTTAAGGAGATATCCGTCTACGAGCTTGAAAACACACACAAGCTCATCGGCAAGGATTGGATGCTCATAACCGCCGCTGACGGCGACGGAGCTAACGCTATGACCGCAAGCTGGGGCGCTCTCGGCGAGCTTTGGGGCGCTCACGTGGCTATCTGCTTTGTCCGTCCTCAGAGATATACCTACGAGCTTATGGAAAAGCAGGACAGAGTCTCTCTCGCTTTCCTTGACGAGGATCACAGGGATAGCCTTAACGTATGCGGAACGCTCAGCGGTCGCAACGGCGACAAGCTCTCAAAGGCAGGTCTTACCGTGTCCGACGCGGACGGAGTTCCCGTCATAAATGAGGCGAGAATAACCGTCATCTGCAAGAAGCTCTACGCCGACGACCTGAAGGAAGAGTGCTTCGTCGATCAGTCCCTGCTCAAGAATTACCAAAATAAGGATTACCACCGAGTCTACGTTCTCAAGATCGAGAAGGTGCTCGTAAGAAAATAACGGAGTGTAAATATGACAGTACGTGAGGAAGTAAAGGCGCTTTGCGATAACGCTACCGCCGCTGCCGCTCAGCTTGCGCTGGCGGATACCGAAAAAAAGAATGCGGTCCTTCTGAGGATCGCCGATACCTTGACCGAAAGCACGGAGACCATACTTTCGGCAAACGCAAAGGATCTGGAGAACGCCAAGGACAACGGAGTGTCCTCCGCTATGCTCGACAGACTAAAGCTGACACAGGCAAGAATAGAGGCAATATGCGCCTCGGTGCGTGACATCGCCGCCCTTGATGACCCTGTCGGCAAGGGCGAGAGCTGGACGCGCCCGTCGGGGCTTGAGATCCGCCGCGTGAGAGTTCCCCTCGGAGTTGTGGGAATGATCTACGAGGCACGCCCCAACGTTACGGTGGATTCCGCCGTCCTCTGCCTTAAGACGGGCAACGCAGTGGTGCTCAGAGGCGGTAAGGAAGCCATAAACACAAACGTAGCTATGGTAGAAGCCATAAAAACCGCCCTTTCTGCATGTGGGCTCGATCCCCACGGAGTGGAGCTGATAACCAATACGGACAGAGAAAGCGCTCAGGCGCTTATGACCATGCGCGGAAGCATTGACGTGCTTATTCCCCGCGGTGGCAAGGGGCTGATAAAGAGCGTTACAGAAAACGCCACCGTTCCCGTTATCGAAACGGGCGCGGGAAACTGCCACCTTTACGTTGACGACAGTGCTGATATAGATATGGCGCTGAGCATCGCCACAAATGCAAAATGCTCCCGCCCCTCAGTATGCAACGCGGTGGAGACGGTGCTCGTCCATGCGGGCGTTGCGGCAAAGTTTTTGCCCGCCTTTGCTGAGCAGATGGCTAAATACAGTGTTGAAATACGCGGCTGCGCAAAGACCTGCGTTCTCGTAAACACGGCTATCCCCGCCACGGAGGAGGACTACTATACAGAGTACAACGACTATATCGTTGCCGTTCGCGTGGTGGACACGCTGGCAGACGCTATCGCCCATATCAACAAGTATAGCACCGCTCACAGTGAGGCGATAGTGACCTCGTCCGAGGAGCACGCCGAAAAGTTTCAGAGGGAGGTCAACTCGGCGGCTGTGTACGTCAACGCCTCCACCCGATTTACCGACGGCGGAGAGTTTGGCTTTGGCGCTGAGATAGGAATATCCACTCAGAAGCTCCACGTGAGAGGTCCTATGGGACTTACCGCTCTGACTACTGAAAAATACCTTATTCGCGGAAATGGAAGTGTAAGATAATGAAGCTGCTTATCGCGTCGGATATACACGGCGACTATCAATGTGCCTCGGCGCTTGCCGAGCGTTACCGTGAGAGCGGAGCCGAGAGACTTGTGCTGCTTGGCGACCTGCTCTATCACGGACCGAGGAACGACCTGCCCTCGGGCTATGCGCCAAAGAAGGTGACCGAGCTGCTCAATTCAATGAAGGAGCATATACTTTGCGTGCGTGGCAACTGCGAGGCGGAGGTGGATCAGATGGTGCTCTCCTTCCCCGTTCTTGCCGAATACGCCTTTATCGAGGCGGACGGTGTGCGCATGCTTGCCACCCACGGACACAAGCACGGACTTGACTGTCCTCCCCCGCTGAGAACGGGCGACGTTCTGCTTTGCGGACATACCCACGTAAGCGCGGCGGTGAGGTTTGGAGACGGAAATCTTTACATAAACCCCGGGTCGGTGTCTATCCCCAAGGAGGACACGCCAAAGAGCTACATAATATTTGAAAAGGGCGTATTTTCCTTCAGGCGCTTGGATAGCGGCGAGGAATACATGCGGGCGTGACCGCGGCCAACTATAGGGACTGAGCTTTAATTCTCAGTCCTTTTTGTTGTCGGTAATTGAAAAGTCGCTATGTTAGCACAAACCGATAAATCCCAATTTGAAGATAAATAACAGAAAAGGTCTCGGCGCTCCTGCCATTTGGTAAGAGCGCCAAGACCTTTATCTTTTATTCCTTTTCCACCGTGTCGGCAAATCTGAAGCCCGCGGTGTCGCTTACGGGCAGGGAGAATACCACGGCGTGCGCCTTGGAGTCTATTCCCGCCTTCTGCATTATTGCCTTCATAATGTCCTTCTTCTTTTCAACACTCGACACTATGAACACCATTTCCTTTTCCTCCGCCAAAGAAAGTCCAAGGAACTTTTCAGCTCCCGCACCCGTTCCCTTGGCGTTTATGGTCGTTCCTCCGCCCGCACCCGCTTCGCGTGCCGCGTCCATGACCATGTCGGTATATCCCTTTTCGTATATGGCAACGATAAGCTCGTGAGAAGACTGCATATTATTATCCTCCGTCTGTTGTTCCTCGGACATATTCTGTCCCGAGGTGAAATATTCAAGTGTTCGGCTGCCTCCTATTCCCGAAAGGGGCACTGCCACGGCAACGCCTCTGTCGGGAAGGTCGATCTTCATATTGACCGTCAGATGGTTCTTGAGCTTCTTCAAGGTATCCCCCGTGACCGTAGACAAGAGCATGGATTTTTCCGTTCTCTCAATTCCGAGAATGCTCAGCGTCTTTGCGTGAGCCGTGCCGTTGCAAGGCAGATTATATACTACGCTGACTCCCTCGTTACAGTAAAATTCCTCGTATTCCGCCGAATCCTTTCTGCGGACGATAGTTAACAGTAAAAACAGATCCTTCACAATAGCACCTCCTTACAGATCTATGATGTCTTCGTCAGCCGAAGACTCAAGCCCACTGACCTCTGCTTCTTCCACAACCTCAGAAGCGGGCTCTTCGTGATGCTTAACAGACTTGAGCTTATAGACAAGTCCAAGCACCTGAATGGCTATCAGCGGAGTCATAGCAACAAGCGCAACCACTCCGAAGGCGTCGGTAACTACGTTTCCGCCCACTGCGGTACAAGCTCCCACGGCAAAGGGCAACAGAAACGTTGCGGTCATGGGACCCGAAGCAACTCCTCCCGAGTCAAAGGCGATGGAGGTAAAGATGTCGGGCACTACGAACGATAGCACCAGCGCTATAGCGTAGCCGGGAACGATGACCCACATAAGCGACAGTCCCGTAAGCACGCGCACCATGGCAATACCGATAGACGCGGCTACGCCGATAGAAAGCGTAAGTGAGAGCACCTTACCGGGGATCGCTCCCGACGTCACGTCCTCCACCTGCTTGGTCAGCACGTGCACCGCAGGCTCGGCGGCTACGATAAAGTAACCCATTATCATTCCGAGAGGAACGATGATCCAACGGAAGCTTGATGCCGCCAGCTCTCGTCCCAAATGATTACCTACAGGCATAAAGCCTACGTTTACTCCCGTGAGGAAGAGTATCAGCCCCACGTATGTATAAGCCACACCCACGAGTATCTTGCCAAGCCCCTTCGTACCTCTTCCGCCGCTGACCGCGCGGAATATAAGGAAGAAGATAACGATAGGACCTATCGCCATGGCGACCTCCGCCGCGTAATGGGGTATCATGCGAAGAAAGAGCGAGATAATGTCACGCGAGCTATTTGAAAGAGCTATTGAATAGTCGGTCTGAGCCACGGCGTCCACGTCATTGAAGATACCGAGTATCATTACGGCGGCTATCGGTCCTATAGAGCAAAGAGCCACAAGACCGAAGCTGTCTCCGCCCGCGCCGTCGTCCGAACGAATGGACGCCACACCCACGCCAAGTGCCATTATAAAGGGCACGGTCATGGGCCCCGTGGTAACTCCGCCCGAGTCAAAGGCGACCGCAAGGAAATTGTTTGGCACAAAGGCGGCGAGAATAAACAGACCAACGTAGAAAAGCAGAAGCAGATATTTCAGACGTATTCTCAGAAGTATCCTGAGCATTGCCACGACCAAAAGCAAGCCCACGCCGATCGCCACCGACCAGATAAGGGTCATGGACGGTATTGAGGACACCTGATCAGCAAGCACCTGCAGATCAGGCTCGGAAACTGTTATCATAGTTCCCACGAAAAGAGAAACGAAAATAATTATCCAGATGTTTCTCGTTTTGGTCATTCTCGATCCCACGTACTGTCCCATAGGCGTCATAGCCACCTCTGCTCCGAGGGTAAAAAGCCCCATTCCCACGATAAGCATGACCGCGCCGATAATAAACGCGAGAAACATCTCGGCGGGTACGGGGACGATGGTGGAAAGCAAAAGAATAACTATACCCGTTACGGGAAGGACGGAAGAAAGTGACTCGGATATCTTAGGTCCGAGTATGGTGTTGCGAAAAATGTTCAAGCTGCCTTCCACCTCCAAAAACAAATACTCTATAACAGTATAACATATTCTCACCAAAAAATCAATAAGCCGTAAAACTTTTGTTTTTCTCGATTGACTTTACAGCAGGCATGTGTTATAATTATTTTGTATGTAATTATACCTTCAAATTGGGATTTAGCGATGTGTTCGCTATATTAGCACTTACTTCATAAGGCTCCCTCCGGGAGGGAGCTGTCAGCGAAGCTGACTGAGGGAGAGTGCGTCAAAACATAATGAAATCTTAACCGTTATGCACGCAGGCT
>JAGAPH010000016.1 GCA_017623375.1 Clostridia bacterium | reverse complement strand
GGGAGAGTGCGTCAAAACATAATGAAATCTTAACCGTTATGCACGCAGGCTCCTCCACCCGCTACGCGGGAGCCCCCTCTCGGAGGGAGCCTTATGTGAGTGCGAACACAGATTGTAAACCCACCGATAAATCAAAATTTAAACCTCATATACAACAAAAAGACTGAGCCGCCAAACGACCCAGTCTTTTTGAATTTTTCAAAAACGTTACATGCCGTAACATTTTAATATTCAGCCGATATGTGTACGGTGTACATAGTGCCGAGGGCTTCCTCAACAAGCTCGGCAAACGGAAGCTTGTTTTCCTGAACAAGCACCTTCTCAAGCTCAGGCTTGGTTTTGGGGTGCTTGGGAGTAAATACGGTGCAGCAGTCCTCATAAGGCTGGATAGACGTGTCAAAAGCACCTATCTTGCGGGATATCTGCACGATCTCCTCCTTGTCCATTCCGATACAGGGACGGAACACGGGCATGTTGACACACGCGTCGGTGACTCCAAGTGCCTGCATGGTCTGCGATGCCACCTGTCCGAGACTCTCACCCGTAATAAGAGCGGAGCAGTCCTTGTCCTTCGCCACCCTCTCGGCAATAGTCATCATATATCTGCGGAGAAGCAGCGTGAAGTAATCCTCCTCACAGTGCTTGACAAGCTCCTCCTGAATGTGAGTCAGCGACACGATATGCACGTAAATGTCACCCGCGTACTCGGAAACTATCTTGGCAAGATCCAGCACCTTTTCCCTTGCCCTTTCACTTGTGTATGGAAAGGACTCAAAATGCACCGCGTCAAGGCGAACACCTCGCTTAGCCATCATATAGCCCGCCACGGGAGAATCGATACCGCCCGAAAGCAGAAGCAGCCCCCGTCCGTTAGTTCCCACAGGCATACCGCCCGCTCCCTTGAACTGTCCCGCGGACACGTAAGCGCCAAATTCTCTTATCTCAACCTTGACCACAACGTCGGGATTGCGAACGTCCACCTTTATGCGCGGACAGCTCTCAAGCACCACTCCGCCGATATCTCTCGCGATCTCCATGGAGTCAAGAGCAAAGCTCTTGTCCGACCTCTTCGCCTCAACCTTAAAGGTCCTCTTCCCCTCAAGAAACGCAGGTATATACTCCGCCGTCACTCTGGCGATGTCCTCCATGGACTTTTCGCAAACGGCGGCGCGGGAAATAGCCACTATACCAAACACCTTGGAGGCGGCGGTAAACATACCGTCCACGTCAGCCTCACCGTCCTTAGGCTCAATATATATGGTGCTCTGCGCTCTGTAAATATCAAAATCTCCGTATGCCCTCGCCCGCTTCTTCATCTCGCGGCAGAGCATGTCCTCGAAATACTTGCGGTTAGCGCCCTTGAGCACTATCTCGCCGTATTTGCACAGCAATATCTCCTTGATCATCTTCTCCGTCCTCACAGCATCAGTTACAGTAATAATTAGGGAAAAGCGCCTCCCACACCTTACGGCAGCCCAAGGTATCGGCAACGGAGGAATGTGCCACGCCCTCCCACTCTATCTCAAAGCAGCTCATGGCATCGGTAAGGGACGCGTGAACTATATCTGGGCGGTTTTCGTGTGTATAGCGAACGAACTCGTTGGCGCAGCAGCGTATCTTTTTATGGAACTCCTCACGCTCTGCCTCGTCCTCGTATATATGCTTTATGTGACTGTAATCGGTGGACACTCCGTAAGCGATAATGTTCTCCGCATCGGCGAATATCTCCTTGAGTCTGGGCTTCAGCTCCTCAAGCACGGGAGCGTCCTTGACCATGGCGGGAGTGATTTTATGTATCTCCTCGGTGCGTTTCCAGCTCTTGGTGGATACGGGCTTGACAAGGGTATCCATAATGGAATTTCCAAAGCCGTCGATAATGGTGATGGAAAGTATCTCGTCGTGGTCATAAAAGCCCGTCAGCTCAAGATCGAAGAACAGAACCTTGGCTCTGTCCATATTATAAGCGGCGGAGCGGTAGGCGTTGCCCTCCTCACGGCGCACTGCCAGATCCTTCTCATAGCAGGACAC
Organism: Clostridia bacterium; assembly: GCA_017623375.1. Lineage (GTDB taxonomy): Bacteria > Bacillota > Clostridia > Oscillospirales > CAG-272 > HGM12713. The sequence continues at coordinate 1,808 of JAGAPH010000016.1, read as the reverse complement.
GCAAAGCTTTTTTCTGTATCTTATGTCCTTGCCGCACTGAACGCACATAAGCGGAAGTCTCTTGGCGGTTTTTTTGTCGTAGAAATAGAGCACTGACTTGTCCGCCTTGTAGGTGTAAGCCACAGGCTCCTCAACAGTCTCGTAGTGCATTTTTTCAAGGCGCTCGGCTGTATAATATCCGCGCGTTGCGGCGTTTTTCACGCTCATACGCTCGATGATGCTTCCACCCGGAAGGGTCATGGTCTCCTGCTTGGAGCGAGGGAAATACCACGTTTCGGGCGGTGCTTCCGTAACCCTTGAGGGGTCGAAATAGTAAATAATATTTCCGTCGGGAGCTATATCGTAAGCCACAGGCTCGCCCGTAGGCATAAGGTGCATTTTGGACAGGCTATGGCGAGTAAGATATTTTTTCTTATCTGCCTCCTCGGGGCGCAGCTGACAGATAGTAGCCCCCGAACGGAGTTTTATCTGGTTCTTCAAAATGATCCTCCGAAAATTCAATACGCATTATACAGCGTATAATTTATATTATGTATAATTATACATTAACGTGTTATAAGCACAACATTATAATTATATCACATAATATCCATAATGTCAATGGACATTATATGCAGTTTTTACCTTAGAGCCTCAATAATTGACTGATAAATTGGGATTTAGCGATGTGTTCGCTATATTAGCACTTACTTCATAAGGCTCCCTCCGGGAGGGAGCTGTCAGCGAAGCTGACTGAGGGAGAGTGCGTCAAAACATAATGAAATCTTAACCGTTATGCGCGCAGGCTCCTCCACCCGCTACGCGGGAGCCCCCTCTCGGAGGGAGCCTTATGTGAGTGCGAACACAGATTGTAAACCCACCGATAAATCAAAATTTGAAAACAAAAAGCAAAGGGAAGCTTTTAAAACTGCCCTTTGCTGAAAATTATTCATTCTTATCTATACTAATTCTGTGCCACAAAGCTATTATTGGCTATCAGATACTCCATGGTCTTATCGTAAAGCATGGAATCGTATATATGCTCCGACATATTCGCCACTACGTATTCCCTGCGGTAGCCGTAATCCTTTACGTATTTGTCCACGTATTTATCAAAAAGCTCACTTTTTTCCGTCTCGGTGACCGTTATGCCCTCAAGCTTGACGATATACTCGTAAACTATATCCTTTTTTACGTATTCCCGCGCTTCCTCAAGCACGTCCTCCTCGGTTATGCCAAAGTGCTTGAGAACGTTCTCGTAGTCGTCCGCCTTATCCCCCGCAAGATAGAGATAGTATTCCTTAGTCTGTTGAACATAATACTGCACCTTTTCCTCGGGGTATGCGGATATATCGGCGGTCTTAAGTATCTCCGACCATAACGAGTCCTCGCGGGATACCGCACTGTCCTCGGCGACCGAAAGCCCCTTGTAGGTCACAGACCTTACGTAAGAGGAGGGATCGATATCCGAATAATCAAGCTCGGTCATCTTAGCGCCCTCAGTATCCGCCTCTCCGTCGTTTTTTGCACACGACACAAAGCAGATCACAAGCGCCGCCAGCAGCAACGCTACCTTGTATATTTTAACCTTCATATGGATCATTCCCTTTCAGAAATTTCAGCTCACTTATATTTTACCACACTTTTTTTCTTTTGAAAAGCCCCTTTTTGTAAAACTATCGCACAAGATCAAATTTTGATTTATCGGTGGGTTTACAATCTGTGTTCGCACTCACATAAGGCTCCCTCCGAGAGGGGGCTCCCGCGTAGCGGGTGGAGGAGCCTGCGTGCATAACGGTTAAGATTTCATTATGTTTTGACGCACTCTC
>JAGAPH010000152.1 GCA_017623375.1 Clostridia bacterium | reverse complement strand
TCACCACCACAAAAAAATCCGAACACAGAATCTGTGTCCGGATTTTTTGTTGTTATAAGAGTTCAAGATCTTTACATAATGTGACAAGACGTTCTTTTTCGTTATCTGATACTGTTGCCGAGTATTGCAATTCACGCATGGCGCGCTTAGAATCTTTACCAAACATAATCCTGCACCAACGCTTTACCTGATAAAATGGATATAAGATAGGATACTTTTCAAGGCGGTTATAATACAGCTTTAAAGCAGAATACGGAAGAAATATTCTTCGCATCATGTATCTTACCTTTCCGCCAGATTGCTGCGTCTGTGAAATGGCTACCTTATGCTCGACCGTACCGTATACTCCGCCGCTAACAACGTATTGCTCCATTTTTTCTGTAAGCTCTGAGTGTTGTCCGTCAGCAAACCACACATCACATAGCGCAAATGCTTGATTGCCAAACTGCTTCAATCCGCATTTATCAAGCAGATCGTCAACAGTCTCCCTATTAAATCCCATTCCATTCTGCGCTATCCACAGATCCATAAACGGGCGTATTCCGCAACCACCGTTCAAAAAATGCTTTGCCATGTGCGCGATAGAGTAAAACACGAAATATTCGTTATTCATCAAATACCGATACTCTGAGTTAACATCAAGATACGCATGCGACCAAATGTCTGCCAATAATTTATCCACGTTTTCATCATCCTCTATCAAGGAAAAATGCAGCTCTACGTGAATACCGCTGGTAGAAAAAATAGAGACGTCGTGGGTATCTTTTCTGCCGATCTCATAATGTAGCTCGTCCCTGAGAACGGCAACAGCACGCTCAAGCTCCTCTTCCCTCACGAGAATGTCAATATCGCAGCTGGTGCGCATTTCAGGCGATGGATAATATTTGCGTATTACAGAGCCCTTAAGAGGCATATGATCGATTTTAGCAGATTCAAAGGCTTGGCATATCTGCTCAAGATCATATTCGATCTTCATATATCGGTATGCCGCTAGCGTCTGCTGCTTTTGAAACTTTTCCGCAAGCTCCTCAGGAAGCTCAACACCTGCCTTTTGCAGCGCGCTGCCTACAATATGAGCAAGATCGTGGTGCTTGGATATTGAATAAATATTATTTTCATTACCCGACAGTTCTTCTATAATGCCTGATTTTATTGACTTTTCATTACATAGCTCTCTTCCTATAAGTGATATTAAAGCTTGTATGATCACCCTGCACCACCTCTCCGTTTCAGTATATTCCTATCTTCCTAAAGCTCTTTTTACTATCCTTTTTATCTTACCTTTTATGGAATTGCCACCATATTTTTTGGCAATATACGCAAATGTATTATTATGATATTCTTCCCAAAATTTATCGACAGAGGCAGGTTTGTCTGCAGACTTCAAAAGTTGAGGATTTTTTCGAGTCATTTGATCTGTTGTTGTCTCCAATATATCAAGCTCACTACTTACTGAAGCGAATAAACCATTTCCTTTTTTTGAATTAATAATTACTGCAGAAATACCATAATCATCTTTAAATTCAGGAGATACTAAATCAATTCCCCAGTAATCACCAACTGTAATATCGAACTGTCTTTTCAAATTTGCAAAAGAACATTCAAAGCAACTGTCTCTAAAAGCGTTGCGAGAATAAAAAATTTTTGCATAAATATTATACAGTCTTTTGTCGTTTCTAAAATATAATGCTTCGTTACTTGCGCCCCACTTCAACGTTAAATCTCTAAAAAACACTTTTTTAAGTTCTTTATTATGGCAATTCTCTTGCCATTTTAAATAATCGCTCCAAACACGTGGACTTGGTACTCCGTGGCAAATAACATCAACGGTATATAATTTATCATAATCTTTGACAAGAAAAGATTTCAATCCGGCTATTTGACAAGGTGTACCTGTAAATAAAACAGTTCTTCCTCCGTTAAGATCCTCCCTTACAAAAGAAAACATATTTTTCAAATCACTTTGTACGTATTTTGACCCTCTGAATTTTTCCAACTCTTCAATCGTTTCGGCACGGGAGTGACAAACGGAAAAATCTTTATCAATTATTGCACCGTATACAACTCCACCAACTTCTATAATATGTTTAGATAAAACATATGCCGCACCGCCCGACTGACTTTTCATTCTTTCCTCAAGAGCTTTATGCTTAACAGCATATGTATGCACAGGCACATCGTAAACAACTTTATTTTCGGCACCGCAAATTTTTACACATAATTCACACTGAATACATTTCGTTTCATCAATATGAGGGTACAAAAAACCTTTTTCATTGCTTACCATTTTAATTGCACCGACAGGGCAACCATTGTAACACGAAGAGCACCCCGTACAATTAATCTTATTTAAATCAATCATCTCTATCCTCTAATAAATATTCTTTTTAAACGTACAAATATACTTTTTAGCATTTTAAAATCAAAGATCACTACGATTGTAACAATAACCACTGCAGCATATGCGCAAACACTACATGCTATAATTATCCACATGGTCCAAGAAGATATGTTTATATTAATAAAGAAAAACGGTAATATAATTAAAACAAATATTAGCAAGCTTTTAGATACATTTTTGAAAGACCACAACGGAGAAAGTCCCGTAATTCTTTTGGCAGAAAAAATAAGTAAATCAAAATCTCTATAAATATTCGATAATAGCGCAGCAACTAAAATACCATAGATTCCAAACGGAAATGCTAAAACTATACCTCCGACTACAGCAATAGCTCCTTGAGTAAATGTTCTCCATTTTGTCTCTTTATACATTCCTGCAGACATTACTAGCATTCCTTGAGGATTCTTTATATTATACATATATCCGTTTAAAACCATAAGAAAGCCAACTATTGGCATATTGTAATTCGCATCTGTTATTCCAGAAGTATATAATTTGACAAAGGGCATGATCATAACAAACGCAACGGCAAAAACAAATGTCATTACCATATAAAAACCAAATTCAAATTCCTTATAGGCTCGCTGTAATGTTGTTTTTTCGCCCTTAGCAATTACTTCGCCAAAAGAAGCTGACAATCCAGAATTAAAAATTCCCATTACACTATTGAGTCCACTAACCACAACGTTAAATACTGCGTATACACTAACAAGCGCAAGATCTTTTACAATTACTGTAAGCAATACAACGGTTGTCCCTTGATGAATCGCGCCCAATATTTGCAAAAACATTGCGTCCCAACGTTTATCTAACGCTTTCATATCGGGTGTTGCTTTATAATCAACATTTTTGTACTTTCGTTTGCAATAAGTTGAAAGAATTATGCTACGCAACAAAATAGATGAAATAGCAACCGCACGAACAATAACGATATTTATACGTAGAGTAGCAAGCAGTGATATTATAAGCGTTTGCAATAAAATATGTATAATTGACGAAGCAGAAACAACGTACGTTTTCTGATCTGCTGTTAACAAAACTCTATACTTCGCAAGTGTAAAAAATTCAAGAAATCCGTTGCTACCCAAAACTATAACCAACAAAGCAACAAGATATGGGGAAAAAGAATCGATACCTACGTATAAAGGATAAAAAACAGCCAATCCAATAGTTAAAGAAACAAAAATATACCCTGCTTGAAAATAGAATTTTCTTGCTGCCGAAACTATAGAACTTATTCGTCTACTATCTTTATCTGCAAGCGGTTTATATAAAGCAAATATTGCCGCATTGGAAAGTCCTGCTTCTACAAGATTGAAATATGTAATAAACTGTGTTACAGACGTTACAAGACCATTGATCTCTGAACCATAATATTTCAACATAAACCGAGGAACTATAAGCATTGAAATAATATTGGCTATCTGCAACAATGCCGTAAACAAGGTATTATAAAAAAATTTTTTACTTCTACTTTCAGTCATTCACTATTCTCTCAATATAAGCCAATGATTTTTGACGCTCTTCTTCAAGACGTTTATTTACCTGTTTATAATCAATAATATTTTCTGTATTTACCTGTTCTTCACAAGTAATAAGCCTATCTTGAAGCCCCATTAATTCTAATATATCAACAATACGGGATTTTCTGTCATTTTTTGCAAATGTATAAAATGGTTTATTAAAATTTATGGAAAATGCCGTACCATGAAAAGAATCGGTAACCACAAAGATTGCATTATAAAACAGAGAAACCCATTCCTGCGGTCCCGCATTCTTAAACAATTTATTTCCAAAAAAATCTCTTCCGCTAATAGCCAAATTGTAAATGGAAAGACCGTAGACCTTGGCTATTTTCTTTGCTACTTTTTTTATCAAATCATTGTTATCGAAAGCATATATAAGAACGTACTTTTTCTGCTTGGTTTGAATATTTAATTTATCCTTCCATTCCGCTTTCGTCAACAGTAAGGTGGGGTCAACAACAACTTCTGCGTCAAGTCCCAACTGTTCCCTGCAAATTTTCTTGCCCGTTTCTTCACGCACAGAAATATATTTGAATTCCGAAAGACTGTCGCGAAAAATCTCCACTTGATCTTCAGGCAACCGAGATACACCAAAGCTTGCCGCATAAGAATACTTTTTTGCGTTTTCAAAGCCATTCAAAAGATATGTGGTATCGTTACCAGAGCAATTAAAATTCCAAACCTGATCACTACCACACACAAGTTTATTATGTTTGATTGTATGAATTGTGTTAATATCGTAGATATTTTTTGAAGAAATCTCAGAAATAAAGCTATTGAATTCAGATATCTTTTTGGAGATTGTAATCTTCTTATACATTCTTTCAAGAAAAATATCTTTTGAAAAATCATAAGCTTTCTCTATCAGATCATTTTTATAATTAATTATTTCACAACTATTATATTTTGACAGGCTCTCTTTTAACGCAAAGCTTTGCAGCACTGCGCCATAATTAATGGCACGATTAAAAGTTAGTATTCCTATCATTGATACCACCTCACATTAATCTTAATTTAACAAGTCCCCACACTATCAAGAACTTTATTTTTGCCTTGAAATTATCTATTTTCACACAGTTTTTTAAATTAAAGTACCTATACAATTCGCTTTTTCTGATCTTGCCGATATTCTCGCGCCTATTGGTATTCCCTTTGAATTTTATTTCATTGGAAAAGCAATAATAACACAATAATGCGCGATACGTATCAAAAAGTTTTTCTGTATCACCGTCGTCAAATCGACAAAACAGTTTTTTCAATTCATCAGCAAGTGCAAGCTGGCTTTGCAAATAATTTCGCTTATAAGATCTGCAAGCAGATTGATTATTTACCCTATAAAAATACAAACTGTCCTCTATATGTGAAATACTTTTACATTTAAATATGCAGTTAAGTACAAAAACTAAATCCTCAGAGATTTTTATATTACTGTTAAAGAGAATGTTTTTTATAACATCTTTTTTATATAGAACTCTCCATATTGAACCAAAAACAGTGTTATTAAATTGAAAAAAGCTATGAAAAAATCGTTCAAAGTCCATGTTTTTAAAATCGATGTTCAATTTATTGGGAAAGCATTCCTCATATTTTTCTGTAGTTTGTCCAAAATGTTTTGAAAATCCACAAAAGGACATATCCGAGCTTTGAGATGTAAGATCATTATATAAGTATTCCACATAATGCTCGTCTACAAAATCATCGGAATCAATAAAGGTAATATATTCTCCAGTTGCAATATTCAAACCAAGATTTCGTGCCGAGGATACTCCCCCATTTTCTTTGTGTATTACCTTTATTCTTGCGTCCTTTTCTGCATATTCATCGCATATTTTTCCGCTGTTATCTGGTGAGCCGTCGTCTATCAAGAGTATTTCAAGATTTTTATAGGTTTGATTTATAACACTTTCAAGACACTCTGGCAAATATTTTTCAACATTATATACGGGAATTATTATTGAAACAAGAGAATCCATACTACCACCTTTTTATCTAAAAAGCTTTGCATATAGATAAATCATAAATATTTTTTTATGTCTGACGGCAAACGTTGCCAACTGTTCTTTAATATTATTTTTATACTTACAATGCGATATTGCCTCAGTATAAAAATCAGAATTAAAATTACTTATTATTTCTTTTTTTGTTTCTTTATAAGGTCTATCGGTTCGCAAATATGACAAGGCAATGTTAAAAAGCTCGTGAACTATCAAACGATTTATTTGATTTTCAAAATCGTACTCATTGATAGGCAGATATTTTCTATATGTATTTACTCTCAAGGGTATATCTGTCCACGGATATTCTTTACGAGCTTTGGTGACCGATAAATTGTTTTGTCTGTAATAATAATAACATTTATGAGAAATATATATGTTATTAGCATTATAAACACACGGCAAACAAACGCATTCATCTTCACCTATTCGTATAGAAGAGTCAACTATATTTTGAAATTTTTCGTACAAATTTCTTGCGAATATTTTAAAGCACAAATTTGGCGGAACCCTTTTACCATTGATGTTTCTAATCAGATTGGGGTAAATTTCTTTCTCCATTCTTGATTTGTCGTAATATCCTTCTGATAACCAAGTATGTTTTTCCACGAATTGCTTTTCAGTTGCCTCATAATAATCAAAGCAAAAAATATCCAAAGGATCTTGTTTTAAAGCTTCGCAAGCATCTTCAAATAAATCTGCTGAAATCCAGTCATCGCCGTCAATTAAACTTATGTATTGACCGTTTGCATGTTTTAACCCTTCATTGCGGGCGCTCCCCGCCCCGCCGTTTTCCTTATGTATTACCTTTATACGAGTATCCTTTTGGGCATACTCATCACATATCTTTCCGCTATTGTCTGTCGAGCCGTCGTCAACTAATATCACTTCGATATTAGGATAAGTTTGATTTAAAACACTTTCTACACATTTATTCAAATACTTTTCAACATTATATATTGGAATTATTATGCTGAATTTTATTACGTTCATTTTTTATCACCAAATTTTGTTTTTCATAATTATTTGATATAAAATTATCTTCTCTCTTTTTTCTTGTTAATACGCTTCCCAAAACAATCAAAAGCCAAAATGAAGGTTGTCTATGGTTTATCAAGGTTAAAGCTTCAATAAATACACACGCATATACGGGAATTACATAATAATCTATTTTTCTAAGATTATCCTTTACCCAACTTAACAGGAATAAAAACGGAATTATTCCATAGTAAAAACATATTGAAAGCCACGTTGAATGAGGCTCACCTTCTTTTGGAGCAAATCGTATCATTAATCCTTCACCGCTTCCAAGAAGCAAATATTTAGGAGCGTTAACAATAGGATATAAAAATCTGTCTATAATAAAACTTTCTAAAAACGTATCTCCCTTATCCAATTTATAAAGAAGTCTATCAAAGATATAAAAATTTCCTTTTAAATTGCCACTAATAGCAAGAATTCCCATACTTGCTATTAAAAGCAAACCTATTGTTAAAAACATTAAATAAAAGGTATAAACAAGCTTATACTCTTTTTTTACTACAGAAATTCTAAAATATTGCTCACAGACAAACAGTATAAGCATTCCAAGAAGCATTCCCATAGAAGAAGTTACGTATATCATAAAGGATGCTATGATAAAAAATATCCATTTCCCCTTTATATTAAGTTTTCTGTTTATACAGTAAATCAAACAATAGGTAGTTAATATTGCAAATCCAAGCTGATTAGGGTCATTATATGTTCCCATATATCTACCTTCGGATTGCAATCTTCCTAAATCTAACAAATACAAAAACAACTGTATCAACAAATTGAGTTTTAAGACCTTATCTAATTTGTATAAAAAATAATCGTCATTAATAAGTTCCCTAAAACCGTATATTGCCAATAAATTAAACAAGAAAAACAACGTTGACTTCAAAAATATAAAATCGTCTAATTTAATAAAATATATTAAATTTACAAGAAGAACAAATCCAAAAAATATATAAAATTTTACATCTATAAGGTTTATTCTAATATATCCTCTTAATAGTATCAACGCTACGGCAATTACCAAGCATATGTCTCCAATTTGTATAGTTCCACTTGCTCTTATATAAAATGGCTTCAACAACCAAAAAAGCAAAAAGAAAAATTTAGCCACAGAGTCCTGTTTTGCCAATCTTTTTGAAATTTCCATAAGTAATAGTTCCTCTTTAAATTCTTAACAATTTATATTTTAACTGTTTCATTTGCAAACTGCAAGTCAAGTATATTAGCAACGTATTCATTTATAACATCTTTATCAAACTGCTCCTCAGCAAATTTTCTGCTATTATCGCACATTTGAACGGCTTCTTCCTTGTGTTCAATAATATAAATACACTTCTCAGCCATTGAATTATAATCGTTGATCTCAACTAAAAATCCATTATATCCATCAACAACTGTATCTCTGCAACCAACAGCATTGCTTGTAATTATTGCCCTTCCGATTGCTTCGGCTTCCATGGTTGACATGGACATGCCTTCTCTATAGCTCGGCAGCACCATGACAGTGCAATCCTCCAAATACGGTCTGACGTCGCTTGTCGTTCCGAGATAATTAATACTTCCGTCGTCTATGTATTCTTTAATATCCTCAAGCGTTACCGAGCCCTCCGCGCCAAGATAATTAAAAACCGCGTCGGGATACTTCTTTTTTACTATTCTCGCGCACTCGCAGTATTCAAATATGCCCTTAGTCTTAAGCATACGGGCAACCATTAAAAAAGTTCGGTAATTCTTCACGGGTCTGAAATCAAATCTTTCCAAATCAACGCCAATTCCGTGTATTATCTCACACTGCTCCTCTTTAACAAGCTTTCGAGCAATAAATTCCGCTTTGTCGTCATTATTCAGGAAAAACACTTTCTTGGCATTTTTGAAGGACTGCTTATAAAGCGCGCAAACAACAAAACGAACAAACTTCCATTTCAGCGAATTATCTATAAATACGTCTCCCGCGCCCTCTACCATTGAATATATGTTCTCAATCTTCGCTGCCTTGGCTGCCTGCACTCCGAAGGTATTGGGCTTAACCTGAAATGTAAATACAATATCAGGTTTATTGTCCTCTAAAATTTTTGTAATATCCTTTTTATAACGCAAAAAAGCAAAGGGATTTAAGCCGCGGTTATCTTGTTTTACACAATAAAAATCAACTCCAAGCGCTAAAGCCTCTTCTTTTCGATCTTCATCATGGGCAATTACGCTAACCTCATGTCCCCTTGACATCAAACATTCAATCAAGCCTTTACGAAAATTAATTATTGTTTCGGATTTTGTAACGATCAAAAATATTTTCACGGTTTGCCTCCATAAGCAATAATATAAAATGCCATATACTTATTAATTATATCACACCCCCAGCAAAAAGACAAGTCTTTTTGTTAAGAAAAACAAAATAATTGATAGAAATTATTATCTTATTGTAGATTTTTATTTAATTTCCACGTTGTTTTTATAAGTTGCAGGCGTTTTTTGACATTTATATTGACTTTGAAGGCGTTTTGCTTTATAATTATGGTAGATACTTTTGGAGGTACGTATGGCGGATATTCAGTCTTATGAGAGAGTTTTGAAAAGGCGCGCTGAGGGCAAGTGGCTTCTTAGCAAGCTCTTGGTGATATTTTTATATTTGGTTATATTCAGCGCTTGGTTTGTTGCTGCTATTCGATTTGGTCTTAATTCTGCCATGCTTTTGCTCGCTCCCCTTTCGGTAGTTGTTGCGGTGCTTCTCACGTGGAAATACACCTGCGTTGAATATGAATACTCATTTATGGCGGGCACATTGACCTTTTCAAAAATATACGGCAAGAGCCGCCGCAAGGTAGTTCTTGAGGCTGATATCAAATCTATGATCTCGGTTTTTCCATACAATGACGGTACTTCCTCAAAAATTGCTCCTGACGACGGCGACAGGTTAATAGACGGTATTCCCTCCAAAGCCTCACAAAACCCTTGTGTGTGCTTTTTTGAAAGTGATAACGGCAAAAAAACCTATTTTATCTTTGATTGCGACGAGCAAACTGCAAAAATATTTAATTTCTTCAATGCGGCAGCCACGGAAAGAAGTATTTTTGAGCGACTTAAAAATGGCTGAGAAAGGCGGCATGTATGCTTGACTACGAAAATTATCCAATCATTGCGGCAATAAAATCCGAGGAGGATCTCGAGGCTGCTCTTGCGTCTGAGATACAGACGATCTTCATGCTGAGCGCAAACATACTCACCGTGGAGGAGTACGCTGCTCGTGTACATGAGAAAGGTAAACTGCTTTACGTACATATGGATTTTGTTGACGGTCTTAGTAAGGACGCCGCGGGCGTTCGCTATCTTGCCACAAAGAATATTGACGGTATTATCAGCACTCGATCAAATATTATTTCAGCCGCTTCAGACTGCGGAATTTCTTCGGTGCAACGATTTTTTATGATAGATTCCCGATCGGTGGACACTGCTTTGGAAACGCTTAGGACGTCCAAGGCAGATATGGTTGAGATAATGCCAGGAATTGCTTACAAAGCGATCAGTAAAATAAAGGCGAACATTAATATTCCCATCATTGCGGGCGGGCTTATTGAGCAAAAGGAAGAAATATTTCACGCCCTCGGCTCAGGCGCTTCAATGATCTCCACAGGCAAGCACGAGCTTTGGAATGAATAAGAAAACGAGATGTGAAAAAATTCACATCTCGTTTTTTTATTTAAGCGTTATGGATACCGAGAGACGCGTCTGCGTTATCGGCATCTATACCGTATTTCTTTGCCTTTCTGTACTCAAAGAACTTGAGCGCTACCTGCTCAAAGAGCGCATAAGAAAGAACGTCCTCGTCCTGCTCAAGATAAGGCTTGATCTGCTCACGAAGCGAATCAAGCTCGGGAGCAAGCTTATCTGCAGGGCGGCAAGTAATTCTCTCTGTATCGCCGATGATCTTCTTTGCAAAATCTTCATCGATCTCTACGGGAGTCTTACCGTACTGACCCTGAACAAGTCCTTTGAACTCCTTAGTTACCATCTTATATCTCTCACCGCCGATAACGTTGAACACTGCCTGTGTACCAACTATCTGCGAAGAAGGAGTTACAAGAGGCGCATAGCCCGAATCTGCTCTTACTCTCGGTACTTCCTCAAGCACGTCGATAAGCTTATCGGACTTACCTGCCTGCTTAAGCTGAGAAACGAGGTTGGAAAGCATTCCGCCGGGAACCTGATAGATGAGTGCATTGACGTCAACCTTAAGCATCTTGGGATCAAGCTGTCCGCTTGCAAGATATTTCTCACGAAGGGGAGCAAAATACTTGGTGATCTCGTCAAGCTGACCCAGGTCTATTCCTGTGTCGTACTCAGTACCTGCAAGAGTTGCGACAAGCGACTCCGTAGGAGGCTGAGACGTACCCATAGCCATGGGAGAGATAGCCGTATCAACTACGTCAACACCTGCCTCGATAGCCTTAAGAAGGGTCATGGAAGCAAGTCCTGAGGTGTAGTGAGTATGGAGCTGGATCGGAACCTTAACGGTCTCCTTAAGAGCTTTCACAAGCTCATACGCGTCATAGGGCTTAAGAAGTCCTGACATGTCCTTGATACAAATGGAGTTTGCGCCCATATTCTCAAGGGTCTTTGCGTAGTTAGTGAAATACTCTGTAGTGTATATCTTATTCTCAGGGTCTGTGGTGTAGCAGATAGCTGCCTGAACGTGTCCCTGCTCCTTGATTGTTGCCTTTATTGCAGTCTCAAGGTTACGGGGATCGTTAAGTGCGTCAAATATTCTGAGAATATCGATACCATTAGCAATAGACTTCTGAACGAAGTATTCAACCACGTCATCGGAATAGTGACGATATCCAAGAATATTCTGTCCACGGAAAAGCATTTGAAGCTTTGTGTTCTTAACGCCTGCACGGATCTTGCGAAGTCTGTCCCAAGGATCCTCGTTAAGGAAACGCAAGCATGAGTCAAAGGTAGCTCCGCCCCATGCCTCAAGTGAATGATAACCGATCTTATCAAGCTTTTCAAGTATGGGAAGCATTTCTTCCGTTGTCATTCTCGTTGCGATAAGCGACTGATGCGAATCGCGGAGAACGGTTTCTGTTATTTTAACCTGTGCCATAATTAATTACCTCCTAAAGTTTATTACGCAAACATTGACAGGAACACGCCTGCGGCAACCGCAGAACCGATAACACCCGCAACATTGGGACCCATTGCGTGCATAAGAAGGAAGTTGGAGGGATCCTCTGCCTGACCTACCTTCTGTGAAACTCTCGCCGCCATAGGAACCGCGGAAACGCCCGCAGAACCGATAAGAGGGTTGATCTTTCCGCCTGTGATCCAGTTCATTATCTTTGCGGTAATAAGTCCGCCACACGTAGATATGCAGAAAGCCACAAGACCGAGAGCTATGATAAAGAGTGTTTCCTTACGCAGGAAGTTCTCAGCACTTGCCGTTGCGCCAACGGTAATTCCAAGGAATATGGTTACGATATTCATAAGCTCGTTCTGAGCAGTCTTGGAAAGTCTGTCAGTAACTCCGCAAACGTTGAGCAAGTTGCCGAACATCAAGCAACCTACCAACGGGACCGCATCGGGAATTATGAGTCCTACCACAAAGGTAACCACTATCGGGAAAAGTATCTTTTCCGTCTTTGATACCTGACGAAGTGCGGTCATCTTTATCTGACGCTCCTTCTTGGTAGTAAACAGTTTCATAAATGGAGGCTGGATCATGGGAATAAGCGCCATATAGCTATACGCCGCTATAGCGATAGCACCGAGAAGCGCGGGAGCAAGAGTCTTGGTTACAAGAATTGCCGTAGGACCGTCAGCTCCTCCAATTATACCGATAGATGCCGCTTCCTCGGGAGTAAAACCGAGAAGCAACGCCCCTGTAAACGCCACGAATACACCAAACTGTGCGCCCGCACCGATAAGCAAGCTTTTCGGATTGGAAATAAGGGGAGAAAAATCTGTCATAGCGCCAATACCGATAAAGATAAGGCAAGGATAGATACCAAGCTTAACACCAAGATATAGGAGGTCGAGCAGACCGCCGTGGTGAAGCACGTCACCGTAATTTACAGACGTAAGCGATTCCATAAGACCTTCATACGCCGTCTGTGTAAACTCGGCATCAACGAGACCGCTAAAGAACATATCCACATCGATTCCGTGTCCAAGCAGTTGCTGATATTCAGCAACCGACAAGATCTTATCTGCATACGCGGCTTCTAACGCGTCAACTGCTTCCTGTGCGGGGATAAACAGATCAAGATGGAACATTCCACTACCGGGAAGGTTCGTGAGAAGCATACCTATAGCGATCGGAAGAAGGAGCAATGGCTCAAACTTTTTAACTATTGCCAGATAAACGAGAACGAAAGCAATGAGAAACATTACTGCCGTCTGCCACCAATTCTCATTTTCAAACAGTCGTGCTATTCCGGTCGTGTCCAAGAAATTTTTTATTGTTTCAAGCATACAACTGTTTTCCTTTCATACATTTTATGGTCGGAAAATCAGTTGAGGGTTACGAGAACCGCGTCAGTCTCAACTGTTGCGCCCTGAGCCACCTCAACGCTTGCAACAACACCGTCCTGAGGAGCGCATACGTCGTTTTCCATCTTCATTGCTTCAAGGACTACGAGAACGTCGCCCTTCTTAACAGCCGCGCCAACCTTTGCGTTGACCTTCATGATATTACCGGGCATGGGTGCCTTTATGGAAACTGCGCCTGCGCTGCCTGTTGCCTTGGGAGCCGCAGGAGCTGCAGCGGGTTCGGGAGCTGCTGCAGGAGCAGGAGCTGCTACGGGTGCGGGAGCTGCTACAGGTGCGGCAGGTACATAAGCCGCGCCAACCTCTTCAACCTGTACGGCATACGTTACGCCGTTTACTGTTACATTATAAGTTTTCATATTTTTATCCTCTAAACCTTTCATCAAAATTAACTTATTTTGTATTCCACGTGCGACCGCCTCGCACTCTCTTAAAGGAAACTACACGGAAACCTCCGCTATACGCGTCCGTTCCCTCCTCTGCCATATATGCTGCAACAGCAGCAGTGATGATCGCGACAAGCTCTGCGTCATTGCTTTGCGCCACAGGAGCGGGAGCTACCGTCTGCACGGAAGTCTGCTCCACGGGCTTTACATTAACAGGCTTAGGTTCCTTAGGCGTCTTACCCGCAAAAACAAACTTAAATATCGCAAGAACACCCCAAAGAATAGCTAACACCGCAAAAACCATTCCTATTCCCAACAATGGGGTCTGCCACATCAGCTCTATAGTTTCGTAAGTGAGCGCCAACGCACTTGGCATCATTGATAAATTAGACAACATGAGTTACCTCCTATCAAAGAGGCATATTTGCATGACGGCGAGAAGGCTTGCCGTCCGCTTTAGTCGCAAGCATCATAAGCGCCGCACAGATCCTCTTACGAAGTTCGGCAGGCTCTACTACATCGTCCACCTCGCCTCTGTCAGCCGCATCAGCCGCGGAAGCGCATTTTTCTTTCCACTCAGTCTCAAGCTCTTCACGGGACTTTTCACCGACCTTATCGTTCCATACGAATGCAACAGAAGCCTCGGGAGAAAGAACGCTGATAGTAGCAGTAGGAAGTGCGTATACCATATCTGCACCAACAGCCTTTGAGCCGAGGAGCGTAAATGCCGCACCGTATGCTTTTCCTACAACGGCAGTTACTTTAGCGTTTTCGGAAGCAGTGTATGCGTAAGCAAGCTTTGCGAGTTCAGAAGCGTAAGCTTCATCCTCAGCCTCACCACTAACCTCAAGTCCGCAACTATCAACAAGAGTTACAACAGGCATTCCAAAGCTATCGCAGAAAGATACAATCTTTGCAGCCGCTCTTGCACTCTTAATGTCAAGCACTCCGCCATTGGCGTTATCAGAAGCAACAACACCCGCAACTACTCCTCCGAAGCTTGCAAAGCCAAGCAGCATATTCTCCGCATATTCCTTATAAAGACGGATAAAGCTTCCATTGTCCGCCAGTGTGGCAACAAGCTCATCTGACTTATAGTTCTCTGCGTCAAACGCACTCGCTCTGTTAAGATCGTCGCACGTTTCCATAAGAGAAGCGTCAGCATTGTTCTGAGGAAGAACAGTAACGAGCTCTCTTACAGTTGCGTAAGCACTTGCTTCATCGTCTGCCACATAAGCAGAAAGACCTGCCACCGCAGCGTGAGAAGCGCTTCCCTTTTCCTTACCTACAACGAATGGAGGATTAACATAGAGAGAGGACTTGTCCTTAACAGTCACTGTCATATCAAACATAGAGGCAACGACTGCGCTTGAGCCTCCGCAAATACCGTCAACAACGGCTATCTGAGGAATAACACCAGAAGCCTCGGAAACCGCCTTCATAACTCTTCCGTATGCCGCAAGAGCAGACGCTCCATCATAAACTACAGCGCCGGCGCTGTCAAATACGCCAATAACAGGCGCTCCGTTCTTAACCGCAAGTGCATACATGTCAATGATCTTTTTTGCGTGTCTCTCACTGAATGCACCCTTGGTTCTTCCACTATCCTGAACAAACGCAAACGCAAGCTTGCCGTTTACAGAACCATAGCCGCAAACCACACCCTCAAAATCGCTTTGAGAGTCGTGACGCTTAGTGTAAGCGCTCAATTCAACAAAGGTTCCCTGATCGAAGATCGCTTCAATCTTAGCCTTCGACGAGCCGTACACTTTTTCGTCAATTTGTACCATAAATTGCCTCCGTTTTTTTATTTTTTCGGGAAAATTCAAGGCCCATTTTCAAAACAAACCTTCTACCCCAATTTTAATCCATTTTAACACAATTTGTACTTTTTTTCAATAGATTCCAAAGCTTTAGTTTGTTAATTTTTTGTTAATGTCAAATATTATTCTATCCCAAACATACTTATCATATAATTATAATGAATATTATTTACGGAGGAATCTTAAAATGAAGAGCAAAATTCCAAACAAAAAAGCTCATTCATCGTCGTCCAGAGCAACTGCCTCTGCCGGTGTTATGCGCGCATCATTATTTGGCGTGGCAACAGGTACGGTCTCTGCCATTATATTGCTTCTGATATGTTCTCTTATATGTATGCTTTCAAGCGATCCAAACAAGCTTATCTCTCCGCTTTCAGTTGTGTGTAATATTTTAATATATTTCATCGTTGGTTTTGCCGCTTCAAAGAAAAAAGCCGCGGCAATTCCCTGCGGGGCACTTAGCGGCGGACTGATGTGTATTATATTTTTTCTCATAGCACTTTTACTTAGTGATTCTATTTCATCAAATCTGTCATTCCCCGTGGAGCTATTGATAAGACTGTCCTTTATCGTTGTGTCCATATTAGGAGCACTATTAGGAGTAAACTCCATACCAAAAAGAAGAAAAAAGAAATAAAAGAGGCTGTACCGAGCAAGAAAAGCTACTCGGTACAGCCATTGTTTTAACCCGCAGGATATAATTGACTCCAACCGCCCTCGGTATTGGCACCGGGCGCGTCTAATCCGTTAGAACCACTATCCGCTTCATTATCCTGTGATCCGCTTTCGCCTGCATTGTCTTCATTGTCCACAGTCCCGTTGCTATCACCAACGTTTTCTCCACTGTTATTCGAGTCTCCGTTACAAACAATCTCATCGTAATCGCACGCAATAACCGCCAAAGCCATACACGCAACCAAGACAAAAGCTATAATCATCTTCCAAACGTTTTTCATAACAAACTCCATTCAAATACAAAAAATCCCATATTTTTTTATTTTATAAAACTATTGCGTTTGCCGATAAGATCGGCAAACGCAATACGCATTCAAATCAGTGAATAATGCAACGCTCTGTATCCTTATCAAAGATGTGAAGTCTGGACATATCAAATGCAACCTTGATATTCTGTCCTGCTCTGGACTGAGAACGAGAAGAAACACGAGCGATCATGTTGGTCTCACCGATGTTAAGGTAGAGATAAATCTCAGCACCCATAAGCTCGGTTACGTCAACATTAACATCAATAGATGTCTCGGGGTTAGCCTCAACAGCCTTTGCATCATCGGAAATAGCCTCGGGACGAAGACCTACTACTACCTCATTGCCGATGTAATCAGCAAGCTCAGGAGCCTTTGCCTTTTCCTCGGGAAGCTTAATGGAAACGTCTTCAAAGTTGAAGAATACGTCTTCACCCTTCTTAACAAGCTGACCTGTGATGAAGTTCATCTGAGGTGTTCCGATAAATCCTGCAACGAAGATGTTGCAGGGAGCGTCATAAAGATTCTGAGGAGTATCTACCTGCTGAATGAGACCGTCCTTCATAACAACGATTCTCGTAGCCATCGTCATAGCCTCGACCTGGTCGTGGGTTACGTATACGAATGTAGTACCAACGCGAGCATGGAGCTTTGTAAGCTCAGTTCTCATGGCTGCACGAAGCTTAGCATCGAGGTTAGAAAGAGGCTCGTCAAGAAGGAAGACCTTAGGATTACGAACTATAGCACGTCCGAGCGCAACACGCTGCTTCTGACCACCGGACAAAGCCTTAGGCTTTCTGTCAAGAAGGTGGGTAATATCGAGGATTCTTGCTGCCTCTTCAACGCGGCGCTTGATCTCTTCCTTAGGTGTCTTATTGAGCTTAAGTCCGAAGGACATATTCTCAAAAACTGACATATGAGGATAAAGAGCGTAGTTCTGGAAAACCATCGCGATCTTTCTATCCTTAGGTGCTACGTCGTTTACGAGCTGGTCACCGATAAAGAGCTCACCCTCGGTGATTTCCTCAAGACCTGCGATCATACGAAGAGTAGTTGTCTTTCCGCATCCGGAAGGTCCTACGAATACGATAAATTCCTTGTCTTTAACCTCAAGGTTGAAGTCAGATACAGCGGTAACTCCGCCGGGATACTTTTTGTAAATGTGTCTGAGTGATAAGCTTGCCATTTAGAATACTCCTCCTAAAAACTAAAGCGAATGAAATTTTTCATACATACTTTGTACTATAACATTATACCAATTTTTTGCGAAAAATGAAAGAGGGTAATTTCCCAAAATTTTATCAGTTATATTGTTAATTGTGCACAAAACATGCGTTTTTTGTGTGAATTGATATAAAGCACAACAACTTGTTTTTTAATAAATTAAAAAATCACTTTACAT
This sequence comes from Clostridia bacterium, assembly GCA_017623375.1. Lineage (GTDB taxonomy): Bacteria > Bacillota > Clostridia > Oscillospirales > CAG-272 > HGM12713. The sequence goes on along the minus strand of JAGAPH010000152.1, from coordinate 148,169 downwards.
TTTTCATTGTAAGAGAAATTCTCTTCTTTTTTACATCAACTTCGAGGACCTTTACCTTAACGTTATCGCCAAGCCTTACCACCTCAGACGGGTGCTTTACATAACGGTCCGAAAGCTGAGAAATATGCACCAGTCCGTCCTGATGCACTCCGATATCCACAAATGCTCCAAAGTCTATAACGTTTCTCACCACACCGTCAAGAACCATATCCGGCTTAAGATCTTCTATTGCCAAAACGTCGGCTCGAAGGGCGGGCGGCGTCATATTATCACGGATATCTCTGCCGGGCTTTTCAAGCTCTGTTATTATATCGACGAGTGTAGGCTCACCTACTCCGCAAGCCTCGCATACCTTTGCTATCCCCTGCTCCGCTACCTTTGAGCGAATATCCGAAAGCTTACCGCCTCTTATATCCTCCTCAGTATACCCAAACATGGCAATAAGCTTATGTGCCGCGTCGTATGACTCGGGATGAACTCCGGTATTATCAAGTATCTCCTTGGACTGAGGCACTCTCAGAAATCCCGCGCACTGCTCAAACGCCTTGGCTCCGACTCTCGGAACCTTCTTTATTTGGGCTCGAGAGGTAAATTCTCCGTTTTCCTCTCTGTATTTTACTATGTTCTTGGCACTCGTAGCGTTTATTCCCGAAATGTATGACAACAAAGAGTAAGACGCGGTATTTATATCAACGCCAACGGCATTTACACAGTCCTCAACAACGCCCTGAAGCGCGCCGTCAAGTCTTGCCGGCTTCATGTCGTGCTGATACTGTCCCACACCTATGGACTTGGGGTCTATCTTTACAAGCTCCGCAAGGGGATCCTGAAGCCTTCTTGCGATAGATACCGCAGAACGCTGCATAACGTCGAAATCCGGAAATTCCTCCGCCGCAAGCTTTGACGCAGAATAAACGGACGCCCCCGCCTCATTTATTATGATATACTTGCAGTCATGAGACACGCTCTTGAGCGTTTCAGCAACGAATTGCTCGCTCTCGCGCGATGCCGTTCCGTTACCGATCGCAATAACGTCAACATTATATTTTTCAACCATCTTTTTGATGATCTTAGCAGCTTCCTCGGTCTTGAACTTACTCTTGGTTGTAGGATATACCACCGCAGTATCAAGCACCTTACCCGTCTTATCTACCACCGCGGTTTTACAACCGTTGATATATCCCGGATCAAAGCCAAGAACTGTTTTTCCCTTAAGCGGTGTTTGCATAAGAAGATGCTTGAGGTTATCCGCAAATAGCTTTATTGCACCCTCCCCTGCAACATCAAACAGATCGTTTCTGATCTCTCGCTCAATAGAAGGCGCGATAAGTCTATCGTAGCTATCCACTATTGCCGCTTCGATATATTTGACTGCAGGGCTTGCGGGACAGGTTATAAGCTCAGAGCAAAGGAAATTGAGTATGATGCCCTTTTCAACCGATATGGACACCTTAAGAAACTCTTCCTTTTCTCCTCTGTTTATTGCAAGTATCCTATGGGACGGTATCTTGTTTATCTTATCGGAATAATCGTAATACTGAGCGTATACGGAGTCCTCTTCTTTAGCCGCCTTGGTATATATAAATCCCGTATCAAAGGTGACCTTTCTGACCGTTTTTCTGTATTCGGCATTATCCGATACGTCCTCGGCAATAATATCGCACGCGCCCGCAAGTGCCTCTGACGCACTTGTTACACCTTTCTCCTCGTCAACGTATCCCTCAGCTTGCTCTTCGATAGATGGTGAATATGACACAAGCTGAGAAAGAATAAGAGCAGCGAGTGGCTCAAGTCCCTTTTCTCTCGCCACGGACGCACGTGTCTTTCTATGAGGACGGAACGGACGGTATATATCGTCCACCTCGGTTATAGTTACTGCGTTGTCTATAGCCTGTGCTATCTCATCGGTCATCTTTCCCATTTCGGTTATGAGATTTTTGACCTCTTCCTTTCGCTTTTCGATATTTCTCAGATATATAAGTCTATCGTCAAGGTCACGAAGCAGACCGTCGTCAAGGCTTCCCGTCTCCTCCTTACGGTAACGGGCTATAAAAGGTATGGTATTCCCTTCATCGATAAGAGCTACCGTCTTTTTTACCTGCTCCTCTTTGATTTTAAATTCCTCTGCAAGCTTTTTAATAATGTCCATTGTTTTTCTCCGTTTTTGTTTTGTTAGTTTTTACTTTCCATGGCTTTCAAGCATGGCTATTTCATCATCGGTAAGATATCTCCATTTTCCTCGTGAAAGACGTTCGTCAAGCACCAGTGGGCCGAAGCGTATCCGCTCGAGATAAATTATCTTATTGTTGAGTGCCTCAAGCATTCGCTTTATTTGGTGATATTTTCCCTCAACGAGTGTGATAAGACCCTCGTCTCCGTCACCTTCAAGCGTTATCTCTGCAGGCTTTGTCTCATATCCGTCCTCAAGCACGAGCCCCTCGGCAAAGCGTGCAGCATCTGTTTCAGAGATCGGAAATTTAGACCTGAATCTATATATTTTTTTTACATGGCTCTTAGGGGCAAGAAGCCTGTGTCCCAACTCACCGTTGTCTGTTATTAGCATAAGCCCCAAAGTATTTTTGTCAAGACGTCCGCATGGGAACAGTCCCTTTCTTCTTGCGTCGGAAGGAATAAGATCAAGAACGGTTTTTTCCCGACCGTCCTCGGTAGCGCTCACGTATCCCTCGGGTTTGTTAAGCATTATATAGATATATTTTCTATATACTACACTTTGACCGCAAAATAATACCTTATCGGTTTCGGGATCAATATCAACATCAGCCGTCTTAGGAGCATATCCGTTAACCGTGACTGCCCCCGATCTTACCTGCTTTTTTGCGACCGATCGCGTACAACACCCCGTCGCCACTAAAAATTTATCAAGTCTCATAATTATTTCTGTTTTCCCGATCTATATCAAAAATATCAAAAGCAATACGGCTGCGACGGTTCCTATAATGCACGCTCCCGTAATAAATCCAACAAAAAAGTCTCTTTTTTTACGCTCCATACAAGCACCTCCGCAAAATATTATTTGCGAAAGCATTGAAAATAATTCATTTCTCCAATGGAACGTTATTTTTGCTTTTTCGTTTAGCAAAGGGGATCTGCGATACCACGATACCCGCAAACATAAGCAAGCAACCCGCGCCTCCAAGGACTGTAAGCGTATCTATACCAAATAATACTCCGCCGATGGCGCTGAACATAGATTCAGTAGAAAGAACAATAGCCGCCATGGCAGGCTCAGCTCTTTTCTGGGCTACAACCTGTAACGTATACGCAACTCCCGAGGAAAGAACGCCACAATACAGTATAGACCATTTTGCGTCAACGATAGAGCCGAGGCTTGGCTCCTCAAATATAAACATGAATATCAATCCAAGAGCCGCGCACACTGCAAACTGCCCCCAAGCAAAATGGAGAGAGCGTATGTCTTTTCCAAGCTTATCTATGATTATAACGTGAGCGGTCCAGAAAAGAGAGCCTATCAAAAGAAGTATCTCTCCATATCCAAAGCATAAGCCCTCGCCTATGCGATAGCAGAGCATAAACAAGCCCGCAACGGCACACACAGCTCCTATCCATACGTTAATGCCTGTTCTTTGCCTGAACAAAATATAACATGCGATAGGTATAAGCACTGTATAAAGTCCCGTAATAAAACCAGCTATACCTGCACTTCCCGTTACCTCTATACCCATTTGCTGAAGGCTTGACGCGCAAAACAGCACTACTCCCGCCGCCAATGACGCGATCACTGTTTTTTTCCTTTCTTCGCCCGATACTCTTCCTTTTTCAAAAAATAATACCACAGGAAGCAAAGAAATTATTCCTATCAAAAAGCGCACTCCGTTCATGGTAAACGGCTCAATGTACGCCATCCCCTGAACTTGAGCAACGAAGGCAAAGCCCCATATAACTGCCGTTAGCAAAAGCAATGCAAGTGATGATATGCGTTGTTTCAATGTCAGTACCTCTCAGTCAGTTTTGCGCCGTACCGTTATCTCCGTACGACACGATTGCCTTGAACATCTCTTTTTCATGCTCGTAATGCTCTTGATCGCTATTTTTTCCAAACACATACGGCTTGAGCAAGCAAACAACGGTGTCATCGGGCAATAGCTGCATCACGCCATAGCTTTTATAAAACTCGGTATTCCCAAGTGTCACACCGTATTCACTACACGCCGATTCGGGCATATATCCAAGCGTCTCTTTTACATTGGCAAGCCTTCCCGCAGTCAACAATGATTCATAAAGCCACGGATCGACCATAATAACAGAGGTCTCTCCCGTCATCAGATAATCGTAATATGTATCGTACTGACTACTATTGCGCGTATTGTCAACGAAAACGTGCTCTCCTTCCGCATCAGTCTCGCTTTTTATCGCTTCCAGCTGCTCAGCGGAAAGAATATTATACAGACTGAGTCCCACACTTTTCCTTCCGTCGCCGTCAAAATCCTCTGGCATTATCGCCTCCAAGGCCGAGCTCACCTTATCCGCTTCAGCAATTGAAAGCTGATTGGGGCCTGCATATAGAAGTATCAGATCGTCTTTTTCTTTATTACACGATTGCGCTATGCAAATGATAGCGACCACAAGAAAAAAAGCAACGCCTATGGTCACCCATTTATAATGATACCAGTAATTATCTAACCAACCGAGGAATCCCCCCTTTATGGCTATCCCCTCGGTATATTCCTTTTCCCGTTGCGTATCCTTCATGATATACCTCTTAACTCTTCACTATTGCTTCAAAAACGGGGGATATCGCAAGACCTCATGCGACTACCCCCCGATGCTTTTTAGATCACTTTGCTCTTGAGACCTCAAGAACCTTGATAACGACCTGACCCGCGTTAGTTTTCACCTCGATCTCATCGCCTGCTCTTTTTCCAATAAGAGACTTACCTACAAGAGACATATCGGAGATCTTATTTTCAAAAGGATTCGCCTCGTTTGATCCAACTATACTGTACTCGATCTCAACGCCGTTTTTAATTATCTTTACGTATGAGCCAAGACCAACGATGCTTTCGTCTATATCCTCGTCACTTGTGACCTCAGCATTGCGTATAAGCTCCTCCAGCTCCTTTATGCGAGACTCAACCTTTGCCTGCTCATTTCTCGCCTCATCATATTCAGAGTTCTCGGAAAGGTCTCCAAAGGATCTCGCCTCTGCGATAGCGGTCTTTACCTCTTCTCTCTTTACCTTTGTAAGGTACTCATATTCATCGTTAAGCTTCTGAAAGCCTTCTTTTGTATACTTCTGCTTTTCTGCCATTGTCCTGTCTCCTTAATCCTTGTTATTATTTAAAATGTTTATTGCTTTGGAAAGCTGATTATCGATATCTGCGTTTCCAAAAATATCGTAAATATTATACTTTTTTGCCTCTTCAGACAACTCTACGGTCTCATTAGGCTCAATTCCTATCCCCTCGTAGCTTTCTCCGTTTGGCGGGTAGTACATGTGACGTGTCATTTTGAGAACTCCGTCATAACCGAAATACGAAAGCGACATATAGCTTTGCATACTTCCCTTACCGTACGTGGTCTCGCCAACGATAGTACCAAGACTGTGATCGCGGAAATTTGCCACAAAAAGTTCTGCCGCACTGGCTGTATTCCCATTGCAAAGAACCACCGATCTTCCTATAAGATCCTTGTATTTTCCGATGTCCTCTTTATAGACATCGCTATACATTTCGTCGTCATATTCAACGGGAGTTACGTACGTTACATCACCCTTTCCCTTGTTATCCTTTACACTTATTACCGTATCTCCCTCATCGAGGAAATAACTCAAAACAGCCACGATGGAGGTAAGCTCTCCGCCTGGATTATATCTGACGTCAAAAACAAATTTTTCGCAGCCTTGCGCTCTGAGGGAATCCACTGCCTCCTCAAACTGAGTGGGAGTTGTACTGTCAAACTGAATAAGCTTTACTATGCCGATCTTTGAACCGTCGGTAGGATCAGCTATTGACGTTGACATTATAGACATGGTCTTAAACTCGTCCCTCATTACTGAAAACGCTATGGTTTGGTATTCTTCGTCAACAAGTCTTACCGAAATAAATTCCGCCAAGGTTCCCTTAACGCCCTGCAGCATCGAAAGTCCTTTGTCGTATCCCAGTTTATTAAAGGTGGTGTTTTCAGCCTCCGTACCTACGGCTATTATATAATCACCGAATTTAACGTTTGCCTTTTCAGCGGGAGAATCCTTCATAACGTTTATGACCTTAAGAGCCTTATATTCATTTCCGCCTACTTCGACCTTGGAATTAATTACGTTTATGCCGATCCCCTGAGACTCTCCAGCCATATTTTCCATAAGAGCCTTATACTCTTCATCGGTATAATACTCCGCGTAGGCATCTCCCGTAGCTCTTACATAGGCTTTTAAGACCTCGGCAAGTATCTCTTCCTCATTCAGCTCTTGAAACGAATAAGCTTCAAATATCTGCTTGAGAAGCTCAAGCTCGTCAAAGCTGCCAAGTGTCTGTGTGGGCGTACCGGCGTTTGTGTTCTCATGTTTTGCCTGGGCAAGCTTTAACTGATATACGCTACTGCATATGGTAAACGTCAGCATTACGGCTGCCAAGCAAACCGCAACACAAGCACATACAAGGGTGGTAAGTGATACGCGAATGCGTTTTCTTTCCCTTTGAGCATCGACACTATCGCTCAAAAGCTCAGAGGAGATATTTGAAACCGATTGGGGATCCGTACTGTTCTCTACATTATCCGTAACAGGACAAGAAGAATTCGTCTCGCCAATCTCGTTACCATTACTGTCATTCAGCATTTCTGAATTATCGGGATTATTTTTGTTTTCTTCACACATTATAAGAGAATCTCGCTTTCATTAAATTTTTCTATTTCAATATATGTCATTGAAACGTCAGAAAAATCAAATGTCAAAAAATTATGTAACGCATTCAAAAGCGAAATACCCCGCTTAGGCGGAGTATTCCGCAAATTCAATTAAAATTTAACAGGCTTAGAATCCAAATACTTTCTTACCATGAGAGCTACCTTAAAGGTGATAGCATGCTCAAATTCTCTGAGGTCAAGCCCAGTCAGCTTGCGAATCTTTTCAAGTCTGTAAACAAGAGTGTTACGGTGAACGAAAAGCTTTCTTGAGGTTTCAGACACGTTCAGATTGTTTTCAAAGAAGCACTGGATAGTCATAAGTGTTTCTCTGTCGAGGGACTCAAGATTTCCCTTCTTGAACACCTCCTGAAGGAACATCTCACAAAGTGTTGTGGGAAGCTGATAGATAAGTCTTCCTATTCCAAGATTTTCGTAGCTTATGATGTTCTTTTCAGTCTCAAATACCTTTCCGACCTCAAGCGCTACCTGAGCCTCCTGATATGCCTTTGCAAGATCCTTTATGTTATCTACCATTGTAGATATACCGATAGCCACCTTAGTATAGAACTCGGTAGAAAGCGTATCCGCGATATTTACAGCTATCTTTTCTATGTCTCTCATTTCAGTTCCCGCGTCAAGCTCCTTAACGAGCACTATATCGTGCTCTCCAACGCTGATGACGTAATCCCTGGACTTGTCGGGAAACATATTCTGAAGCATCTCGAAGGGCATCATATCTGTCTTACCAAAGAACTTGATAAGAAATACGATCCTAAGCTCCTCAGTATTGAAATGAAGCTCCTTTGACTTTATGTATATGTCACTGGGAAGAATGTTATCAAGGATAATATTCTTGATAAAGGAGCCCTTATCGTACTTTTCATCATAAAGCCCCTTAATGTTACCGAGGGAAACAGCCAAAAGCTTGGACATCTTCTCCGCCATCTTGTCCTCGCCTTCAACGAAAACGATGTACTCGCACTTCTGTCCCGTGCCCATGTAACGGTAGGTATATCCTCCCACAGCCATGAACTCAGCTGAGAAAGAAAGCTCCTCGCGAACTCCTTGTCTGATATCTCCCATTTTTCCGAGATCCGAGCAGGAAATGACCACGCCGTTATCGTCGATAACGCCGATAATACGGTCAAAAGCATCTTTCATCTGATAAATTACGCCTTGAAATAACCTGTTTGACATATCTTTAAACCTCTCAAAAATTTATTAAAAAATTCGGATTGTATATATTACCCTATATTATAAACTATTTTTTGTGATTTTTCAATAGCATTTCAAATATTTTTTATAAAATTTTACAATTTTTTTCTTTTAAATTAGTTAATAAGTAAATCTGAACATGTCAAAAATCTATTTATTCCCTTAATTCTGAGGCGCACACGATGCAAGAAAGCACGAAGAGAGGCGCGGTTTCTGTCCTTAGGATACGTTTACCGAGACCTACAGCGCACATTCCTCCATCGATAGCTTTTTTTGCTTCATCTATTGAAAACCCCCCCTCGCTGCCTATAACCACTGCAATATCGGGATACTCTCCGCTCGCTCCGCGGACAAAACTCTGATCAAGTATTCTTCCGAGAGGAACAGTTCCGTCTCCCTCATAGCAAAACAAGCCCAGCTCGGCTTGAGCGGCAAGACGAAGCATCTCCTCAAACGTCACTGTTTCTCTTACGTTAGGGACTATACTTCTTCCGCATTGTTTCGCGGCTTCCTCCGCTATCCGCCTGCGACGCTCCGTCTTTCTCGCTTCAGAATCGTTTTTTACCTTTACTATACATCTTTCGCTCTCAAACGGTATTATCTCATAAACACCGCATTCCACCGCCTTTTGAATGACAGTATCAAGCTTATCGCCCTTGGGAAGCGCCTGAAAAAGACGCACCCTACAGCACGGCTCAGTCTCCGAATGAGATGTGGAAAATATCCTTACTGTGACCGCTCTATCCTCGTCAAAGGACTCTATACGGCATTCATGCTGGTTCCCTTGCATATCGCAAACAGTGATATTCTCCCCCACCGCCATTCTTAACGATCTGGCTATATGATGAGCGTCATCACCGCGAAGCGTTATGATATCATTATCGATCTGATCTTGTCTTATGAAAAAACGTGGCATATAAATCTCCAAAATCATACAGTATTTGCACACATATAATTATATCATTTTTTTCGACCATTATCAAGTGTTTTTTACGCGGTGTTGAAAATTGTTACTCTCAGCGGCTTTTTCAAAAAAGAGTTGACATATCCATGGAAAAATGATATAATTTTATGTGTATTTATAAAATTCAATGAAAGGTTATATTATGAATTCAAACGTTACTCTGACAGAGCACAGAGGCTTCCGTCTTTTTTCAAAGCAAGAACCTCTTTCCCCTCAGCAGAACAGAATTTTAAATATATTTTTCTACTCCGTGCTTGCGGGCACCTTTGCGGCAATGCTTGGTATCATACTGTATTACGTTTACGCTTATGCCGCTCTCACGTCAGGAAATCATGCCTTTGATTGGCTGCTTGGCATATTTTCAGATTTTGTTTTTATAATGAACGTATCTCTTGAGGAAAGTCCTTATCTTGTTGAGGATTCATCATATCCCCCCATCGCCATAGCGATACTTTATCCATTCGCTCTGATATGCAAAGGCGTTTTTGCTAAATATTCAGATATGTCACTTACTGTTGATGAGCTTACGTCGCGTGTAATTCTTCATTCAGAATTTTGGATCTCGCTTATTCTTTTTTTCGCTATATGCTCTTCTCTTATAATAATAACGGTGGTTGGAATATATAGGCTTCCACAGCGTGCCGCGATCAAAACCGGAATAATCATCATTTTATCCGCTCCCTTCGTTTATACAGTCATGCGAGGAAATACCATTTATTTCGCCATGATATTTCTTTTGCTCTTCTTTCTTCTTTACCGAAGCGAAAACGCATTTCTCAGAGAGCTTGGGTATCTGTGTTTGGTGATTGCAGGACTAATAAAAATATACCCGCTCTTCTTTGGAGTATTTCTTCTTTGTAAGAAAAAGATATGGGCTTCGCTTAGGATAGGCATATACACTGTAACTATCTTCCTTCTGTCGTTTTTGCTATTCAGAGGAATGGACGATTTTCTTCCCTTCTTTGATAATCTTGGCGGTTTTATGTCAAACAACCTGCGTCTTATAGCAGGAAATAATTTATCGATCACCTCTATACTTTACAAAATATTTTATGTTTTCTCTCCCGCTGCGGCGGATAGCTCGGCTTTCGGCAATATCAATCTTTGTCTGTTGATAATTGTCTTCTTGGTAGCAACGGTAACGGCAATATATACAAGATCCGAGCTTGCAAGATGCGCTATCGCTTCTTCGATAGTCATTCTTATTCCGAGTATTTCATATTTTTACGTACTGATATTCATGCTGATCCCTTTTATGCAGTTTCTCAGATCGTATGACGACCTTCCAAAATTCAAGCAAAGACTTTATCTTGTCCTGTTTTTATTCATTTTCTTTACCCCGTTTATTCTTCCTAAAAATTTCATTATTCATTCTTTAGCGGTAATAACGATATTTGTAACGGAGTGTGCGGGAGTAATAAAAAACGAAATGATATCAAAGCTCAGAAAGGCTTAACGCAAAGATCGCCCTCGGCTCATTACCGAGGGCATTTTTTAATGTTTTTATTGACAATTCAAGCTATTGGTTGTATAATAACTTTATATTTTATCAGAGGTAAAACATATGTACAGACAAATATCAAAGCTAATAATTTATAATCACACCAACAAGGATAGCATACTGTCCTCCCTCGGGCATGTTTTTGAACGATTTGACAAAAAGGAAGCGTCACCCGAGCAGCTTCGCTCCGAGATATACGTTCAGATCCGAAGACTTTTAGAGGTATCTACAAAATATGGGTTTGACAACAATCTATGGCATAATTACCTTACATATCTTATGATAACGGATGAAAACCCATTCAGTCTTACATACGAAAAGGCAGGCAAGCAGGAGGGTACGGTAAACATTTTCGCTATAAACGATTTCACTGTATTTAAAGATCTGTTTGATTTTGATTTTTCAAGAATTGAAGCCGAGCTTGGCATAAATTGCTTTTCCGTTATCTCAAACTACCATGCTATTTCCAAGCGTGAGCAGATCTACAACAAAAACGTCAGTGAAAAGGTCCGCGCGCTATCCGCTCAAATCGAGCAAGCGACAGACGGAGAACAGGTATTTAACGCCGTAGCTTGCTTCTACCGCGATTACGGTGTTGGAATGTACGGTCTCAATAAAGCTTTCCGTCTTGAAGGAGACGATAGCGTTACCATGCGCCCCATTACAAATATGGAGCCTGTCAACCTTGACGATCTCGTTGGATACGAGCTCCAAAAGAAGGCTCTAATAGAAAATACCGAAGCATTCGTTCATGGCAGAGGTGCTAACAACGTTCTTCTTTACGGTGATAGCGGAACGGGAAAATCCACAAGCATCAAGGCTATCGTAAATAAATATTACGACAGCGGTCTGCGAATGATAGAAATATACAAGCATCAGTTCCGTTATCTTTCGAGAATAATCTCGGAGATAAAGAACAGAAACTATCGCTTTATCATTTATATGGACGACCTTTCCTTTGAGGAGCAGGAGATCGAATACAAATATCTGAAAGCTATCATTGAGGGCGGAGTGGAGACAAAGCCCGACAACGTATTGATATATGCCACATCAAACAGACGCCACCTCATTAAGGAAACCTGGAAGGACAGAACGGATTCCGAGATAGATGGAGACATTCACCGCTCTGAAACCATTGAGGAGAAGATGTCACTTGTCAACCGATTCGGACTATCTATAGGATACATGAAACCGTCAAGAAATGAATTTGACGATATCGTTATGGAGCTTGTTAAGAGGAATGGCGACATAAGTATGTCCCGAGAGGAAATACTTCTTGAGGCTCACCGTTGGGAAATGCGCAACGGCGGTATATCGGGACGCACTGCTCAGCAATTTGTAAATCATCTTTGCGGACAGAAAAAATAATTACAGATAGGTTAACCGTTTTTTTGATCAATAGCACAAAACACGCGGAAGTCAAATGACTTTCGCGTGTTTCTTTATATGTAGTATGATTAATATTTCAGTCTAAAACTACCGACTTTTTCTTTCCATTGGGTTTTCTCGGGAATTCTCTGATACGGATAACAAAATCAAGATTGATCACTTCGCTTCCGTTCTTATTCTCGATCAAAATAGCGCCGTCGTTTACCTCCACTATAGTTCCCTCAAATTGATGATTACTGTCAAACGCGCTTATTAAACACTCTTTCCCAATAAACCTTTTTGCAAGCTCTATCATTTTCCTTTTATCCTCCGTTTTTCTTTTTTTGATTGTTTTTTTAGCTATTACGGCTTTTCTGTTTCGCAATAAAATACATAAGACCAAGAACATAAAAATTATTGGTATGTAAGTGGAAGGACTCAATTTATCACCTCAAGATCAAGTTAATTTTCACTTTTTATTATTATATCACAACACTTCAAATAAATCAAGTTATTTTATCTCTATATTAAACGCAGAAAACCGCATACAATTCAGGGAATGAACTGTATGCGGTAAACCGTATTCATAAGGAAATTACAATATGTAGCTTAGATAACTCTTACTCTCGCGATGCCTTCAATTGCGGAAAGCTTTGCAACAACGTCATCTGCAACTGTTCCCGTTACATCAACGACCGTGTATGCGTTATCTCCCTTAGACTTATTCATCATGTTCTCAATGTTAGCGCCTGTCTCGCCAATAGAACTTGTGATCTGAGAAAGGATATTGGGGATATTTGCGTGAAGAACACAAATTCTCTTATCTCCGCTCATGGGCATAGAAACATTCGGGAAGTTTACGCTATTCTTGATGTTACCGTAACGCAGATACTCGTCAAGCTCCATAGCAGCCATCACTGCGCAGTTATCCTCGGACTCAGCGGTAGACGCTCCGAGGTGAGGAATTGCAACGATACCGGGCACTCCAACAGTCTCCTCTGTGGGGAAATCGGTAACGTAAGCCGCTACCTTACCGCTCTTGAGGGCTTCCTTGATATCAGCGGAATTAACCAGATCAGCACGAGCAAGGTTGATGATCCTTACGCCGTCCTTCATTTCTTCCAGACTCTTTGCGCAGATCATTCCCTTAGTATCCTTGGTTGCGGGAACATGGAGCGTTACGTAATCAGCAACCTTAAATACGTCCTCAAACGTAGCTGCCTTTTCAACACGGCTATCAATATTCCAAGCGGCGTCAACACTGAGGAAGGGGTCGCAGCCTACTACTTTCATGCCAAGCTGTACCGCAGCATTTGCCACCAAACCGCCAATAGCACCGAGACCGATAACACCGAGAGTCTTACCCTTTATCTCAACACCCGCAAACTGAGACTTGCCCTTCTCTACTGCCTTTGCAACGTCTGCAGTACCCGCAAGCGTATCTGCCCACTTGATACCGCCTACAACGTCACGGGAAGCGAGCATAAGCGCACAAATAGCAAGCTCCTTAACGCCGTTTGCGTTCGCACCGGGAGTATTGAATACTACGATACCCTCAGCTGCGCAACGGTCAACGGGAATATTGTTTACACCTGCGCCCGCACGTGCGATAGCAACCATATTTCCCTCGAAGGTCATATCGTGCATAGCGGCGGAACGAACCATTATAGCGTCGGGGCTTGCCACCTCAGTGCCTACGTTATATTCGTTAGGATCGAGCTTATCTGTTCCGATCTTAGCGATCTTATTCAAGCAAAGAATATTTTTCATTTTAATATACCTCTCTTAGTATTAAAAGCAGGAGATTTCCGCCCAAGCGGAAATCCACCTTACTTTTTCACTTTTCACTATTACTTAGTTTTTGGGATTTGCCTCTGCAAACGCCTTCATGAACTCAACCAGCTTCTCAACTCCTGCCCTGGGCATTGCGTTGTAGATAGAAGCTCTCATACCGCCAACAGATCGGTGTCCCTTAAGATTCTTAAGACCTGCCTTAGCCGCCTCGGAAGCAAACTTCTTATCGAGATCAGCATCGCCCGTAACGAACGTTACGTTCATCATAGAACGGCTATCCTTCTTAACGGGAGCGATGTAGTAATTCTGGTTATCAAGATAATCGTAAAGAACTGCTGCCTTTTCTACGTTTCTTGCCTTCATGACCTCAAGACCGCCCATGTCGAGAATCCATTCATAAACGAGCTTAGCCATGTAGATAGTATAACAAGGAGGAGTATTGTACATAGAGCCGTTCTCTGCCATGGTCTTCCACTCGAGCATTGTGGGCATCTTCTCTTCAGCGTAATCAAGGAGATCCTCTCTTACGATAACGAGGGTGAGTCCCGCGGGAGCCATATTCTTCTGAGCACCTGCGTAAATAACACCGAACTTGCTTACGTCAACAGGCTCGGAGATTATGCAGGAGGACATATCGGCAACAAGGGGAATATCTCCCGTATCGGGAATATATCCGTACTTTGTTCCGTAAATGGTGTTGTTAAAGCATATATGTACATAAGAAGCGTCGGGACGGATCATATCCTTGGTTATCACGGGAACGTGATCGAAGTTATCGTCCTTAGTTGTAGCTATACACTTAACGTCATATCCCAGCTTCTGTGCTTCCTTGAACGCCTTACCTGAGAACTGTCCCGAAACAACGTAATCAGCCTTACCCGTTCTCTTAATGAGATTGAGAGGAACTGCAGCAAACTGCGTTGAAGCCCCGCCCTGAAGGAAGAGCACCTTATAGTTGTCGGGAATATTCATCAAATCTCTGAGCATTTTCTCTGCATCATTGATTATTGCTTCATAATCCGGAGATCGATGGGACATCTCCATGACCGACATACCACACTCACCGTAGCAAACCAGCTCCGATGCTGCTTTTTCGAGTACTTCTAAAGGAAGCATGGAAGGGCCCGCCGAAAAATTATACACTCTGTTCATTTCTATGAACCTCCGTAAAAAATTATAAAACTTTATTTTGGTAAAGTATAATATATATTATATATTTTTTGATTTTGTTCGTCAAGAGTTTAACGAATAAAATATTCTTGCCAATGCAATTTTCTACATTTTCATGATATTTTAAACGTTTATTCTGACGATATTGTGCAATTTGATGCCATATCAGTCTTTAACGAGTATCAACTGCTCAGCATATGGCAAAGATCTTATCCAATCACACAGTGTGTGCCATTCTGCCAGCTTATGAGTCCTTCTTGCGTAGTATATGTTTATCAGATTTTCATAATTCATGGTGACCGTTCTCATTTGATTAAAGCTTGACGGCAGAAGTTGTATCATATTGTGCCAGCTTTGTCTATCCTCTTTATTCGCGCAGAACTTCTGTCGTTCACCTTCGAGATACTCAATGAGAGCGTCAAGTGCCGCAAGTCCGCCCTCATCAAGACGGTCATGGGAAAAATCGTCCCGTTCAAAGGACTTTGCATGTATCTTGTGCATAGTCGAGCAGGAGTTGGCTACCGTACCCACTTTATATGTGTCAAATTCCTTCCACCAATAGAGCGGTGCAGTTATATCAACGGAAACAAATATCATTCTCAAAAACTTGCGGTGGTCACTGCCTGCCCGGGCCAATCTGCCTGCAAGGTCAAGATCGTTTTTGCCAAGCACATAATCGCCGTTTTCATTATATGCGCTATCCATTCTTCCCCAACTGTTCAGAGGATTTCTTGCACCCCTTATAGCGTTTTCAAAATTCATTACCGAAGTGCGCTCAATTTTTATCATAGCATATCTCCTTATATCTCGCAATCAAGAACTACGCGAGTATCCACCACGTTACGAACAAAATCCGTTACCTTAAGATGATCGGGATGCACAGCGTATACTGCAAGCGTCTCTAAACTGTCAAATTCCGTAAGAAGCATAAAGTCCATTGAAAAATCGGTGTGCTTTACATCAAAGCCGATCTCCATCTTCTTTATCTCGGGTATCAAAGGAAGCAGAGCAAAAAGCTTTTCTCTCAATATCTCCATATTTTCAAGCTTAGATCTTCCCTCAGCCTCTGGCTTGAATTTCCACATAACCACGTGTCTTACCATATGCTTATCTCCTTTTTGTTAAAACAAACTGTTAATTATATTTAATGATATCATATTTTCCTTCAAAAGTCAATTGACTTTTTCACATTTATGTGATATGATATTATAGTATAGTTTTATTAACGGAGCGTTTTATGGAATACGAATTTTCAAAAAAGCTCTCCGAGCTCAAACCGTCAGCCATTCGTGAAATATTCAAAAGTCTGACGGACCCGGAGATAATTTCATTTGCCGCGGGAAATCCCGCTCCCGAATCCTTCCCCGTTACAGAGCTGTCAAAAATATCGGCAGACATTTTTGAAAACCATTCAACGGCGGCTCTTCAGTATAGCATAACGGAAGGATATCCGCCATTGCGTGAAGCAATATCCAAAAGACAAAAATGCAAATTCGGCATCGGAACAGATAACGATTCTACTCTCGTGGTATCGGGCGGTCAGCAAGGCATCGAGCTGGCATGCAAGGCTTTTTGCAACGAAGGTGACGTAGTTATATGCGAAAACCCAAGCTTTATAGGCGCACTGAATTCTTTCCGCTCTAACGGCGCAAAAACCGTTGGTGTTGAGCTTGAGTCAGACGGCATCAGCATCGAAGGCTTGGAAAAGGCACTCTTGGGAAATCCCAACGCTAAGCTGCTTTATATTATCCCGACGTTCCAAAATCCGTCGGGTATCACTACCACGCTTGAAAAAAGACGCGCTGTCCTTGAGCTTGCGCGAAAATACGATATAATGATCCTTGAGGACAACCCCTACGGAGAGCTTCGCTTTAATGGAAACGACGTCCCCACCATCAAGAGCATGGACACGGAAGGACGCGTCATCTACTGTTCTTCCTTCTCCAAAATACTCTCTGCCGGTATGCGAGTAGGATTTGTGATCGCAAACGAAAGCATCGTTCAGAAAATGGCGGTAGCAAAGCAAGGAGAGGACGTTCACACCAATATTTTCTTTCAGATGCTATGTCACAGATACATCACTGAATACGATCTTGATGCTCATATTAAGGACATCAATGCGCTCTACCGACGTAAGTGCCAGCTTATGCTTGACTGTATCGACAAATATGTTCCCGCAAGCAAGGTGACGTTTACCCGCCCCGACGGAGGGCTCTTTATATGGGGCACCGTAAAGAACTGCTCAGACGTTTCGCCCATAGTTCAAAGGCTGCTTGAGAAAAAAGTAGCAGTTGTTCCCGGCTCTACCTTTAACTGTGACACCTCAGCTCCCTCCTCCTGCTTCCGTCTAAATTATTCCACCCCCTCCGATGAACAGATCGTGGAAGGAATAAAAAGGCTTGGCAAGGTATTTGAGGAGCTTTGACAAATAAATTCAAACATTATTAATCAGGAGATAAAAATGCTTAACGATCAACTCGTTTCCTACTCGGGTGTTCAACCCAGCGGAAATCTTACTATTGGAAATTATCTTGGAGCAATAAAGAATTTTTCTCTTTATTCCGAAAAATACAAGACCTTTTACTGTGTCGTTGACGAGCATGCGATCACTGTGCGTCAGGTTCCCGCAGAGCTCCGCAGACGCACTTATGAGACTCTTGCGCTCTACATAGCTTGCGGTCTTGATCCCGAAAAAAATACACTATACGTACAGTCACACGTACATGAGCACGCGGAGCTTGCTTGGATACTCAACTGTTTCACTATGTTCGGAGAGCTTTCACGTATGACTCAGTTCAAGGATAAGAGCTCCAAGCATTCCGACAACATCAATGCAGGTCTCTTTACTTATCCTGCACTCATGGCTGCAGATATTCTCTTGTATCAGACAGACGTAGTGCCCGTAGGTATCGACCAAAAGCAGCACGTTGAGTTGTGCCGCGATATTGCCGAGAGATTTAACCAGATCCATCCCGATACCTTTACTGTTCCCGACCCGATCATAAACAAATCGGGAATGAAGATAATGTCACTTGCAGATCCTACGAAGAAAATGTCCAAATCTGATGAAAACACCAATGCGGTCGTTTATATTCTCGATGACAAGGATACTATTATCCGTAAGTTCAAGAGAGCCGTTACGGATTCTGACACCTGCGTTAGCTTTGCTGAGGGCAAGGACGGCATAAACAATCTTATGACGATCTATTCCTGCTTCACAGGCAAGACGATGGAGGAGATAGAAAAGGAATTTGAGGGACACGGCTACGGTGATTTCAAGCTTGCGGTTGGAGAGGCTTGCGCCGCTGCTCTCGCACCTGTTCAGCAGAAATACAAGGAGATACTTGCGGACAAGTCCTATCTTGAGGCTCAGATGAAGAAGGGTGCCGAGGAGGCGTCCTACTACGCGCGCCGTACCTTGGGCAAGGTTCAGAAAAAGCTTGGATTTGTTAAGCTTTAATACTTTTTACGGTTTGATCATTACGTCATTAGTAGTGTTTTTCTATTGACTTGTAATGTAAAATATAGTATAATATAATAGTACGATGTCAAAAAATGAAAGGCTGGTTTATTCAATGGAAAAAGAAAAACTCAACTGTCTGAAACAAACCGCTGCTCAGATCCGCCTCGACATTATTGAAGAGGTCCATGCAGCAAGCTCGGGACACCCCGGCGGTTCTCTTTCGATCGCGGAGATAATCACTTATCTCTACTTTAAAGAGATGAACGTTGATCCCGCAAATCCCACTTGGGAGGGTCGCGACAGATTCGTTCTCTCAAAGGGTCATACAGCGCCTGCTTTGTATGCGGCTCTTGCGGAAAAAGGCTTCTTCTCCCGCGATGAGCTTAAGAAGCTCCGTCAGGTAGACTCCTTCCTTCAGGGCCACCCCGACATGAAGGGCACTCCCGGTATTGATATGTCCACAGGCTCCTTGGGGCTTGGCTTTTCTACCGCATGCGGTATGGCACTTGCGGCTAAGATAGACAACAAGGATTACCGCACCTACGCTATTGTCGGCGACGGTGAGAGCGAAGAAGGACAGATCTGGGAGGCAGCTATGTTTGCCGCTCACTATAAGCTGGACAATTTGTGTGTTGTTTTTGACTGGAACGGACTTCAGATCGACGGTCCTGTTACCGAGGTCATGAACCCCACTCCCCACGATAAGAAGCTTGAGGCTTTCGGTTTCCACGTTATAGCTATCGACGGTCATGACTTTGACGCTATCGAAGCGGCATTTGAGGAGGCTAAGACCGTTAAGGGCAAGCCCACCGCGATCATAGCAAAGACTGTCAAGGGTAAGGGCGTTTCGTTTATGGAAAATCAAGTTGGCTGGCACGGTTCCGCGCCTAATGACGAGCAGTATGCTCAGGCAGTAGCGGAAATCAAGGCTACTATGTAAGGAGGCACATTATGGCAGAAAAGATCGCAACAAGAGAAGCCTACGGTAACGCGCTTGCCGAGTTTGGCGATAAATATGATTTCGTAGTCCTTGACGCAGACCTTGCGGCAGCTACAAAAACAGGTGTTTTCAAGAAGAAATTTCCTGAGAGATTTTTTGACTGCGGTATCGCCGAGGGCAACATGATAAGTGTTGCCGCAGGTCTTGCCGCTGCAGGTAAAGTCGTATTCGCTTCCTCTTTCGCTATGTTTGCGGCAGGAAGAGCTTTCGAGCAGGTCAGAAACTCTGTTGGATATCCTCATCTCAACGTAAAGATCGGCGCTACTCACGCAGGTATTACCGTCGGTGAGGACGGAGCTACACACCAGTGTCTTGAGGATTTTGCTCTTATGAGAGCTATTCCCGGCATGGTAGTCATAAACCCCGCAGACGCAACTGAGGCAAGAGCGGCAGTTGAGGCGGCTATCAACTACGTTGGTCCCGTTTATATGAGATTTGGAAGATACGCTGTTCCCGTTATATACGACAAGGACACCTATAAATTTGAGATCGGTAAGGGTGTCAACATGACCGAGGGTAAGGACGTTACTATAGTTGCAACGGGCATGCTTGTCAGCATGGCACTTGACGCTGCTAAAATACTCGCTAACGAGGGCATCAGCGCACGAGTTATAAACATTGCTACCATCAAGCCCATCGACCGCGATATCATTCTTGACGCGGCTCGCTCTACGGGCGCTATAGTTACCGCTGAAGAGCATAACATCATCGGCGGTCTTGGCTCGGCAGTAGCTGAAGTCGTTTGCGAGGGCTGTCCTGTTCCCGTTGTCCGCATGGGTGTTGAGGACAAGTTCGGTCACTCTGGTAAGGTTCCTCCCCTGCTTGAAATGTACGGTCTTACAGTTGAAAATCTTGTGGCTAAGGCAAAGGCTGCTATTGCTCTCAAGAAATAAGGTCGTTTTTAGTAAAATAAAAGGTCTATTGCTCCGTCTTTACGGCATGCAATAGACCCTTTTCTTATATTATCCAATATGCTACCATTACCGCCAGCACTGAAGCAAGCACAACTAACGATGATGGGATCTTTTTGAAGCACGCCAACGCAATGGCGATAACTCCGCCAATAGCGCCGATATACCACCGCTCGGCGTCAACGCCCAATATTCCCGGGAAAATAAGCGCCGTCATTGCCGTATATGGAATAAGATTTATGAATTTTCCAAATCTTTTCCCAAACCGCATTTTTTCAACCACGAACGCGGGAAGCACACGGGGGATATAGGTAACAAGCATCATACAAAGTATAAGAACAGCTATATTCATACGGAGGTTACCTCCCCTATAGCGTTATCTTTTGGTTCATCATTCACGATAAACGTACCCAGAGCCGCCCCTGCAAGAGTTGATATTATTATCGCCCAGCTTATGTCAATAAACCTGCATAATACCGTATTTATCACCGCCGTTACTATAACGGTTATAAATAGTCTCAAATTTCTTTTTACATTTGGTACGATCAGTGCTAAAAACAGAGCGTACAATGCGATCCCAAAGCTATCCGCAACGATCTTGGGTAAAATATTGCTGGCTATAACACCTATTACCGTTCCGAATACCCAAGATAGATATGTAAGTGTGATCACGCCAAGTGCAAATGGAATATTACAGTTCTTCTCGTCTTCAGTAGTAATTATAGCAAAGCCCTCGTCAGTTACCGATAAAGCGCTGATAAGCTTAAGAAAAAAGTTTTTAATACGCACACGTTTAAAAATACATGTGCTCATTATAACGTGCCTTAGATTGAGAACAAACGTAGCCAAAACAATGGATATCATTCCCGCGCCCGAGCCTATCATACCAACTGCCATTATCTGACTTGCTCCCGCAAATACAAATACCGACATAGCTATAGTCTCCATTGAGGACATTCCCACACCTCTTGCCATTATTGCGAAGGTTATAGCCACGGGAAGAAAGCCAAAGAACACGGGAACAGATTTTTTTATTCCGTAGGCATAGCTTTTCAGCCATGATTTTTGTTGGATCATACCCTTTTCTTTCACTTCCTTCTTCTTTGCTC
Organism: Clostridia bacterium; assembly: GCA_017623375.1. GTDB lineage: Bacteria > Bacillota > Clostridia > Oscillospirales > CAG-272 > HGM12713. The sequence goes on along the minus strand of JAGAPH010000152.1, from coordinate 126,792 downwards.
AAAAAATTTTTTAAGTAAGCTTTTACACTCGTCCTCACACACTCCGTCAGATATCACGAAAGCATGGTTAAATGGATAACAGTTCAAGTTAATAATGCTCCCGCAACACCCTGCAACGCTATCCTTGCAACCAAAAACTACTCTTTTTATGCGAGAATTGACGATAGCCCCCGCACACATGGGACACGGCTCAAGCGTGACGTACAACGTACAATCGGACAATCTCCAACCTCCAAGTCTTTTGCAAGCCTCTTCTATGGCGATTATTTCCGCATGAGAAACGGCACTTTTATTTTTTTCTCTGAGATTGTATCCTCTTCCGATGATCTCTCCGTTTTTTACCACAATAGCACCAACAGGGATCTCCCCTGCGGCATATGCCGTTTCGGCGAGAACAAGTGCCTCTTTCATATACCGCTCGTCCACGGAGATATTACTTTCTGTAATAGACATAATACGCAATCACCGTTCTTTCTATTCCGCCGTGCTCAAGATCGGGACCCGTAAGCACCACTCCGTCCCTTGAGAGAAGCTCCCATATCTGAAGCTCATCTACAGGGCATCTGAATACCACATCCGCGGAAGCGTAAACGATAAACTCATCGTTTCTGATGTTGAGTCCGCCGTTTCGTCCTATGACCTCGTCTACCCCATCTCTTTTCTCTGTAACGTACTTTATATGTTGCCCGCTGACAGCATATGCCATTTCCCTGCGAAATTTTTTACTGTCGGGATTTTTACTTTTGGTGAGTCTTTTAAAAAGTCCCATAAAAAGCTCCTTATTTCAGCACCACTACTGAGCAAGGACAAACCGTCCCCGTGTATTCATTTCCCGTCAGCAGATCGACCGTCTTATTTTTTACATCGTAACGTATGGATTTCTCGGTAGCATTTACAACAACGGTCACATTTGTTCCATCACCGTACCTGCTATAAGCTATAACTCCTCCACAAGCATATTCCACACGAAATTCTCCGTCGGTAAACACACTTTCCTCTTGTCTTATTTTTCCCAACGTTCTATAGTGATCAACAAGTTCCATACATTCTCTTCCCCAAGGAAAAGTCTTGCGGCAGAATGGATCGTGATATCCCTCAAGTCCTGCCTCGTCACCGTAGAAGACAGAAGGCACACCGTAGACCGTATATTGGATCGTAGCGGCTAATTTCTGCAAAGCAATTCCGTTTTTCCTTGAAGCCGTGTCAAGTCGCTTCACTGCAAGCTCACTGTTTGGAATATCAGATGTATCCTTTTCCATATCTCCGAGAACTGTAAGTATCCGCTCTGTATCGTGTGTACCGAGCAAATTCATAAGGCTATCGCAGACACATTTAGGATATGAGGCGTATATGGACTTTAAAACATCGGCAAGCATCTCGCCATCCTTGTGAATAAGAAACGCAAGTATTCCATTGCGCAAAGGATAATTCATTACACTATCAAGCTGAGCGCCTCTGAAGTATCTGCGTCTGTGAGAATAAGCTATCTTTTCCGCCGCGTTCTCCCAAACCTCGCCGATAATTATGGCGTCTTGTGACGACGCCTTTTTTACCGTCTGTCTAAGCTCGTCAAGGAAATCATTTGACAACTCGTCTGCAACGTCAAGCCTCCAGCCGCCGATACCCATTTTTACGTATTTTTCGCACACTCCGCCCTTACCTGTGAAAAATCTGCGACATTCGTCAACGGTATGATTAAGCTTAGGCAGAATATCTATCCCCCACCAATCCTCGTATGAATCGGGATATTTGCGGAATCTGTACCAATTTTTATACGGAGACTTAGGGTCTGAATAAGCTCCCGTCTTTCCGTATTTTCCATATTTGTCAAAATACAGGCTATCATCACCCGTATGATTGAAAACGCCGTCAAGAATTATTTTTATGTCCATCTCGGCAGCTTTTTCAATAAGATTTTTAAACGCCGCCTCACCGCCAAACATACCGTCTATCTCAAGATAGTTGCCTGTGTCGTACTTGTGATTTGAATACGCCTTAAATATAGGACTCAAGTATATAACACCGACTCCAAGCGATTTGAGATAGTCAAGCTTTTCAGCAACGCCCCAAAGGTTCCCACCGAAAAACATATTGTTTGCAAGTCGGTCGCCATTTTTCTCGGGATACTGCATCATTCCGTTATCCCAATCGTCGTTTATTATGGCGTCCTCTCTCTTTTCTACGTCTCCCTGCCCACGGCAAAAGCGATCAACGAAAATATGATACATGGTTCTGCCCTTGAACCATTCGGGCGTTTTGTAATCTTGGCGGTAAACAAGCAACAAAAAACGTCTACCCGATCTTCTCTCCAGCGTGTAATCCACGAAATTGCGAGTGTCGGTAAATAGCGTGTCCTCTCCCCGCAAAAATAAAAATTCGTAGTAAAACAAGCCATGCTCATCTGCTCCGCAAAGCTGCGACGTGCTTATTTTCGTTGCATAAACGTCTTTTCCTGCCTCTGTATTCACAAAATCAAGTGCGATATCTCTGTCTCTTTCACCGTCCTTGGCAATACGCAGAACGACCGCCGAAGCGCCCAGCGCTCTGGGCATTTCGACGGTAAAATCAATATCCGTTCCGCAAGGAAAGGCGCCTCTGTCCGAGGCGTCCTTTCCTTTTATTGATTTCTTTATGATCGGCATACTGTCAACCGATGAAGAAAGTTTTATAAGCATAGGGATATATCCTTATTTCTTATCTGTAAGTCTTTTTATATTCCAGATATTAGCCGCATACTCATTGATGGAACGGTCTGCCGCAAAGTATCCGCAAGCCGCAACGTTGAGAAGAGACATACGATTCCACTTATCCTTATCCTGATAATCGTTGATCGCTCTCTCATGCGTTGTGCGGTAAGATTCAAAGTCCGCAAGGCACATATAAGGATCGGCAATTCCCTGACCCATAAGCAAATAATTTGCGATCTCAGAGAAGGATTCGCCTGCAAATCCAATATGAAGCGCATTGATGATCCTGCGAAGCTTTTCGTTATTTGTATAGAACTCAGCGCAATTATAGCCCTTGAGCCACAATTCGTCCACCTCAGCGCTGGTAAGTCCGAAGATATACATATTATCGTCGCCAACAGCGCTAAGCATCTCAACATTTGCTCCGTCAAGAGTACCGATAGTCATAGCACCGTTTATCATAAGCTTCATGCAGCCCGTACCGCTTGCTTCCTTACCCGCAAGAGATATCTGCTCGGAGAGCTCTGCGGCGGGAACAAGTGCCTCTGCCATGCTTACGTTGTAATTTTCAAGGAATACTACGGCAAGCTTTTCTCTTACAACGGGATCGTTCTCGATCTCCTTGCCAAGGCAGCAGATAAGCTTGATAATATTCTTAGCCATATAATATCCGGGCGCCGCCTTTGCAGCAAACAGGAACGTCTGAGGCTGGAATTCCTTCTGAGGATTATCCTTGATATCAAGATAAAGTCCGATAATATTAAGAACGTTCAAAAGCTGTCTCTTATACTCGTGCAATCTCTTGATATGAACATCGTAGAAGGAGTGAGTATCGATAGCTCTTCCCGTCTGCTTATAGATATGATTAGAAAATGCGATCTTATTATTATGCTTGATCGCTCTCATTTCGGAAAGCACTGTGGGATCGTTCACAAACTTAGCAAACTCAGCAAGCTCCTCGGGATTGTGTCTGTATCCCTTACCGATGGTGTTATCAAGAAGCTCCGCAAGCTTGGGGTTGGAGTAGCACAACCAACGACGGTGCGCTATACCGTTTGTAACGTTACAGAAGCGATTGGGGTACATTGCGTAGAAGTCCTTGAATATGGACTTTGTAAGAATGTCGGAGTGAAGCTTAGATACACCGTTGACGGAATGGCAGCCTACTGCGCAAAGGTTTGCCATGCGTACCTGTCCGTAGCTTACTATACTCATCTTGGAGATCCTGTTCCAGTTTCCGGGGAAAGACTTCCAAGCCTCACGGCAGAATCTTTCGTTGATCTCTTGAATTATGCTATAAATTCTGGGAAGCTTGAGACGGAAGAGATCCTCATTCCATGTTTCAAGCGCCTCGGGCATAACCGTATGGTTTGTATAAGAACAAATCTTTACTACCATATCCCATGCTCTGTCCCATGAGTAGAAATACTCATCAATGAGTATTCTCATCAGCTCGGGAATGCAAAGAGCGGGGTGAGTATCGTTGATGTGGATAGCAACCTTATCGGGGAGATTATCCAGCGTGCCGTAAACTGCCATATGGTCGCGGATAATGCTCTGACAAGATGCGGATACGAGAAAATACTGCTGAGAAAGTCTCAGTAGCTTACCCTCGATATGGTTATCGGAAGGATACAACACCTTGGAAATGGTTTCTGCGTTGGTGCTCTCCTCTACTGCCTTAGTGTACTGACCCTGTGTAAACAGTTTCATATTGAAGCTATTGATATCTCTTGCCTTCCAAAGACGAAGCTGGCTGACTGCCTTACTGTCAGAGCCCGAGATCATCATATCATAAGGAACTGCCTCGATCTCCTCGCAATTCTCATAAATGACCTCACAATGTCCGTCCTTCCATTCCTCCTTGACATGACCGCCCATTTTAACCTTAAAAATTCTGTCGGTTCTGGGAACAAGCCATACCTCTCCGCCGGGAAGCCAAATGTCGGGAAGCTCTATCTGCATTCCGTCAACGATCATCTGCTTAAAGAAGCCGTATTCGTAGCAAATAGAAAATCCTGTTGCGGGATAATCAAGAGAGGACAGAGAGTCCATGAAGCAAGCGGCAAGTCTTCCAAGTCCGCCGTTTCCAAGGCCCGCATCAGGCTCACACTCGTAAATATCCTCAAGATTGTAGCCGAACTGTCCGAGAGCCTCCTCATACTCCTTGGTCATTCCTAGGTTGCAGATACACGTTTTCAATGAGCGTCCGAGCAAGAACTCGACGCACATATAGTAAACTCTCTTTGCCCCCTTTTCATTGACCTCATGCTTGAAGTCTCCTCTCTTCTCCGTCAGGATGTCCTTTACAGTCATTGCTACCGCCTTATACATCTGGTCGCGGGTAGCTTCCTTAGGATTGCAGCCGAAGTATCTGGATAGCTTTGCCTCAATATTTTCTTTTACCTGTTTTTTCTGTGTCTGATTTGCCATTGGTGTAGTGTTTCCTTTCCGAAATTGCCATTAATATTTATATTTTTTCATACATTTCTATATATTTTGTTGCCGAGCTCTTCCAAGAGAAATCTGTTCTCATGATCTTTCCGATAAGAGCCTTACGCTTATTCTCATCGTTCCAAAGATCGATCGCAGCCTCAGCTCTCTCCTTAAGCTCTGCGGAGCTATAGTTGGCAAAGGTAAAGCCGTTACCCATTATCTTGCCGTCCTTCTCCCAATAGCCCTTGATAGAGTCGTAAAGTCCGCCTGTTTCTCTTGTTACGGGGATAACGCCGTATCTCGATGCGATCATCTGCGAAAGTCCGCAAGGCTCGCTCTTGGAGGGCATAAGGAATATATCCGATGCCGCATAGATCCTCTTTGCCAGATCTCTATCGTAGGTTATGAGCGCCTTTACTCTGTCGGGATAGTTTGCTTCAAGCTCTGAGAAAAATCTTTCGTAAGCAGGTTCACCCTTTCCAAGAATCACGAGCTGACAAGCCTTTTCATTAAGAAGTGCGTACATCATCTCCGCAATAATATCCATTCCCTTATGAGCCGCAAGTCTTGAAACAACAGATATAAGCGGAACGTTATTATTTTCGGGAAGACCGACCTCGCGCTGAAGCGCCGACTTGTTTTCATACTTTCCTTCAAGAGATCTCCACGAGAACTTCTTCGCTATGCTCTCGTCCTTAGCGGGATTATAATAGACGTAATCGATACCGTTAAGAATACCGCACAGCTTATAGGCGTTCTCCGACAGGATCATGCTAAGTCCGTGTGAATGCTCAGCCCCCTTGATCTCATCAGCATATCTGGGGCTTACGGTAGTGACCTCGTCTGCGCATACGATAGCGCCCTTCATGAGGTTGATACAACCGTCATACTCAACTATCTCTCTCCACCAATCAAGCTCAAATACGTCTGCGAGAATGGAGAAGTCATATTTTCCCTGATATTCGATATTATGAATGGTAAATACCGTTTTTATTCCCGAATATCCCGGGCGCCGTGCATACTTGCAATTAAGATATATAATGCTGAGCGCAGACTGCCAATCATGTGCATGGACTATATCGGGGAAATAGTCGATCTTTTCAAGCATCTCAAGAGCCGCCTTTGAAAAGAAAGCAAAGCGCTCTCCGTCATCAAAGCTTCCGTAAAGAGCATCACGGTTGAAATAAAATTCGTTATCTATAAAATAATAGGTAACTCCGTCCTTAACGAGACTCTTGACACCGCAATATTGATTTCTCCACGCAAGCTGCACATAAAATTCAGCTTCGGTCTTCATCATACTTCTGTACTGCTCAGATACGGAACGGTAAAGAGGCATTACCACACGAACATCCACCTCTCCGTCTCCCGCCTCTGCAATAGCCGCTGGCAAAGATCCGAGAACATCACCAAGTCCGCCCGTTGCCGCGAAAGGCATCGCTTCCGCACCGATAAATAATATTTTCTTCATCAATCTATACCTTTCTCTTTCTTTAATCTCGACGAGGCGCTTAAAGCGCCCTGTCAATTCGTGTTTTCACTCGAAATTATACCATTGCCCCCTTAGGGATAAAGAACGGCATCGAGCTATGTCCAGAAAGCATTCTGCCATCGCAGATAACTGCGTTCTTATCGGTGATCACGCAATTAAGAGAAACGTTATTGCCCGTGAAGGTATCCTGAAGCAGTACGCAATTCTTTACTACAGTTCCCTTACCTATTCGAACACCTCTGAAGAGAATGCAGTTTTCTACGGTTCCCTCGATAACACAACCGTCCGCCACGTAAGAGTTAGTAACCTTAGCAGAAGACGTGTATCTGGTAGGAGCAGAATTACGAAGCTTTGTGTAGATAGGCATATTTTCCACGTTAAAGAGCCCGTTTCTGACGGTGGGATCCAACAACTTCATAGAGCTTGCAAAATATCCCTCAAGAGAATTTATGTGAACGAATGTTTTTTCGTACATATAACGGTATATTCTCGCTCTTCCAATGCGTCGTGCAACTATATCCTTATAAAAATGCTTATATCCGTGAGCTGCCGCATCGCGAAGTGCGCCAAGCAGGAACATTCTGCTTACCACAACTATATTTGTGCTGACCTCATTGCCCGAAACGCCTCTGAGATATGCGGAGGCATCCTTAACTGCTCCGTCCTCCTCGGCACTGATAGCGGTAGCATCCTTTATGTCAGCCTCATCCGCGGAAAGTCGTCTTGTAACCACCGTAAGGTCTGCGTTCTTTTCAATATGGAAATCAATAACCTCAGACAGATCGATATTACAGATGCCATCACAATCAGAAAGCACCAAATAATCCTCGTTACAACGGGAAATAAAGTTCATAACACCCATAAGAGCTTCAAGACGCGTGGTATAAAGCTTAGAGCCCGTAGCGCCCTCGTAAGCCGTTATGAACGGAGGCAGGACCTTAATACCGCCAGAGCGTCTCGCCAGATCCCAGTCCTTACCCGTACCGATATGGTCCATAAGAGACTGATAATTGTTATGAGTAATAATACCGATCTTAGTTATTCCTGAGTTTACCATATTGGAAAGAGGAAAGTCTATAAGACGGTAACGGCAACCAAAGGGCACAGACGCCATCGTCCTTACCGTTGTAAATTCGGGAACCGCTGAATCATGAATGTTAGAAAATATAAGTCCTGCTACTGACATATTATCTGCCCTCCTTTACTAAATCGGAAGCCTTAGAGATCATTGCTCCCTCGTCTATTACAGTACCGTCAGGTACGTTAATGTCCGCACCTACGACACAAATTTCCTTGGCGTTCTCCTTAGAGACACCGATCTTACAATCCTTGCCTACGGTAGTTCCGCTATCGATTATAGAATAATTTACTTGTGCGCCGCTCTCAACAACGACGTCTTCAAGAATTACCGAATCGCACACACACGCTCCGCTCATCACCTTAACGCCAGCACCGATGATCGAGTTGCGTACGGTTCCGTATATCTCACAGCCCTCAGTAAGCGAGCTATTATCAATAACCGCTCCGTTTCCTACGAACTGAGGTGCGTGGGCCTCGTGTCTTGAATAGATCCTCCATTCCTCATCGTCAAGATTGAGAACGGGATTATCACCCAGAAGATCCATGTTTGCTTCCCAAAGAGAGGATATAGTTCCAACGTCCTTCCAATAGCCTGAGAAGGGATACGCTACAAGCTTTTCACCCGCAGCCAGCATGTTAGGAATTATATTCTTTCCGAAGTCGTTAGAGCTATCGGGGTCCTCAGCGTCTGCAATAAGATATCTTGCTAAGCATTCCTTTGAGAATATGTATATTCCCATTGATGCCTTGGTGCTATCCGGATTCTTTGGCTTCTCGGAGAACTTGAATATCTTGCCTTCATCATCTACGCTCATTATACCGAAGCGGCTTGCCTCCTCGATCGGAACGTCTATTACCGCTATAGTGCAATCGGCGTTTGTCTTCTTATGATAGTCAAGCATCTTATCATAATCCATCTTGTATATATGGTCACCCGAAAGTATGAGAACGTACTCGGGATTGTATCTATCTATAAACTGAAGATTCTGATAGATAGCATTTGCCGTTCCCTTATACCAATCGGCACCGTTCTTTCCCTGATAAGGCGGCAATATCTTCACTCCACCGTAAGCACGGTCAAGATCCCAAGGTAGTCCGTTTCCTATATAATCATTAAGCATCAAAGGCTGATACTGAGTAAGAACTCCGACAGTATCGATTCCCGAATTTACGCAATTTGACAACGTAAAATCGATGATCCTGTACTTACCCCCAAAGGGTACCGCAGGCTTGGCATTTTTCTCCGTGAGGGCATACAGACGGCTTCCCTGTCCGCCTGCCAATAGCATTGCTACGCATTCTTTGTTCCTGAACATAATATCCTCCGCTTGTTTTATTTTTTTATGATTTTTCTTTTAGTGCTTGAAGTTGTAACTGTCTTGCGCTTGGACGGTGTCTTTCCGACACATTTGAGGATCGTTACTGCCAGTGGCGGTACTCTCATAACTATTGAATTTTCGCAATAATTCCACGGCTTGCTTTCGCTTTTCATCTCAACTCGGTTTATAACACCGCTACCTCCGAAGCGCTCGTCGTCGGACTTAAATATTTCTTTATAAAGACCTGCGTCGGAAACTCCCAAACGGTAATCTTCATATGCAACAGGAGTAAAATTGATGAGTACTATCACTTCGTTTTTAGACTTGTCTACTCGTCTATAAGAAATAATACTCTGATCGCGATTGTTTGGCTCTATCCAACGGAATCCCTCCCAAGAGCCGTCTATCTGCCATAGTGCGGGAGTAGTAAGATACGTTTGATTAAGCTCCGAAATATATCTCTGCAGCTTAGCGTGCATATCGTAGTCCAAAAGAAACCATTCAAGCTGCTCGTCACAGCACGCTTCCTTGAATTGACCGATCTCCGTTCCCATAAACGTTAGCTTTTTCCCCGGGTGCGTCATTGCATACCCCATAAAAGCTCTTACGCCCGCAAATTTCTGCCAATAATCTCCGTGCATTTTATCGATAAACGACCGTTTACCGCAAACCAATTCATCATGCGGTATCGGCAAAACATATCTTTCGTTAAAGGCATACGTCAGAGAAAAGGTAGTCTTTTCATGATCGTATTTTCTGAACAGTGGATCGATACCGGCGTACGCCATTATGTCCGACATCCACCCACGGTTCCACGTCATATCAAAGCCAAGCCCTTGACTTTCAGACGAAGTAACATTCGACAAGCCTATTGCCTCACCAGCGATCATAAGAACACCTGGATACGTCTCCTTCACATGATTATTCAGCTCTTTCAAAAAGTTCAATGGATCTGAAGAGCTATCATGCTGCTCACCACCATCGCATATAATCGACGTGACTGAATCGATCCTCAAGCCATCAACATGATACCTATCAAACCAATAGCAAGCATTTGACGCAATAAAGCATTGAACTTCATTTTTACTCAAATCAAAACGCTTGGTTAACCAACCACCATCATCCGTATCGTCTGCGTCGCAGTATTCATACAGAGGCTGTCCGTCAAAACGGCTGATACCGCTTTCTTGGTTTGAGAAGATCGTAGGTGTCCAATCAAGTATGACCCCTATTCCAGCCTCGTGCATTGAGTCAATGAAGCTCATAAACTCCGTCGGTGTTCCGTAACGAGACGTTGGAGCGTAATACGAGACTGTATGATATCCCCACGAGCCGTCGCCAATATACTCGAATATCGGCAAAAGTTCCACGTGAGTATATCCCATCTGCTTGACGTACGGAGCAAGCTCGCGTGCAAGCTCAATATAAGTATAGAGTTCACCGTTTTCACGACGTTTCCACGCTCCAAGATGTATTTGATATACATTCATTGGCCCGCTATAAGCTTTCTCCGCGTTTGATCTCCGATACGATATCCAACCGCTATCTCTCCATTTATATCCGTCCGCACTGCAGATTACAGAAGCATTATTAGGCGGCGTCTCGCAACTAACGGCATATGGATCAGACTTGTACAGTATCTTGTCGCCGTTCAATATCCTATATTTATACTTATCGCCAACATTTACGTACTCTCGAACCGTGCATTCCCAAATTCCCTCATCGGATATTTTGTCCATTGAGATGCCTTGTTCCCAATCACAGAAATCTCCGACAACAAAAACGCCGTCTGCGTTGGGAGCCCAAACTCGAAACACACATCCATCACAACATAGGTGAGCGCCAAAATATTCATATGCCTTGTAGTTTTTCCCTTGATGAAATAAATATTCCGCCGCATTGGCTTGCGGTCTCATCGGCACACACTTCCTTTCGTTAGTCTAACATCATTGGACAATACGATCTCAGATATGACCTGATACTAATCAAGCTCCGTATGATAAATGATCTCGTCCGGGAAGCACATTCCCAATTTTTCTCTGGCTATACGGATCTTAAAAGCATCATCGAGAGGAGCATCTACAAGATATTCAAGTCTGTCAATATCATCACTTAACCGACCCTTATACTCTTCTCTTTCCTCCTTGTCCTCCATGATCTCATTGTATCTCATTATGCTCCACAGGAAGAAAGCAACAGAAAACGTCAAAAGAAGGAGCAGAAAGACTCGTATTATCACCGAAACTGCAGATTTTCTATCGGCAAAATACCTTTTATCAGCCATTTCTACCCCCTAAAGTCTATTTATTGCTTCGATACATGAGAAAGCCCTTACGCGCTCTACTTATAATAATATTATTTACGTATATATTATACACCAAAACTTTAATTTTTTCAAGGGCTTTTTGAATATAATATTTGAATTTTGCGATAATTATTACCAATTTTTTAAATATTTTGACGAAAGGTGATATAAAAATGCGAAAAATGTGCAAAAAAACACTCAGTATCCATTTTAATACTGCGGTTACGGCATAAGAAAGAGTATGGCGATACAAAAAAAATCCTGCAAATAAGCCGAGCAAGCAGAATGCTCTGAATTCTCCCTTATTGAAATAATAGCTTAATAGCACTGTTCCAAGCGCCGCATATACTATCGCTAAAAGATCTCCCGCAAATCGTACGATACTGTAACTGTGTCGCTTATCCTTCAAGACTGTGCAAGTAAACCTAAAAATATCGCTTATCAATCCTACGCTTCCACCAAGGAAAAAGGTATATAAAAGCAGCTTTGACTGTAATACGGGTGATATCTCCATACTATCCGAACAACTTTCCCAACAGTCCGCGTTTTTTATCTGCCGCATCGTCCGCATATACTATAGCATCTATCCTGCCTGTTATGTGGACTTCTCCACTTTCCGTATCAAGATTTGAGATATGTATATTTTGTCCGTCAATACTTAGCTCCCCACACTCAGTAAGAAGTACTGCTCCGTTTTCATCAAAGCTTACTACCTCGCCCACTCCTGTTATTTTTAACTCACTTCTGTCGCAAAGCCATAAAATACGTTTATTGTCTGCCATAAAAAAACCTCCGCATATGATCTACTTTAATCATATGCGGAGACCGTCTCTGTTATTCTGCCTGCACAGTCAAGGCATTATTGCTCAAGTATCTCGTACATTGCCGAGGCATCTGCTTTTGCTACCGTGTCCTTTACCTCTAATACTCTAAGCTTAAGTGTTCTCTGTCCAAAGGTTATCTCAAGAATATCTCCGATCTTTACATCATAAGACGCCTTGGCACGTCTGCCGTTAACGGTAACGTGGTCTGCATCGCACGCATCGTTGGCAACCGTTCTTCTTTTTATTATTCTCGACACCTTCAGATATTTATCAAGTCTCATTTTACACTCCGTTCCGAGGAAAAGGGCGACGGAAAACCATCGCCCTTATCTCAACTATTAACAAATCAGTTAACTGCGTTCTTAAGTGCGCTACCTGCAGAGAATACAGGGCGCTTGGAAGCTGCGATCTTGATAGTCTCGCCGGTTCTGGGGTTACGTCCCTCTCTTGCTGCGGTCTCCTTAACGTCGAATGTACCGAAGCCGATAAGCTGAACCTTATCGCCTGCCTTGAGTGCCTCAGCAATAGCCTCAGTCATTGCGTTTACTGCTGCTTCAGCCTCCTTCTTCTTAATGCCTGCCTTTGCTGCTACTGCGTCAACGAGCTGTGTCTTGTTCATGATAATTTTCACCTTTCTTTATTTTATTTCTCCGGAGGTTTCATACCTCACTGAATTACACTAATGATTATATCATACTTTTTTGTCAATTACAAGTATTTTTTTGTTTTTTTCCCCAATTTTTTTATGTTATTATGCGTTTTTATGTTTAATTTCATCCCAAACCGCATCAAGTTCGAGCATAGACATAGAATTTATATCCTTTCCCTGCTCCATAACGGCGTTCTCAAGAACAGAAAATCTGTTAATAAATTTATCTGTTGCCTTATTTAGTGCCACCTCAGGCTCAATTCCAAGCTTTCTGCAGAGCGAGGTTATGCTCAGCAAGAGGTCTCCCATTTCCTCCTCAATGTCAGACTTCACACCAGCCTCAATAGCCTCGCTGACCTCACATAGCTCCTCGCGCACCTTTTCCATTACCTGATCAGCATCGGCAAAATCAAAGCAAGCTGCTTTTTTACCTACCTTTTCGGCTCTCATAAGTGCGGGAAGCATTGGAGGAATAGCGCGTAGTTTATCGGTAACGGTACGTCTTTCCTTCTCGTCGCTCTTTATCTTTTCCCAATTTGAAAGCACCTTATCGCTGGTTTCCGCTACCACGTCTCCGAATACGTGTGGGTGACGGTGTATAAGCTTTACGCAGATATCGTTGGCTACATCGTTGATATCAAATCTGTTTTCCTCTGTCTCAATGCGCGCATGAAACACCACCTGAAGCATAACGTCTCCAAGTTCTTCTCTCAAAAGCTCGGGATCTTCTGTGTCGATAGCCTCGATCACCTCATACGTTTCCTCAATAAGATCCTTTCGTATGCTTTTGTGTGTCTGTTCTCTGTCCCAGGGACAACCGATATCGGATCGCAACACCTCCACAACAGTAACGAGATCCTCAAATCCATATCTTTCTTTCTCCAACAATGATCTGATCTTTTCTTCCATTGACATTTAAACGTTCTCCTTTGTATATGTCTTTATTTATCCTTGATCTTAACATTTCTTCTGTGACTGAAAATAGAGATATCCTCTTTTCCTACCACTCCCATTAAGCATGCCAAAAGTATATACACTGCCGCCGCTACCAAAAACGCTGCACCAAACGTCACGAAGTCACTATCGGACACTCGCGTCATAGGCAGATAAGCCGCATATGACGCAGCCATAGCGATCACTGACGCAAAAAAAGGCTTTGGAAGCTGCCTGAATACTCCTGAATTTCTCGGGGCGGCTTTTTTTACGAATATTATATTCATTCCCAATACAGTTATATTAAACAGAAGCGTACTGATTGGCGCCCCCATAGCACCTATACTTATATTTCCTATAAGGTAGTATGCACTTACTGCCTTAACCACCGCTCCAAGTGCCAGTGACAATATCGGCAATAAAACGTGTCTGTATGATTGCAATATGGCATTAGTCGTGGTTATCATACATGAAAAAAGCACGGACGCTCCAAGCACAGATAGCAAAGGCGCGGATATTGCAATAGCCTCTTGTTGATTACTGAAAAGTATTGATATTATCTGCTTTGAATAAAGCATGATCCCCATAGAGGCGGGCATCGCGAGAAAAACTGTAAGTCTTACCGAATTGCTTACAGCTCTTCTCTGCTCCGCCTCCGCTCCAGATTCTACCGCAGCTGAAAGTCTCGGTATAAGACTCTCCGTTATAGGTGGGATAAAGGCGGGAACGAGACTGAATATGGGAAGTGCCAGCGTTGTATATGAGCCATATATGCGGTTAGATTGTGCCACACTTACACCTATATCCTGAAGTCTCCTCATAATAAGTGCCATATCGATCATTCTTGTACTACCGATAAGCGCCGATCCAACTGTGATAGGCAACGATATTCTCAGTAGCTCAAAAACATAATGTCCCGAGCTCTTAGCGTTTTTATCATCGGAATATCCACCCGACTCCAATCTTTTTCTCACAATAAGAAAGAAAGCCGCCACAAGACTGCCCAACGACACTCCGAGAACACCGAACGCCGCCGCAACCGACACGCTCATTCCCATAAATATGGCAAGAGCAGCGAATACCACGCCAAAAATGAGCTTACCCAAAGCCTCAAGAAGCTGTGACACCGCTGTAGGCGTCATACATCTATGACCTTGGAAATATCCTCTGACCGCTCCCGATATGCAGGAAAACAACAACGCCGGAGAGATAGCGAGTATTGCAAGATACGCGTCTGAGTTTCCTATCCATTTTGCGAAAGGCTCAGCAAATACTGCCAATGCACCTGATACGAGAACCCCCTTGGTCAAAAGAAGCGCATAAGATGTCTTATATATTCCTCTCGCTCTTCTATCGTCTCCTCTTTCCCTCGCGGAGGATATCAGCATTGATACGGCAATGGGAAGCCCTGACGTGGAAACACCGCACAAAAGCGCATATATCTCATAAGCAGAGTTAAAATATCCCATTCCCTCTGCACCGAGAATAGATATAAGGGGGATCTTATATGCCAGACCAATTATTTTTACGATTATGGTTGATGCGGAAAGCACCAACACTCCCGACATAAACGTCCTCTCGCTGTTGGTATTATCACCTTTTACCGTTTTCAATCCGAAACACCGCCTCATTACATTTCGTGCTATCACTTTCGTGAGAAGCCGCATTTTAATCTTATTCGATAAGGCTTGGCTGTATTCATATCTGAAAAACCAAACCATGCGGCAATATGTAACGGGCGGTATTTGATTATTTTGTGTTATACGAATTCTTTATACAAAGAATCGTCTCCGATGAGCGCTGAATCAATAGGAGCTACATTCGCTATTTTTTCAAGTATCTCAACGGATCTTTTATAATATTTGCTATTTAAAGATATATCTCTAAGTATATTCTCCAAATACGGCTTAAGTATGCCTATTTCATAGGGCTTTGAAGAATCTATCTGATAAGCGCAGGAATGTGCATATGGAAAAATATTTTTTTCCTCATTCTCTCTGACACTATCCCACAGGCGCATTGTAAATTCCGCATCGGCATTTCTGAAATTATGATCCCTTACAAGACGTCTCATCAGTCTTATCTCATTAGGCTCAAAGATTTCCCCGCCTGCCTCAACGGAGCTGCTCGGACATATATAAACACTAATAGCTCCGTATGGTCGGAACAACCTTGTTATCTGAGGATATATCGCCTGTATGCCCTCAAAAATAAATACGTCGTTTGCACTTGTCCGTATAGCCCTGTAACCCGTTCTGACTCCCGTTTTAAAGTCAAATACGGGGCTGTGTACCTCATCACAAGTAAACGCCTCTTTTATGAACGTTTCCAGCTCTTCAACATCAATAGTATCGATAGAATCGTAATCTATACTGTCCGTGCCTTTCTTAAGGGACAACTCGTGCAAATAGTCTCTGTCGTAATAAAAATCGTCTATAGATACTATGTTAACGTTTTTTCCATTTTCCGCAAGTCTGCCCGCAAGCATAGTCGCGGCGGTAGTCTTTCCCGAGCATGTGGGACCTGACAGGCTTATTATCCTTACAATTCCCTCTCGGCATATTCCGTCAGCAATATCAAAAAGTCGTGTTCTGAAATCGGCGTCACATTTTTTGATATGATCTCGCATATTCACTGTTTTATCTCCCTTCATCAAAAAGGATCCGCTCTCAACACGAATTATTCACTTAAAACGAACGAAGCATCAAAGCATTCCGTGCTCCGAATAGAATTTGAGTGCGGCTTCCTCAAAAATTTTATTCTTATCCTCACGAAGATATTCATAAGGATATTTGTGTGAGAACAGTCTGTCAATATTTCCCGAGCTTCCGTACTTTCCCTTATTATCCACAAGCTTTGTCACCGCCCCCGCGCCTGCGGCGAATATAGAGTGTATCTCCTCCATCATATAGATATTGTAGAGTCCCTCGTGGTCGGGAAGCGAGAATCCAACGTTCTCGTAGTTTCCCACGGTATTCTTTTGCCTATACATGTAGTAAGGTATATATCCTGCCTGCTGGATCTTGATCTGAGAATAGTCAACACACTTTCCGGCATCCCCTCCGCGAACCGAATACACCTGTGAATTCTGTCTGAGTATCTCAGCAGATTTTTTTACACAGAATGTATGTACTGTTATGTTTTGAGGCTCAAGTGAAATTATTTTATCAATAGTTGATGAAAATTTCTTAAAGCTATCCGCGGGAAGTCCTGCGATAAGATCTACGTTTACCGTACGGATACCCGAATTTTTCGCAATATCATAGGCACGGAAGAAATCCTCCGTATTATGGCTTCTTCCTATGCCGCAAAGCACATCGTCGCAAAGGCTTTGCGGATTAACGCTTACTCTCGTAACACCGTACGCCTTAGCTATAGCAAACTTCTCCGCCGTTATGGTATCGGGTCTGCCCGCTTCAAGTGTATATTCATCAAGAGCGTCTACGTCGGTCTGACCTGAAATGAACGAAAGCAGATCTTCAAGCTGCCCCTCATCAAGTATAGTAGGTGTTCCTCCGCCTATATAGACGGTACGAACACGAAGCCCAAGCTTTTTTACAGTATCAAAATTAGACCTTATATCCTGCTTCAGCTTTTCAAGATATTCGGGAATTAGCGAAAGCAGTCTTTTGGACGTATATGATACGAAGGAACAGTAAGTACATCTCGTTGGACAAAACGGAATAGATATATAAACGCTACAGTCCTTAACAGATGGATCACCCACTATCCGCTTTTCGGTAACGGCAATATCTGTAGCCAACGATGCTTTTTTGGGAATAACGAGATAATCTGAATTAAGGAGCTTTTTTACTCTTGTTTTGCTCAATCCCGCGTTCAGCATCTCGCTTGCCACCTTTGAAGGACGAACTCCTATAAGCATTCCCCAAGCGGGACGGTATCCCATAAGCTCACCCGCGGCACATATAACGGCGCCCCCGACGGCAAGCTTGATCGTTCTCTCCTCGGTGCGCATATTGGAAAACTCCGAGATATATGTAGACGAGCGTGTATTTCCGCCATAGCTTATTTCCGCGTACGCTTCTATACCCGTTTGTGTTTTTACCGTTTTTACGTACAAAGACGGTGCGTCGGGATTATTCTCTTCACTTTCTCCGAACTTTTCACCCGGAAAAAATATCATCCCCAACGTCTGCACGTAATATCTGTTTACGGCAGAATCTATCTTAATATTCATTACGTTTCCCCTTAAATTTATTAAGTCAAGCTTTTCCCAAAAGAACTCGGCTATCCATAACTATGGTAACAGGTCCGTCGTTTGCGATATCGACCGCCATATCAGCTCCGAATATTCCGCACTCCGTTGGCACGAAGCACTTACAACATTCCGCAAAATATTCGTAAAGCTCTTTAGCGTCAGCAGGCGCGGCAGCACCCATATAATCGGGGCGGTTGCCCTTTTTATACGCGGCAAGAAGCGTGAAATTGGATATAACGAGCATTTCTCCCCTAACGTCTACAACCGATAGGTTCATCTTTCCCCCATCATCGGAAAAGATACGGAGATTAAGTATTTTTCTGACAAGGGCATCAGAGTCCTCATGGCTATCGTCCTTGGCAACTCCCAATAGCACGCAAAGTCCCTTTCCGCATTTACCTACCGTTTGTCCTTCCACAGACACAGACGCGTGTGATACTCTCTGTATTACCGCTATCATTTTCTACTCCTTTCGAGGATCACGAAAATCCTCTCGTTACGTCCTCAACTCCGTCTATTGCGCGCAGACGGGATACTATAGAGCGGTAATGCTCTACGTTCTTGCAGCTTATTTTAAGATTTATGACCGTTTTACCATTTCCGCTCTTCGTTGTATTTATCTGAAGCAAAAATACCCTCATATCCGAAAGTGCCACGGAAATATCCGCAACGATACCAAGTCTGTCATAAACATAAACGGAAAGCTGCGCCTCGTACATATCCTGTGAATTTCCTTCGGATACGCTTGTTTCCCAATGAGCCTCTACGTTTCTTCCCGCATTTTCCGGATTCGACATCATCATAACGAAATTGGGGCAATCGTGCTTATGTATTGAGATCCCGTAGCCCTTAGTGATAAATCCGACCACATTATCTCCCGGCAAAGGATTGCAGCACTTGGCAAATTTGACCTGACAGCCACTCTCTCCGTCTACCACTATTCCGCCGTTTGATTTGATATTTTTAGGCGCAAAGGTCTTGACCTGCTCGGGTCTTATCTCCTCCTTAACCTCCGACTCGGGAACCACTATAGTCTTTTCAAACTCATCATGAAGCTTTCCCGACACCTTTGACATTGAGATGCCTCCGTATCCCAACGTATTATACAGGTCGTCCGCGCTCATAAAGCCGATGCGCTGACCCACGGTAGCTACTATCTCGTTGCGTTGTGTCTCGGTAAACGGACGCTTCCAGTGCTTAAATTCGCTATCCACCATTGCCTTACCCGCAACGATATTATCCGCTCTCTTCTCCTTTTTAAACCACGCTCTGATCTTAGTTCTCGCCTCGCTGGTCTTTACTATGGAGAGCCAGTCTCTGCTCGGTCCTTTTGATGATGCGGAGGTGAGTATCTCCACTATATCTCCCGTTTCGGGAGCGCTATCGATAGGAACGATCATTCCGTTAATCTTAGCGCCTATCATGGAGTTTCCGACGCCTGAATGTATGGAATAGGCAAAATCTATAAGCGTCGCCCCCTGAGGAAGCGCAAGCACATCTCCCTTGGGAGTGAAAACGAAGGTCTCGTCGTGAAAGATATCCGTTTTGAGGGCATTAAGGAACTCATCGGGATCCTTGGCTCCGTTTTCCGTTTCAACAAGCCTGATATCCACTCCAGCTTCTTATCCATATCCTCCTTGGATTTTTCGCCTGATTTATATTTCCAATGCGCCGCTATACCGTACTCGGCAACGTGGTGCATCTCCCACGTTCTTATCTGAACCTCAAAGGGGATTCCGTCCTTTCCGATTACCGTTGTATGCAGTGAGCGATACATATTTGGCTTAAGCGTTGATATATAGTCTTTGAATCTTCCTGGAATGGACTTGAACATTTCATGGATAAGACCGAGAGCAGTATAACATTCGAGCTCGGTATCCACGATAATTCTCATAGCATAAAAATCGTATATCTGGTCAAAGCTCTTATTCTGATTATACATCTTCCGATATATACTGTACGCCGACTTTATTCTTCCCTTGAGCGCAAATTTGATATTATTGTCTCTGAGAGTCTTATCGACAAGAGCGGTAACTCCGTCAATAAAATCAACGCTCTCTCCGTACTTTTCCTGTATATATGTCTGAACCTCGGCGTATCCGATGGGGTCAAGGTAGGATATGCACAGATTTTCAAGCTCCTGCTTTATCTTTTGCATTCCAAGACGGTGAGCAAGGGGCGCATACACGTGCATGGTCTCAAGAGCAGTCGATCTTCTCTTGGGATCTGGCTTGACGGCAAGCGTGCGCATGTTATGAAGTCTGTCACAAAGCTTTATAAAGATAACTCGCACGTCCTTTGACATGGCAAGTAGCATCTTACGAAGATTCTCTATATGCGCCTCTTCCTTATCCTCAATATAGAGCGGAACTAACTTTGTAAGTCCGTCTACAAGCATAGCGACCTCAGCGCCAAACCGCTTTTCTATCTCCTTGAGGTTAGTTTTGTCAGAGCAATCCTCAACGGTATCGTGAAGCAAAGCAGCACAGATAGAATTAGTATCAAGCTCAAGGCTTGCCACTATCTCAGCAACGGCAATAGGGTGAGAAATATACGGCTCGCCGCTTACGCGGAACTGTCCCGCATGCAGCTCCCCCGCATAATCCGCCGCATTTCTTATTTTTTCTATATCGTAATTCTTGCCTGTAGCAACAAGCATTTCGATCAATTTTGAGATACTTCCCGCAGAACTTTCCTTTGACATAACTAAAACCTCGTTAAAAAAGCTATTCAGCCGACAGTCTGTTTTTACACTGTCCTCTGAGTTTTTTCAATATAGACGATTTTTCAATATTCGTCTTATTTGCGTTAAAAAACATATTGAATCTATAGATATCCTCGTCTAACTCCACTACCTCACATATCTGTAGCTCGTTGAGTATCCTGAGGATAAATTTCAGCTTGATATAATTTATATGCTCGGCTCCCTGAATGTTGACAAGCTTTGATATTGCTTTGCTATCAAGCACGCTTGTTCCGTTTCTGAATTCCTTGCGCAATGCCGTATATACTCTTGCAAAGTCATCTCTTATAGGTAGCACATTCTCCTCAACACAGTATTTGCCGCCCGCGCATATCTCCTCGTATCTTACCTTTTCATTGGAAAGACGAGTGGTTATCTCCTCGCATATCCTTATATCGTGAAGTATCATTTGAACGCTTCTCACGTTTTTATAATCGTTGATGTCTATATTGAAGAGAACGTCAACGACATCTCCCTCATCACAAGGCAATTCTCCCTCTCCAACGCCGAAGTACATTGCGGAAATACATATTCCGTCCTTTTGAAGCAACAGCTTGGTGTGCTTTCCGCCTCCGATGTGTGTTATCCTTCTGACTGTTACGCCCTTCATCGTAAACTGAGGAGACGCATTTCCTATGCCGAATGGCTCAAGCTTTAATATTTCATTTGCAAAGCTCATATTTACCTCTGCCATGGAAAGCTCACAATCTGCCTCCACCTTTATTCTGAGCATATCCTCAGTAATGTGCTTGTCAGCATATTCGTTTATCCTTTTGCGGAATTCGTCAAGCATTCCTCTCTTGATGGTAAGTCCCGCCGCAAGCTCATGTCCGCCGTACTTCACCAGCAGATCCTGGCAGTAATTCAAAGCGTCAACGAGATTCATTCCTTTAATGCTTCTTCCCGATCCCTTTCCATCATCATATGGGTCGTCCGCTTCCTCATCGTCCGAGCAGAAAGAAACAAGAATAGAAGGCAATCCGTATTTTTCCGTAATACGGGAGGATACTATACCGATGATCCCCTGTTGCCAACAGTTATCGGCAAGAACTATGACCTTGTCATTATCAAAGGCAGACGTTTCATCAAGCATCTCATATGCCTTGGTAGCAATACGGTTCTCCTCTACCTGCCTCTGTCTGTTTATCTCACAAAGCTCCTCTGTATATTTTTCAACAGTGTCCGCATCATCGGCAAGCATAAGCTTTACCGCTATGATAGCGTCGCTTATCCTTCCCGCGGCATTTATCCTCGGCGCTATACCGAATCCGATCATACCAGACGTGACCTTTTTTCTCTTCTGATCGTCTCCGCTCTTCTTAGTAGACGCGTCAAGCAATGCCTCAAGTCCGGGACGTCCGCTTCCCTTTTCCAATTTTGCAAGTCCTAAGCTGACGATAAGTCTATTTTCGTCTACCAAAGGCATAACGTCCGCTATAGTTCCCACCGCTACGAGATCGGCATATTCAGAACATATGCGGCGCACACCGTCAAACACCGACAAGCCTTCATTCTCACAGCGCTTCATCTCACACGCGCAAACAGTCTTAAAGACCACGCCAACACCCGCGAGCTCCTTGAAAGGATACTGGCAATCGGGGCGGTGTGGGTTCACCACCGCGCACGCATCGGGCAGCTCGTTATGACACTCGTGGTGATCGGTAACGACAAAATCAACACCAAGCTTTTTTGCATACGCTACCTCGGCATTTGCCGTTATTCCCGTATCCACAGTGATTATAAGCGTTGCGCCTTCTTTTGCTATTGCATCTACTGCCGCAACGGATACACCGTATCCTTCTCCCTCTCGCTTGGGTATCTTGATCCTTACATCGGCGCCAAGAGAGGTCAGATAAAGATACAACACGCTTACAGACGTTACTCCGTCAACGTCATAGTCACCGTATATATATATAATTTCTCTGTTTTTGACCGCATCAAGTATCCTTGAGGCGGCTTTATCCATATCGGCAAGAAGTCTGGGATCGTGAAAATCGGTCTCCTCAAAGCGCAAAAAGTGCCTTGCCTCTTCCGCGGTGGTATATCCTCGGTTAAAAAGAAGCACGGCAAAGAGCTGTGAAACTCCAAGCTCCTCAGACATGCTGAGAATAGCCGCATCTCTTTCGCTATCGCCAAAGACATACCTCTGCTCCCATATCTTCTCTCTTTTTATCTCCCTCATGGGTCACCTCGTTTTATGTAATATCGCCCTTTAAGAGCCGCACCTATCGAATCTCTCCATAAGTGCCTGAGCAACGCGAACGCCGTCAAGCGCCGCGCTGGTTATGCCGCCCGCATATCCCGCGCCCTCTCCGCAGGGATATATCTTATCGTGTCCCACGGCGCACATGTGGCTGTCTCTCATAATTCTGAGCGGTGCCGAGCTGCGTGTTTCCACACCCGTCAGTACGGCGTCCTTAGCGGCAAATCCGCCGATCCTTTTATCAAAGCTTCTGAGTCCCAGTTTTAGTTCCTCTGTTACAAAGCTTGGAAGTATTTCGTCAAGCCGAGCGGCTCTAACCTTGCCGTCTCTGTACGTAGGAATAACGCGGGTAGGCTCAGAGACACTCTTTCCCTCTAAAAAATCGCCTACTGTCTGAAAAGGCGCGTAATAATCTCTTCCACCCGCTTCAAAAGCAAGGCGCTCAAGTCTCCTCTGAAGCTCTATAGCACTCTCGCACGTAGCGCCGTAATCCTCGGGACGAACTGATGCAAGCAGAGCCGAATTAGAATTTCTTCCGTCTCTTGCGTGATGACTCATGCCGTTGACCACCACTCCGCCTTCTTCGCTTGCCGCTGCCACCACCTGTCCGCCCGGGCACATGCAGAACGTATAAACTCCCCGTCCCGTCGTAGTATCGGACAAATGATATTCTCCCTTTCCAAGTCTTGGGTGACCTGCAAAATCACCGAGAAGCGCTTTATCTATATCCTCTCTGAGATGCTCTATTCTAACTCCAAGTGAGAATGGCTTTGGCTCGAGCGCAAAGGATCTTGTCATAAGCATAGAATACGTGTCTCTCGCGCTATGCCCGGGGGCAAGCACAAGTGATGAACAGAGGATATCACCCTTAGAGGTTATAGCCTTGATGGCACCGTTTGACATCTCGTCAATTCCGTCAAGACGGCAACGGTATATGACCCTTCCGCCAAGCTCCTCTATTTTTTTCAGCATACCGTCAACTATCCCCACAAGAAGATCTGTTCCTATATGAGGCTTAGCAGACGTAAGTATCTCCTCGGGTGCGCCGAAGTCGCAAAAGCGCCGAAGAATATAA
Source organism: Clostridia bacterium (assembly GCA_017623375.1). Taxonomy (GTDB): domain Bacteria; phylum Bacillota; class Clostridia; order Oscillospirales; family CAG-272; genus HGM12713. The sequence goes on along the minus strand of JAGAPH010000152.1, from coordinate 102,827 downwards.
TTTACTCTCGCATCATTAACTCGCGTAAGCAGCTTTCCGTCCGAGAAGGTTCCCGCACCTCCCGCGCCGAATTGGATATTACTTTCAGTGTCGAGCGCTCCGGACTCAAAAAAGATCTTTGTTCTGCAGCAGCGCTCCGCCACACCATCGCCTCTGTCTATAACGATAGGTGCATATCCGTTCTCCGCAAGAAGCAAAGCACAGAAAAGTCCGCACGGACCCATTCCCACGACCAATGGCGGATACTCGCTTTTTTCGTCTCCGAATCTCAGCTCCAGCGCCTCTTCTGTCAGAGGGGTGATCTGTCTCCCAAGCCTTTTCAAGCGCTCTGCCGTGACCGTATATTCCCCGTCCGCAGATCTGACCGCGACCGAATATACCAGCCTTACGTCCTTCTTTTTTCTTGCGTCTACCGATCTCCTGTAAATATGAAAACGAAGTCGTGCAGGGTTTATCCCTGCACGCTTCAGTTCTTTAGTAACGATCTGACACGCCTCGCCCTCGTCCCTATCGGGAGAAAGCGATATACCTCCAACGACAAACGCCGAATATCTCATAGAGCCGTGTTCCTTGATGTCTCCGTTCATAACGTATAAGCCGTGTTTTCAAGATCAGCGCACAACTCACCCGTCTGATGATCTTTATCCGTGGTCGCCGTTTCGTCGTCCTCCGTATATACGGCATACGCCCAAACAACAAACGAGATAAGTACGCACACTATAAACGCCAAAATACTTGACTTTCTGCTCTTTTTGACGACGTAAGTGCCGTCATTGTGCTCCTCTGAGCTGTGTATTTTTTTACGCATTTACGCCCTCCCTGTCTTATTCCGCCTTCTTTTTGTGTGACTTGGTACTTTTATGCTTACCGCCATCTCCTGCTTTTTCGGGTGACAAATAATTGTTGAGCGCCTGCTTAAGTGAATTATAGTTAAAATTACGCTCAAGGTTCCCGTCCTTGGACAGTGATACCGTTCCCGTTTCCTCGGACACTACGATAACCAGCGCATCGCTTATCTCGGTAAGTCCGATAGCGGCTCTGTGTCGCGTGCCGAGATCCTTGTCTATGTCCTCTTTGGTTGACAAAGGAAGGAAGCAGCCCGCCGCGCATATGCGGCTATTTCTGATTATCACCGCGCCGTCGTGCAGAGGCGCTTTATTGAAGAATATGTTTCTGAGTATATACGGAGATATCGCCGCGTCTACATACACGCCCGATTTAACGAATTCACCGAGCTTTGTAGAGCGCTCGATAACTATAAGTGCGCCCACCTTGTCTCTTGACAGATCGCTGACGGCAGTACATACCGCATCTATCTCTGCGTTCATCGTGGCAAGATCCTTAGACTCAGGCGCTATACTCTTTATGCCCGTTATAGGAGTTCCGCCTACCTTTTCAAGAGCCGTTCTGAGTTCAGGCTGAAATAGCACGAGTATTGCTATTAGTCCTATCTGCTGGAAGTTATCAAATATCATGCTCAAAGCTCTCATTCCAAAGGAATTGGCAAGTATGGCTATAAAGAAAAGCACGAGAATACCAATGAGAAGCTTCCACGCTCTGCTATCCCTTATAAGCTTGTATATAAAGAACATGACCAAAGACAACAAAAGTATATCAATAACGTCCTTAACTCCGATCTGCTTAACGGTATCCACGAAAAATTCCTTCAGAAAGACGCCTACGACCGTCATTACATTTTTCAAGCCGTCCATTACGATACTCCTTCCCGCATAACACAAATACGCAAATTAAAATTATCTATAATATTATATCATATTTTTCTATACAATTCAATATTTATTTTCAATATTCCCAAAGATATTTTTTGAGTTTTAATGGAAAGTTGTCAAAAAATCTCCATTTATAGAAAAAACTCTTTACAAACGTATGTAAGTTGTGTTATAATATACCTTAATAGTTTCTATTTTTGAATTTCAAGGAGGTAGTAAGAATGGATTCAAAAACGATCCAGATCTTGATCGCGATGGTGATCTATATGGCAGCTGTCATCGTGATAGGCATTATGTATGCAAGACGAGCAAATAAAAGCTCGGAAAATTATTTTCTCGGAGGACGCTCCCTCGGACCGTGGGTAACGGCAATGAGTGCTGAGGCGTCGGATATGAGCGGTTGGCTGCTCATGGGACTCCCCGGTGTTGCTTATTGGTGCGGCTTGGCTGACGCCGCTTGGACCGCTATCGGTCTTGCTATAGGTACATATCTCAACTGGCTGATAGTTTCCAAGAGACTGCGCAGATATAGCGTACGCGCCAATAACTCAATAACCCTTCCCGACTTTTTCTCAAATCGCTTCCGCGAGAAGAATAAAGTAATCATGACGTTGGCGGCACTGTTCATTCTCATATTCTTTACGGTATACGCGGCAAGCTGCTTCGTTACCTGCGGCAAGCTCTTTGCTCAGCTTTTCGGTGCGCCCTACATTGCAATGATGATCGTAGGTGCGGTATTCGTTCTTCTTTATACTATACTCGGCGGCTTCTTGGCTGAGAGCGCCTCCGATTTCATGCAGGGCATCGTTATGATAGTTGCGCTTGTTGTTATCGTAACGATAGGCACTGTTACCGCAGGTGGATTTGGCGCTATCATTGAAAATTCCAAGAATATCCCCGGATTTCTTGAGTTCTTCGGAATGGCAAATCCCTCAACGGTCGACGGTGTTCAACAGGTAGTCAACGGAGCGCCTCTGTTTGGTGAAAAGCTTGATTACGGTCTGTTGACCATTTGCTCCATGATGGCATGGGGTCTCGGATATTTCGGTATGCCTCAGGTTCTTCTCAGATTTATGGCTATCCGCGACGAGAAGGAACTCAAGCCCTCAAGACGCATCGCTATGGTTTGGGTAGTTATCTCCCTTGCGGTTGCGGTATTCATAGGAATCATGGGAAGAACGCTGTTCCCTGTTGAGCATCTTACAAAATCCGCTTCCGAGAGCATTTTCATTACTCTTTCCACTTCTTCTCTTCCCGCACTTCTCGCAGGCTTCGTCATGGCAGGTATCCTTGCCGCGACCATAAGCTCCTCCGACTCCTATCTGCTTATTGCAGCGTCGGCAGTAGCAAAGAACATCTTCCACGGTGTGGTTCGCAAGAAGGCTACCGACAAGCAGGTAATGTGGGTAACGAGAATTACGCTTTTGGTGATCGCTATAATCGCTATCGTGATCGCTCTTGACGAAAACAGTGTTATCTTTGATATTGTTTCATTCGCATGGTCGGGCTTTGGAGCGACCTTTGGACCTCTCATGCTCTTCTCACTGTTTTGGAAGAGAACGACGCGCGCAGGCGCTATTGCCGGCATGGTCAGCGGTGCGGGAATGGTATTCCTTTGGAAGCTGGTCATCAGCAAGCTGGGCGGCGTATTCGCTATCTACGAGCTTCTCCCCGCGTTTATCTTCTCCGCAATCTGCATAGTTGTTGTATCGCTTCTCACCAAGCGTCCCTCTGCAGAGATCGAAGAGGATTTCGAGGCTGTCAAGGCAGGCAATTAATATTTACGACAAATGGAAGCCTCAGTTGTGGCTTCCATTTCTGATATAAAAAACGGACGATGCTTGATCACTGCAAGCATCGTCCGTTTTTTATTATTTACCGTTTCCGAAAATACGAGGCGCTCTCTTTCGCAACGCAAAGTAGAACAACATACCGCAAGCGTAAATCGAAATTACCTCTCCGATACCTACTGTCAGCATCATGAGCGGTATGGCTTCCTCAATTCCGTATCCGTATGCCAGCACGAAAGGTACGATAAGCGTGTTTGAAAGGATAGGCGGTATAGGAGCGAGCCATTTGTACTTGCGAAGCGCATACGTTCCCAGTGCCCCGATAAGCGTAGCCACGGGTCCTATCAGCACGTCCAGCCACACAGCCCCCGTCAAAAGATTTGCCAACAGACAACCGATGTAAAGCCCCGGGATAGCCGCGGGCGTAAACATTGGCAGGACACATAGCATCTCAGAAAGTCTTATCTGGATGGCGCCCGAGTCAAGCCCAAATATGCGTACCACAAAGGTAAGCCCAACATAGCAGGCGGCAATTATGGCGCCTTGACACAGAAATACGGTTCTTCCACGATTTTTCATTTTCAATTTTCTCCTTAGTTTTGTTTTACGTGAGGATGGTTACGAACTCACAGATTCCGTTTAAAACGGTGCAAATAATTATACCGCAAATCGGTGATAATGTCAAGAAAAATTTATTTAAGATTTTCTACCAGTCCGATAAGCTCCGAATAAGTGTAAAGCGAGCCGAGGCATATGAGCGGCATTCCGTCGTCCTGCGCCGCCTTCTTTGCCGCCTTGTAGGCATCGACAAGCGTAGCGTATCCTACTGCGTCAACACCGTTTTCACGGAGCACTGCGGCATAGTCCTCGGCGGAAAGCGCGCGGGGATTGTCTGGAGTCAAAACGAACGCTCTTGAGGCGATCTCTGACAGACGAGCGGCAATATAACGGTAGTCCTTATCCTTAAGGACACCCGTCAGTATATACACCTTTTTATCTCCAAAATAGTGCTTAACGCTATTGGCCGCACTATCTATTCCCTGAGGATTATGCGCTCCGTCAAAGATAGTAAGCGGTTCTTTGTCTATTATCTCAAATCTTCCCTGCCAGCGCGCGTCGGCAAGCCCCGACATCACGGCAGATTCCTTGATTGCAAAGCCATGAGAATTAAGAATATCAACGGCGCTGAGCACCACTGCCGCATTTCTCGGCTGATACAGTCCGAGAAGCGACACGGACATATTTTTCCTTTCTCCAAAATCAAAGCGGGTTTCGCCAAGATCAGCGGAAAGAACATTCAGTCTTGAATAATCCACGGAAAAATATTCCGAGTCCTCTTCCCTTGCTTTATTTGATATAACACGCTCGGCGTTCTGATCCTCTCCTCCGAAAAGAACAGGACGTCCGTCCTTGATTATTCCCGCCTTTTCAGCCGCTATAGCCTCTACTGTATCTCCGAGGAACGCCGTATGGTCAAGAGCTATTCCCGTAATGACCGAAAGCAGAGGATCGCGTATGATATTCGTTGAGTCAAGCCTTCCGCCCATACCAGCTTCAAGCACCACCACATCGCAACGGTTTCGTCTGAAATACTCAAATGCCACGGCGGTTATAAGCTCAAATTCCGTGGGTTTATCTGACATAGAGTCAGCAAAAGGACGCACGTATGAGGTTATATCAGCAAGCTCCTCATTTGATATAGGCTCGCCGTCAATACACATGCGCTCGTTGAAAAATCTTATATAGGGAGAGGTATAAAGTCCTGTCTTATATCCGCTTTTCCTCAGAACAGACGACATCATAGAGCAAAATGAGCCCTTGCCATTTGTTCCCGCTACGTGGATAAATCTGAGATGCTTTTGCGGATCTCCAATCAGACCGCAAAGCTCGCTTATGCGCTCAAGCCCCGGTTTGCAGAAGCACCAGCTTATACTGTGTATATACTCAAGAGATTCCCTATAATCCATCATCTTCTCCTTACTGATAATCAGTCAGGCGCTTGAACGTATTTCTGCTGAACAACCAACACAGCACAAGTATCTCAAGAGACGCTATGACTATATATAACGGTATTCTCCAAAGCACCAGTATACCGTAAAACTGATAAAGACCTACCGTCTTTATTATCATAGAACCCACCGCATGAGCACAAGCTGCCGAAAGGATCAACTGCGCTATTCCTTTTTTGCGGATAACGAACCGAGATACCAGTCCCGATACAACACCAACCGCACACGCCCCTGCCGTTACTATAAGATTAGGGGGATATATCTGATTTGACAACAGATAACTGACAAGATCTGAACAAACACCCACAAGTCCTCCCACAACAGGGCCGAAAAGCACGCCCGACATGATTATGGGAAGATTTTCAAAGGTAATGCGAAACAATCCCCCGCAAAAATTAAGAAAATTCTTACAGAAAATTCCGATGACCACACTCATAGCCACAAGCATTGCCGCCAGAGTCATTGCCTTGACGCTTTTGAAAACCGCTGATCTTTTTTGCATAAAAAAACTCCTCCTTTTTTCCGTGCTGCATAGGCTCGGGATAAAGAAGGAATACGTATTCTACCCTTGTGCCGTATGAAGCGGGATGCAGAATACAAACCGCAAGCCAAAGGCTTTTCGTCCCGTCGGCAACTCCCCGTCCCACAGGCACTTTACGCGTGTATCCTTACTCTTCTACAACGTTTATTTACAGGTTTCCCTGCATATTACATATTATAGCACTTTTTTCTTTATTGTCAATATTTTTTTGACATTTTTTTCGCATTTTTTCAAAACGCATTAAATTTTCTAAATCTATTGATTAATCAACAAAATTGTGATATAATTATTGTGTATACGTTTATTTAAGCTTACACATTTTTTGAAAGGTAGGTATATCTATGAATCTTAACGATTTCTTCAGTTTGGGATTTATTATCAAATACATCAACGATCACTCTACAACTATCTCCGAGCAGACCGTCATCATTCTTATGATAACGGGATTTGTTCTCTGTGCCGTTTCTGCATATCTGTTGGGTAGCTTGAATTTTGCCATAATAATCTCAGGCAAAAGCTATAAGCAGGATATCCGCGAGTTTGGATCAAAAAATGCGGGAATGACAAATATGATGCGTACATACGGAAAAAAGGCAGCGGCTCTCACACTTCTCGGTGACGCTCTCAAGGCAATAGTATCGGGACTTATCGGCTATGCTCTTCTCGGTCAGCTTGGCGCATACGTTGCAGGCTGTGCGTGCGTTATCGGTCATATCTTCCCCGTATTTTATAAATTCAAAGGCGGCAAGGGTGTGGTCACCGCGGCAATGTCTATACTTATGTGCAACCCCTTTGTTTTCGTTATAATTCTTCTTTTCTTCATTGTGATAGTTGCCGCAACCAAGTATATCTCTCTCGGTTCAATCATGTGCGTTCTCGTATACCCGTTTATCCTCTCGGGTGTAGATACGTGGCTTTCCGGCGGTTGCCCTTACGTTCCCTTTGCTCTTCTCATTTCAGTTATCATAATATTTAAGCACAAGGATAACATCAAGCGTCTCAGAGCAGGAACCGAGAACAAATTTTCCTTCAAGAAAAGCGTAAAGACAAATAAAGATAAATAATTCAAGAGGCTTTTATGGATCCTTCTATTACTTCTTCTCTTTGCGAGGTAATTCTTCTCGCGGCAAAGAAAAACGCATTAAAAAAGGCGGTTTTCTCCAAGCCCAACGATAAAAATATAGTAAAAGCAGTTATGTCCCCCGTGCTCATCGGGGGCGCGCCTTGTCTACAGGCAGAATATTTTCACCGTGACAATAAGGCGACTCATAAAAACATTTCGCTTTCAGATTCACCTGCTCCGTTTATTCTTGAAATGATCGGAGCTTTTTCTCAGGTAAACGTCATAACGGCGTTGGGGGAATGTGAGTACAAGGTGTCAAGCAAGGGAAAAAGCGTCCTGCTTGGCGGCGACAAGCTGATAAAAAAGCTGGAGGGCGCTCAGACTGCTCCCACCACAGATCAAAGCACTAACAATCGTGAGAAGCGATATATCCTTGACGGATCAGAGCCTTTTCTCGCTCTTCTCGGCGTGGCTGACAAAAACGGTAGAGTGTTTGACAAAAAGCAATCAAAATTCCGCCAGATAAACCGTTTTCTTGAGCTTGTGCGTGATGTTGAGGACAAGCTCCCCAAGGGAGATATCCGCATCTGTGACCTTTGCTGCGGAAAGAGCTATCTCTCCTTTGCTGTGTATCACTATTTCGCGGTAATAAAGGGCTTCAAGGTAAGCATGACGGGCATAGATCTCAAACCTGACGTTATAGAATATTGCTCCGACGTTGCCGCAAAGCTGGGCTTTGACGGACTTGAGTTTGTGTGCGGAGATATCAGAGAATACAAGACCGACGTCACCCCTTCATTGGTAATATCTCTTCACGCCTGCGACGTTGCTACCGATATCGTTCTTTTGAAGGCGGCTGAATGGAAAGCCGACGTTATACTTTCCACCCCTTGCTGCCACCATGAAATGAACCACACCATAAGCTGTGAGACACTTTCCTTCATAACCGATTATTCCATGCTCCGCCAAAAGCTTTGCGATGCCGCAACGGACGCTCTTCGCTTAAAGCGGCTTGAGGCTCAGGGCTACTCCACCGCCGCACTTGAGCTTATCGATCCCGACGAGACTCCAAAAAATATCATGCTTCGTGCTATACGAAAAAGGAATTTCGATCCATCTTCTCCCTCGGCTAAAAAAGCCATGGAGGAATATCTGAGCGCAAAAAGATTTATCTGCGGAGAGAATGGGCAGAACGTTCACTATTAAAAATTTAAGGGAGGACATCTGAATATGACGTATTTTAATGCTGTAAAATATATCTCTGCCGCTCCCGAAGCCAACGTTACTGCCGAAAGCGGAATACTACGTCTGTTATCCCGTCTGAACAATCCTCAGCGCAGAATGAAATACATTCGCCTTGCGGGAAGCAATGGCAAAACAGTGTGCGCTGAAATGCTCATTTCAGTTCTTACAAAAGCAAAATACACTGTGGGGACTCTCCGAATGCCGCTCAGAGACGAGCCTCGCGAAAACATCTGCATAGGTGACAAGTTTCTTGATATGGACGAGTTTTCCAATTATATCGAGGAGATAAAATATACTGCCTCCGAAAAATGGTGTGCTGATAACGACGAGCCGTCGCCTTTGACTCTTACCAAATCGGAAATAATCCTTTCCGCCGCGATCCTTGCTTTTTCACGCCACAAATGCGAGCTTTGCATTATTGAGAGCGATCATTTCGGCGAGGATCCGTCAAAGCATCTTCTCCCACCCTTTGCCGCTATAATCTGCGGCACTATTCCCAATGACGACACGGCAGAAATATCCCGCATACGCTCGTATATCTGCAGAGGAATACAAGAGATAGTCAGTGCCCCTCAAAACAGTGAGGCTTACAGAATAATCTCCGACACCTGCTATTCGATCAACTGCAGATTGACGCTTCCCTCCCGAAACTCTATAGGAATAAGACGGCTTACCTTCCGAGGAACGGATTTCGTTTATAAGGGAAAGGGATACTCGCTGAAGATGTGCGGACGTTTCCAGATCTCAAACGCAGTTCTCGTTCTTGAGGCAATAGAGATGCTTATAAGAAAAGGTTTTAAGATAAGCGACCAAAGTATTCTTGAGGGCTTGGAAAGCACGCATATACCTGCTAAATTTGAAATAGTTTCCCTGTCTCCCTTGATCATTGTGGATAGCACGCACACTCCCATTGCAGTTGATACTGTATGTGACTCTCTCATGGATTTTCGCGACCTTTCAGGCTCAAAGATCCGACTTTGTTTGCCTGACAAGGATCTTGTGGATATCTATATATCCGCCCTTGAAGCACGGGGATACAGTATTGAAAGAATAATTTCTTCCGACGGAAATTACAGTGACCTCACTTGCGAGGCAATAGTCTGCAAAACAAAAAAAGCCCTTGTAAAAAGATCCCTCGAGGACTTAAACAAGGATACTGTTTTGCTCATATCGGGAGATTATCCCTTTGTCAATTCCGTAAGATACGAATTGCTCGCCACTATGGGCTTCTGAAAATAAAGCTATCCCCTGCCAGTGCTCTCGCCGGCAGGGGATTTTTGTATTATTATTTCTTATACATAGGACCGTAAGTAGCGCAAGCTCTGTAGTCCGCGCCCTCCTTATCCATGCCGAAGGAATTCCATGCGGCAGGACGGAAGATCTTTTCCTCGGGAACGTTGTGCATACAAACGGGAATACGGAGAATGGAGCAAAGAGTGATGAGGTCAGCTCCGATATGTCCGTAAGAGATAGCTCCGTGGTTTGCTCCCCAGTTTGCCATTACCTCGTATGCGGTCTTGAAGGGGCTTCCCTCCTTACCGTCGCAACGTGGTGCGAACCAAGTGCAGGGCCATGTGTAGTCAGTTCTTGCCCAGAGAGTATCGGAAACCTTTTCGGGAAGGTGTACCGTCCAGCCCTCCGCAAGCTGAAGTACAGGTCCGAGACCCTTTACGAGGTTAAGTCTTATCATAGTTACGGGCATCTCTGCCTTTGTCTCAAATCTTGAAGAATATCCGCCGCCACGGAAGTAGCCGTTGTCAGCCGCATTCCATGTGGTATTAGCCATGATAGCGTCCATATCCTTCTGGGTTACGTCGTACCAAGGCTTCATAACGGCATTTCCGTTCTCGTCCTTAGCCTCGCCGTTTGCGTCAAGACAGCAAGCTCCCGAGTTGATAAGGTGAATAAAGCCGTTGGACTCCTTTGCCTTGCCATCGATATCGTAGCCCGTAACTCTCTTTACAGCTTCACCCGACCAATAGGTACGAACGTCTGCAAACATCTGAGCACGGTTGGTAAGCAGCTTCATAAAGAGCATACCGATGCCGTTGAGCACGTCGTTCTCAGTAGCAAGTATGTAAGGCTCTCTTGCACCCTCCCAGTCAAAGGAGGTATTGAGCATAGCCTCGGCAAAGTCACCGTTGGGATAGAAGTCTGTCCACTGTCTCTGTCCCTGGAAGCCTGCGGCGATAGCGTTATGTCCTACCATCTCTTCCTCGCGTCCATTGGGAAGATTGGGATTGCCATTCATAAGATCCTTGATGATGACCGCCATCTTTACGACGAACTCAAACTGCTCTTCCTTTACCTTGTCGCTCTTGCGAACCATCTCGGGGTTCTTGTCAAAGCCTATGATGCACTTTTCCTTTGCCCAGGCAAGAGCCTTTTGGTACTCAGCCTCATCATAGATGCCCTCGCTCATTCGACGGATTATCTCAACCTCGTCAACGGATTCAACACGGAGTCCAAGATAGGATTCAAGGAAATCAGAGTCGATGATAGAGCCGCCGATACCCATACAGATAGAGCCTATCTGCAGGTACGACTTGCCTCTCATGGTTGCCGCCGCTACAGCCGCACGTCCAAAACGAAGAAGCTTCTCCTTGATATCTTCTCCAATGGTAGAGTCGTCAGCATCAACTACATCGTGACCGTATATACCGAATGCGGGCAGACCCTTCTGCGCGTGCGTTGCCAGCACCGACGCAAGATATACGGCACCCGGACGCTCCGTTGCGTTAAGTCCCCAAACGCCCTTTATGGTGTTGGGATCCATGTCCATTGTCTCCGAGCCATAGCACCAGCAGGGGGTAACGGTCAGGGTGATAGCAACACCCTCACGTCTGAATTTTTCCTCACAAGCCGCAGCCTCCGCAACACGGCCGATGGTGGTATCAGCAATAACTACCTTAACGGGCTCGCCGTTTGAATATTTCAAGTTCTCCTCAAAGAGTTTTGCGGCGGCACGAGCCATGCCCATTGTCTGCTCTTCAAGTCCCTCACGCACCTTGAGAGGTCCTCTACGTCCGTCAATAGTAGGACGGATACCGATTACGGGATATCCGCCGATAAGTCTGTTCTTTGCCATTTTTTCTCCTTTCATAGGCTAGGCCTATATAAATTTATTGAAAATCAAAAGCACAAATTTTCAATTTTCTCTTGATTTTATTATAAATATAATTTATAATAATAGCAATAAACAAAAGACACAAATTTATTAACAAAACTTAGGTAGTGATATGAACGAGCATATTTTGGGCGGCAACAGATATTCAGTCGCCTTTGCGGAGCAACGCGATATAGGCGAGGAATGGAATGATGTCATATGGGACAGAAATCACCATCACATTCAATACCACCGCCTTTATTTACTTACAAGCGGAAACGCAACGCTGCATTTATACGATAAAACGGTAGAGCTTCTCCCGGGAAACATATACTTCATTCCTGCTTTTTCTATAGTACAAAGTGAAATAGAAGGAAAAATGAACAAATATTACATTCACTTTTTGGCGGATTCTCCTCTTTTCGGCTTGTACAGATATATGTCCGACAGATATTCCATGCCTGCGGATCACATGAGCGAATATCTTTTCAGATGCGTGGTGGATAACTACTCCCGAAACACGCACGAGGCTTATCTTAAGGTTCAGGGGGCGATGAATCTTCTCCTTTCATCGTTTTTCTCTGAGGTCAGCGCCGACAGACACAGTCTGCTGAAATTTGAAGGTGTTCTCAAATATATAGATGAAAACTACACAAAAAGCATCATGCTCTCCGATCTTGCGGCGATCATGAATATCAGCACTATGTATTTTTCAAATTATTTCAAGCAGGTGTTTCACATAAGCCCCAAGCAATATATACTTAACAAAAGGCTGAGAGAAGGTCAGAGGCTGTTGTTGGAGAGCGATCTTTCTATAAAGGAAATCGCCTATGCGGTGGGATTTGAAAGTGAAAGCTATTTTTCCGAGTATTTTTCAAAAAAAGTAGGTATCTCCGCACTCAAATTCAGAAACAGAGATATGCCCACTAAAAATCAACAAAAAAAATAAACGGTGTCATTCAGACACCGTTTATTTTTTAGGTTAGATCTTTTCCTTAACCTTAGAAGCCTTACCAACTCTATCACGAATGTAGTAGAGCTTTGCTCTTCTGACCTTACCCTGACGAATAATGTCAACCTTCTCTACGTTGGGAGAATGAATGGGGAAAGTCTTCTCAACACCGCAACCGTAAGATACACGTCTTACAGTAAATGTCTCGGAGATTCCGCCGCCGTGCTTAGCGATAACGGTACCCTCGAACATCTGGATTCTTTCGCGGTTTCCTTCCTTGATCTTGTTGTGAACACGGATAGTGTCACCGATGTTGATAACCGGGATCTCGGTCTTCAACTGCTCGTTTGTAAAAGCCTGAAGCAAATTCATCTTTCAGTCCTCCTTTAAAATATCCGAACGTTCATGCAGAGCTTCGCAGCGGACCGTTCTTCTTTTTTGCGTTTTACGCACATTACGATATATTATATCACAATCGGTCTTATTTTGCAATACCTTTTTTGAAAAAATTCAGGATTTTTTTATTATTTTCCTGAATACCGAACGCAAAGCCATAAAAATATCCTTACCGTTGAACACGAGCATAAATGCAACTATAGCCACCTGAACGTATTTCCAATACGGTATCTCGCCTATCATAACAACGGACTGTAGGATCAGCACCGTAGTATTGATAATAACCTTCGGGGTATGCAGCTTGAAGCGAACGTAAAATTTAGTATCGTACGCCCGAATTGCGTAGACCGCCGCATAGCTTATAAGTGTAGCCACAGCCGCACCCATAGCGCCTCTCTTGGGAATAAGCGCAAAATTGAGTATTACGTTTATCGCCGCCCCCGCCATAGAGGTTGCCATAGACATAACGCTTTTCTTTTCAAGAAAATACACGCTTCCGAGAAATGACACAAGTGCCGAAAACGCGGTGGATATGACCAGCACGGGTACGTATTGCCACGATTCATAGTACGAATCAGCCAAAAGTATACTGGTAAAGATCTTAGAACCCGCTATTATCAGCGACGCGCCCATGAAGATTATTCCCATATAGTTTTTGAACACCGCCGAGAAAAAGCCTTCCCTTTCCGACTCGTCCGCGTCCTTGACTACCGAAAACTGCCATGCCTCGATAAACACTCCGCACACGAGCGTGAGCAGTGTGGGCAGCTTATAGGCTGCCGCGTAAAGTCCGTTCTCTGCGCTTCCGCAGTATGCGGTAACGATATATCTGTCACTGGCTGAGGTTATCAGCCACATCATCGTGGTGGGAATATAAGGTATGCTGAACTTAAGCATTTCCTTAAGCGTGCTCTTATTCACCGAGCGAACAGACAAAGCCCTGTACAATCTTGCAGCAAAAAACAATCCTATTGTCACACAAAGATCCGCCACGACAACCGAAAGCACATAACCAAGCGTTCCCATTTCAAATACGACGAGAAACAGCACGTTAAGCGCAATGGTCAGTACAGTATTGACTATTCCCTGCACTGCGAACATGGTAGTCTTTCCCTCAGCGCGGATAAAATTCGCCGCCGCGGAATGGAGATTGGAACACAAAACGTAAGCCGCCACAAGCAAGATATATCCTTTAAACACCTCAAAGGCTCTGAGTATCTGAACCACTCCCAGAGTTGCCGCTCCGCCTACCGCCAGAACCAGCACTCCCGAGGAAAATATACGTTTTCTCGCCTCAGTGTCCTCAGCACCGCCCGTATCCAGCACAAATCTGAACATTCCGTCACAGATGCCTACTGACGCAAGCGGTATCAGCAGATTTGCGGTCTGAGTCAGAATATCCGCCACACCGAACTGCTCAGTTGTCAGTATGCTCGTATAAAGCGGCATAAGCAGGAATACAAGCACCTTTGACGCAAAGGTGCCTGTACCCAGAATTACAGTATTCGATAAAAGCCTTTTATACTTGCTCATAAAGGCGTTAGTCGCAGTTTTCCCAGTTATGGTAAACGTTCATAACGTCATCGTCGTCGTCAAGCTTCTCAATAAGAAGTCCCATAAATTTTATGTCGTCCTCGTTATCAAGAGTTACGTAGTTAGACGCAATCTTGGTCTTTTCTGCCGAAAGAAGCTCATATCCTGCCGCCTCAATAGCGTCCTTTACAGCGTAAAGATCGTCGGGCTCGGTATATATCTCAAACACCTCTCCTTCAGCCGCAAAGTCCTCTGCTCCTGCTTCAAGAGCGATCTCCATAAGCTTATCCTCGTCCACGTCTCCGTCCTCATTGGAGATAACGATAAGTCCCTTCTCACTGAACAGATAGGATACGCAGCCCGTCTGTCCCATATTGCCGTGATACTTTGAGAAGTAAGCGCGGATATTACCCGCAGTACGGTTACGGTTGTCAGTGGTCGCCTCAACTATAACGGCAATTCCCGCAGGACCGTAGCCCTCATAAACTACCTCCTCGTAGTTCTCGCCTGTGCTTCCCAGCGCCTTCTTGATAGTACGCTCGATATTATCGTTAGGCACGTTATTTGCCTTAGCTTTGAGAATAAGATCACGAAGCTTGGAGTTGGACGCGGGGTCTCCGCCGCCCTCCTTTACCGCAATGGTGATCTCCTTACCGATCTTTGTGAACACCTTAGCTCTTTGAGCGTCGGTCTTTTCCTTTTTGTGCTTGATGTTAGCCCATTTACTGTGTCCTGACATTGTTTTCCTCTTTCTATATATTCAAAAAATTTACTGTATTAAACCCTTTCGGTCTTTGCGAGGCAGATGAGTCCGAATGCGTTTCCGAGAACCGTCTTTGCTGCCTCGGTAAGCGCAAGTCTTGTGTTCTTTATCTGCTCGTTCTCCGCCCCGAGAATGGAGCAATTATGATAAAATCTGTTGTAAGCGCCCGCCACGTCAAGAATATATCTTGTAATAACGGAAGGCTCGTAGGTATCTATAGCATCAATAACGTTTTCCTCAAAGCGGGACAGCACCTTAACAAGATCTGCCTCCTCGGGAACGGTCACGGTAAGCGGCGCGCTTCTGTCAAAGCTCTGAGACTTTGAGAGGACCGAGCAGGTACGCGCGTAGGTGTACTGAACGTAAGGTCCTGTGTTACCCTCAAAGCTGAGCGCGTCCTCCATAACGAAGTTTATGTCTCTTGTACGGTTATTGGAGAGATAGTAGAATACCACAGCGCCAACGCCGATCTCCTCGGCGATCTTTTCCTTACCCGCAAGGTTGGGATTTTTCTCCTCCATAATGCCCGCTACCTTTTCGATAGCAGTGGCGAACAGATCGCGCAGAAGTATTACGTTACCCGTTCTCGTGGCAAGCTTTTCACCGTTTATGCTTACAGTTCCGTAAGGCACGTGCACCAGCTTATCGTACCAATCGTAGCCCATAAGCTCTACTACCTTAAACCACTGTGCGAAGTGAAGGCTCTGTCCAGCGCTTGTGACGTATATCGCCTTATCGAAATCATACGTCTGCTTTCTGTAAACGGCAGCCGCAATATCACGCGTAGGATAAAGGGTCGAGCCGTCTCTCTTAAGTATGAGGCAAGGCGGCATTCCGTATTCCTCAAGGTCAACGATAGAAGCACCGTCGTCTATCTTAAGAAGTCCCATATCACGAAGCCTTTGCACCTGTGCGGGCATCTTATCCGTATAGAAGGATTCTCCCTTATAGCTATCGAACGTTATATCGAGCTGAGCATATGTTTTCTGATACTCCTCAAGGCTTATGTCTATAAACCATTTCCAAAGCTTAAGATTTTCCTCATCGCCCTCTTCAAGCTTGTGAAATTCTGCTCTTGCCTCATCTGCAAGCGAGGCGTCCTCGGCAATAGCGTTATTAATACGAACGTAAAGCTCAACGAGAGCGTCAACTCCACCGACCTTTATCTGTTCCTCGCTTCCCCACTTGCGATAAGCGGTGATAAGCTTACCAAACTGAGTTCCCCAGTCGCCAAGATAGTTGATACCAACACATTTAAACCCGGCAAACTCATGTAGCTTCTTTATTGAATGACCTATAACAGTCGTTCCGAGATGTCCTATATGGAATGGCTTTGCAACGTTAGGAGAAGAATAGTCAAGAACGACTGTCTTTCCCTTTCCAAGATCGGGAGCGCCGTATTTGTCCTTTCTTTCAAGTATCTCGCAAACGACCTTTTCGCTCATCTTCTGTCCGTCAAGGAAGATATTGAGATATCCGTTTACAGCCTCGGCGCGTGCCACACAGGGCGCTGAAAATCCCTCCGCGATAGTTGCCGCGATCTTAACGGGCGCCATTCTCAGTGTTTTACTCATCTTGAAGCAAGGAAGCGCTAAGTCGCCCATTTTTGAATCTGGCGGATATTCTAACATAGACGCGATCTGTGATATATCCATCGTCACGTCTGAGTTCAGCTCTTTTATTTTCTCAGCTATCGCCGAAGCGATATCATTCTTTATCTCGATCATCTCAAGTCTCCTTATTTAAGTAAGTCACAACGTTTAATTATACTACATATCTCGCTGAATTTCAAGCCCTCAAGTGAATTTTAGCCGATAATTTACGATATTATGAGCATTATACATTCAAGCCGTTACGTCCGCAAGCCTTGCACCCGTAAAGCGAATGATATCTTCTCTTTTCAAAAGCAACTGTATTCCCTTTACTCCCGCGCTTACCGTCAACTCGTCAAGGTTCTCGGCACTTGCGTCAAAATACGTTGGAAATTTCTTCTTCATTCCCACGGGGGAGCAGCCGCCTCTTATATATCCCGTCAGTCCGAGAAGCTCCTTGACGGCAACGGGCTCAAGCCTTTTATTTCCCGTAACTGCCGCCGCCTTCTTCAGATCTATCTCCTTATGGCATGGTATGCAGAAAACTACTATCCCCGATCTATCCGACCTCGTAACGATAGTCTTGAACACCTTGTCGTAAGGAAGCCCGATACAATCCGCGATATGTGTTCCCGAAAGATCGTTCTCGTCCACCTCATATTCACAAGGCGTATATTTTATTTTTGCCGCGTCAAGCTGACGCATGGCGTTAGTCTTATTCATCAGTACGCCTCCCCCTCGGTAAGCATCTCCTCAGCAGCATGACGCACCGCTTCGGTTATTTCTATTCCTCCGAGTATTCTCGCTATCTCCTCTATTCTTCCCATTCTGTCAAGCTCACACAGTTTCGTGCTCACTCTTCCGTTTTCCTCAGATTTTGAGATATACATATGATGATGTGCTACAGACGCTATCTGCGCTGAATGGGTAACGCACAGTACCTGAGATCCTGCGGCTATCTCCTTAAGCTTTATGCCAACCTTACGTGATGTCTTGCCCGATATACCCGTATCTATCTCGTCAAATATTACTGTGCTTACGCCGTCACACTCGTTTAGTACGTTTTTGAGTGAGAGCATTATTCTTGCAAGCTCTCCGCCCGAAGCGATACGCTCCATAGGGAGAAGCGGCTCACCGGGATTGGTGGAGATAAGAAATTCCACCTTATCACAACCGAACGCCGTAAAGTCCTCGATCCTTTTGACGCTGACCTCAAAGCGCACCTTAGGCATATCTAAAAAGCTAAGAGTTTCGCACACGCGGCGGTCAAGATCCTTCGCCGCCCCTTTGCGCTTTTGGGTAAGCGCCTCTGCTACCTCTTTTGCCTTTTTCTCGGTCTCACGAAGTCTTTCGGAAAGCTCCTCTTCCCTCTCGCCCGCGTTTTCTATCATATCAAGCCGCTCCGCGGCACTGTTTCTGAAATCAAGTATCTCCTGTACGGTGCTTCCGTATTTTCTCTTAAGCTTGGTTATGGTATCCAGCCTTGCCTCGGCTCTGTCAAGCTTTGCCGTGGGGTCACCATCTCCCGTATCAGAAAGCGAGTATACACTCTCCGCTATATCCTCAAGCTCGTAACGGATATCGTTCAGCCTTTCTGCCAATGCCGCCGCCTCGGGTACTGCCGCCGAAACGGAATCAAGAGCGCTTGCCGCCCTGTCCGTAAGATACACAGCTCCGTGACTCTTATCTGTGCCACGCAACGCCTTATCCACAAGAGCACAACACTTATTTATCTTTTCAAGGCTTTGAAGCTTTGTAACAAGCTCGGTGAGCGCCTCTTCCTCTCCCGTCTTGAGCTTTGCCCCGTCAATATCGGCTATCTGGAATTTCAGCATTTCCCGAAGCCTATTCTGCTCCATGGAATCCTTACGCATGCTATCTATTTCACAACGTATATGCAATATCTCCTTGTAAAGCGCCGAATACTCCTCGAGCAAAGCGCCGCAGCCCGCGAAATTGTCAAGCAGCCTTATATGATTGCGGGGATCAAGAAGCTGTTGGTTATCATTCTGCCCGTGGATATTAAAGAGCGTACCTCCCGCCTCGCGAAGCATTGAAACCGTTACGGCTCGTCCGTTGATCCGAGCAGAAGATCCGCTATGCGTAAGCGTTCTTGAAAGCATAACGCTTCCGTCGTCAGTCTCAAATCCCATTTCCGCAAGCTTTTCGGCGGTTTCTTTTCCTATATTGGAGAACAACGCGCTGACACACGCGCGGCTCTCCCCCGTCCTTATAAGCTCCCTATCCGCCTTTGCTCCGAGCAAAAGACCGAGGCTATCGATAATTATTGACTTTCCCGCGCCCGTTTCTCCCGAAAGCACGGTCATTCCCTCTCCGAGCTCTACGTCAAGGGTCTTCACCACCGCTATATTTTCTATATGCAAGGATTGGATCATAATTTAAACCGCCTCAGAATGTTTTCATCAGTTCCTTTATTTTTTCGCTTATCTCAGCCGAGCTTTCCTCGTCCTGTGTGACAACTATTATGGTATCGTCACCGGCTACACAACCGAGGATACTGTCGATATCAAGCGAGTCAACGCTGGACGCCACTGCCTGCGCAAGTCCTGGAAAGGTCTTTATCACTACGTTATTCATAGAATACTTCACATCAATGATCGATTCAAGCATAACGTTATTAAGCTTTACCTTTCCCATGTGATCGTGAGCCCTGCTCGCCGTATAACGGTACAGTCCCGACGAGGACATGGTCTTTGTAAGCTTAAGATCCTTAAGATCCCTTGAGATAGTCGCCTGTGTTACCTTAAAGCCCTCTCCCTGCAAAAGCTCGGTTATCTCCTCTTGGGTCTGGACCTCGAATTTTGCAATTATTTCAAGTATTCTTGCCTGTCTTTCGTTTTTCATCTCCACTCTCCATAAACGTTTATCACAAAAGCTTATTTAGCCTGATCTTGGTACAAAATCCTCCGCCCTTGACACGCAAAAGCTTTGCACGCGTGTCTGACTTGGTTATCTTAGCATAATCGCCGTGGAACATTTCAAACGTGGATCTTCCGTCCACAGTCAGATGCAATACCTTTTCTCTTACGCAAACGTTCTTGACCGTCAATGCCGCAGTATCGGGAAAGATAAGAGGTCTTGCAAGAAGCGAGTGGGGGCACACAGGCGTTACGCAAAAGCAGGAAAGCTTTGGGTCTACTATCGGACCGCCCGCGGAAAGCGAATATGCCGTTGAGCCCGTTGGGGTAGCGATAACAAGACCGTCAGCGCGGTACGTGTTTACAAGCTCACCGCCTTCTGACAGCTCAAGGTCAACTATCCTTGCCGCCGCGCCGTTTGCAATGACTGCCTCGTTAAGAGCCTCCGCACGGAATTTTACCTGTCCCTTTGAGGATACTATCTCTACACTAAGCATTGCTCTTTCGTCAAGCACGAAATCTCCCTCAAACACCTTATCAAGAAGATCCAGCTCATCAAGCTCAAGCTCTGCCATATAGCCTATTCTTCCCATGTTTATGCCAAGCACGGGAATACCCGAAGGAGCCGCCCTTCGGGCGCTCTCAAGCATAGATCCGTCTCCACCTATTACTATGACAAGATCCGCCTCAGCGTATATCTCGTCGAGAGATCTGTACGTAAAATTACTTCTATGCAAACGGTTACGCAGTATTCTCTCCTTGAAATTTATGGGGATCATTATTTGCTCTGCCCTATCCCCGATCTTCTGAGCTACCGCGGCTGCAGCACCGAGCTTATCGGGAATATTATAATTTGTCATCAATGCTATTTTTTTCATTTACATTGATCTCCTTCCGCGCCTTACTGCGCCGTAATTCGCTTTATAAGCTTATCGTCAACACTGGGCTTGATACAATTCTTCTTTACGAAGCATGCAAGATATTCCTTATTACCGTCTCCGCCCTCTATGGGTGAGCGTATAAGCGCAAGACAGTCAAAGCCGTTTTCACACGCAAAGCTTATGACCCGCTTTGCGGCAAGAAATCTGTACGCGCTGCTATGTACCACGCCGTTTTTACCAAGCGCGGCTCTTCCCGCCTCAAACTGAGGCTTGATGAGACTGACGAATATCCCTCCCGCCTTGAGAACAGAGGATATGTTTGGAATTATGTAGGTCTGAGAAATAAATGAAACGTCAGCCACGGCAATATCGCACAGACCCTGCGTAATGCTTTCATCAAGCATTCTCGCGTTGAAGCTCTCAATGGAATGGACGCGCCTATCAGCCAAAAGGTCGGGGTGAAGTTGTCCTATTCCCGAGTCTATCGACCACACCTCAGCCGCCCCTCTTTTTAACAGGCAATCGGTAAAGCCTCCCGTTGAAGCCCCAACGTCCACCGCCTTAAGTCTGTTGACGTTTATTCCGAATGCGTCAAGCGCCGCCTCAAGCTTCATACCGCCTCGGCTGACGTACTTGAACACCTGCTCTATCTCCACCGTATGCGGCACGGACTCATTTATGATGACCGAGGATTTTTTCACCGTTTCTCCGTCTATCTTGACTGCTCCCGCATCTATAAGATCCTGCGCCTTCTTGCGGCTTCTTGTGTGTCCGAAGGAAGCAAGATATACGTCTGCTCTCATAGCGTTACAGAACTCCCATAGCGAAAGCCATTGCCACCGCCACTATGATACCAAGTGCCGCACCCATAACGACTTGAAAGGGCGTGTGCCCCACAAGCTCCTTAAGTCCCGAGTTGATCTCCTCAGCGTTACCTGAAAACAGTTCCTTGGTTATTCTGTTGATTATCTTAGCTTGCTTGCCCGTCTCATAACGAACACCACTGGCATCTATCATGACCACGCCCGCAAGCACCAACGTTACAGCAAAGAACGGAGATGACAAGCCTTCTCCTATAGCGCACGCTATACACAGTGACACCACTGCTGATGAGTGTGAGCTTGGCATACCGCCCGTTGAGAACAGAACCCTAATAAGGCTCTTTTTCTCTTTATTAAAAAGCTCAATTATAACCTTTATAAGCTGAGCGCTGAACCAACCTACGATAGCGCTCATCAATACATAATTAGAAAAAAAATCTCTGATATATTCCACAGGATCCCCCAAAAGTCTATTTCCGTCAATTCTTTCTGTCAAGCAGATAATATGCAAGATCAACGAGAAGCCCATTATCATTCATATCCGCAATAGCAGCAACGGCGCTCTCAGTAAGCTCACGAGCATACTGCATTGCCTCATTCACTGTATAATGGGTAAGGAACGTAGTCTTATTGTGCCCCGCGTCTGAACCCACGTTCTTTCCAAGCTCCTTCTCATCAGCTATCTCATCAAGCACATCGTCCACGACCAGAAAAGCGACACCTATCTTTTCCGCATATAACGAAAGCTTTTTTGCCTCGTCACTATTGGGATAATATCCCGCCGCAAGACAACCAAGCCTTGCGCAGCATTTTATAAGCGCTCCCGTTTTTAACGTATGGAGTCTCAATAGCTTTTCAATTTCAAGCTCCTCGGTCTCTCCGATAAGATCCATTACCTGACCGCCTATCATTCCGCAGTCCCCTGCTCCTTTTGCGATAAGCCTTACCGCCTCTGCCTTTTTTTCTGCCGATAGCGTCTGTGCCTCGGATACGGTCAGAAAAGCGTTAGTCAGAAGCGCGTCTCCCGCCAGAAGCGCGTTTGCATATCCAAAAGCCTTATGATTGGAGGGCTTTCCGCGGCGAACATCGTCGTCGTCCATACACGGAAGATCGTCGTGGATAAGCGAATAGCAGTGGATCATCTCCACAGCGCACGCAAGCGGCATAGATTGCTCCGCACTACCGCCAAGCATACGGCACACCTGATTTACAATAAAGGGTCTGACCCTCTTTCCTCCTCCGAGAAGCGAATACCTCTCTGCGTCAAATATAAGCCCGATATCATCGTCCTCACAGGCGCAAAGCCTTGTCAAAGCCTCCTCAGTGCGCTCCGCGTTATCACGCATTGCGGTCTCGAGTCTCTTATAATCTCTGTTCATATAACCATCCTCCGTTAAGATCAGTTGTTAGCCTCAAAGGGCTCTTCGGTTATCTCTCCGTCGTCGTTCATTCTCAGAATACTTATCTTTCGTTCCGCGCTCTCAAGTCTTGCGTTACATTCCCTAACAAGAGCAACGCCCTCCTCGTAAAGCGCCAATGACTCCTCAAGGCTGATACCCTCGCCCGAAAGCCTTTGTACAACCTCGTCAAGTCTTTTCATGCCCTCCTCGAGCTCTATTGGCTTTTTATCCTGTGATTTCTTATCCGCCATTTTATCTACCCTTTCTTTTATCTACGACCTCAGCGTCTATAACGCCGTCGGATACTACAAGAGAGAAGCGATCTCCCACGCCAACACCGTCAACCGAGGATATAACACGTCCCTCGTCATCTCTCGCCATTCCGTATCCTCGCTTTATTACCTCAAGAGGATTTATTGCTTCAAGTCTGCCGACTGCCGCCGAGAGCATAAGCTTGCGCCCATCAAGCGCTTTATCCATAAGCCTATCAAGCATGCCTCCCGACCGAACCAGACGCTCCTTCATGCCTTGAAGCCTTGCCATTGGAGACACGACCGCAAGCTGCCGCTCTGCCGCACCGATCCGCGTTCTATAAGAAGCGAGCATACCGTCAACGACTCTGTCAAGTCTCTCGGCTCTTTCGTCTATCTTTTGCATAAGCTCTGCTCTGTCGGGCACTGCAAGCTCTGCCGCCGCCGAGGGCGTTGGTGCTCGCTTGTCCGCAGCAAAGTCGCAGAGCGTAGTATCGGTCTCATGTCCCACCGCGGATATGATAGGAGTCTCCGATGCAGCCACCGCACGCACCACAGCCTCGTTATTGAACGCCCACAGATCCTCAGCGGATCCTCCGCCGCGCCCTATGATAATAACGTCACAGTTGCCGACGGCGTTAAGCATCGCAATTCCTCTGCAAAGCTCCGCGGGCGCTTCTGCCCCCTGTACCATAGAAGGACAGATAATTATCTCTGCGGATGGATAACGCCTGCCCGTGATATTTATCATATCTCTTACTGCCGCTCCCGTGGGAGACGTAACTATTCCTATTCTTTTGGGAAAGCGCGGAAGCTCTCGTTTGCGTGACTCGTCAAAAAGTCCCTCTGTGCGAAGCTTTTCAAGCAAACGGAGGTACTCCTCGTAAAGCGCGCCCGATCCGTCGTTGACCATGGCGTTTACGTATATCTGATACTTTCCCGCCGTCTCATACACCGACACCTTACCGTAGACCGTCACCTTCATACCGCTTCTTGGCGCAAAGCTCAGTCTTGATGCCGCCGATCTGAACATTACCGCCGCTATCTCCGACTCCTCGTCCTTCAGCGTAAAATACATATGTCCGCTGGAATGGAGCTTGAAGTTTGATATCTCACCGCGCAGAGTAACGTAATTCAATACGTCGTCGCTCTCCATGAGCATTTTTATATACTTATTCAGTTGTGTTACGGATAAAGCCTTATCTGCGTTCATTATCCACCCTTTATCTGCTCACATTCTTTTTTAATTATAAAATCGCCTTATTTTTGCACAGCAGAGCTATTCCTGCCGCGTTATCAGCCGAAAACTCGGGCTCTGAGAAATAAGCATCAAAGCTTAAGGAAAGTCTGCTCCTCATCAGCTTATTTGACATGACCCCGCCCGCAAATATCACAGGCATTTTACCGTACTCCGCCATTATATCGGCGCACATTTTCTCAAGCGTTTTCCCCAAGAAATCAAAGACGAATGCCGCCGCGGCATTTCTGTCCCCGCTTTGGGCATATATACGCCCCGCTATATTTTCCACGCCCGAAAGGCTGCAAATTCCCTTACGCACGCAAACGGGGTGAGAAAAAATTTTGCCGCGGTATTCAGCCGCAAGCCGCTCAAGCTCCGCGCCGCATGGAAATTTCAGCCCCATCGCAACGCCGACTCTATCTATTGCCTGTCCCGCATTTATATCGTCTGTGTTACCCACAAGCTCTACGGAAAACCCGTCCTCTCTTGGGGATACTAAAAGTGCCTCCGTGGTCCCACCCGACACGTGAAAGGCAAGGAAACGCTCACTACCCAAAAGATCGAGTCTGCCCGAGGAATAAAGCGCTGCCATAATATGTCCGTTCTGGTGTGAAAACTCATTGACCTTCAAGCCGCGACATGCCGCAAAGGCATACGCCGCGCTTCTTCCCGACAGGAAGCACGGCATATAAGAGCCCTCGGCGTCCCTTGGGCGCACCGATACTCCTACCGCAACGGGCGTGTATGCCTCTATTGCCGTGGAGAGCCTGTCCATAAGAGCGGGCAAATTTCTTACGTGCTCAAATACTGCCTCCGACTGTCTGAGTCCTCTCTCCCCTTCCTTGACAGGAAGCGGGAGCTTAAGGTTGGCAACTATATGCCCTTCGCCGTCACAGACCGCCGCGGAGGTAGTATAATTGCTTGTGTCAAAGCCTATGTAACAGGATCTCATTATTCCTCTGCAACCGCCTCAAGCTCGTTCTTTACCGAGTTGAGGATACCGTTGATGAATGGACGAGCCTTATCATCGTCAAACTTCTTAGAAAGCTCTACCGCCTCGTTTATAGATACATTGTAGGGTATCTCCTTCTCGTAAAGCATCTCATATACGCAAAGTCTGAGAACCGAACGGGAAAGCTTGGTCAAACGATGTGTCTTCCATCCGTTGGAATGCTTTCCTATCATGGTGTCTATCTCATCTAAATTATCATAAATACCGAAATATCCTCTTCTGATATAATCATTGTCGGGGATCTCTCTGTCCTCGCAAGCAAGAGCGTATATACCGTTTACGTCCTCGTCAGAGCGAAACTCCGTCTCAAACAGTAATCCTACAAGTATCTCTCGCGCTTCTCTTCTGTTTATCTTTGCCATATTTTCTTACCTCTGCCCTATTTGGGCAGACTCCCTTTCAACACGTCTTTCACTTTTTAAGCATAATTACCCATATTACATATTATTATATATCTATTTGAAGAAAATGTCAAGTATTTTCGATGTTTTGGGGGACTTTCTTTCACAAAAATCCCCCAAAAAATAAATAACGAGGGAACTTCAGCGAAAGAAGTTCCCTCAAAAGAACATATATCAATCAAAATTTATGCGTTCCTCTTCAACTACAAGCGGTCTGTTCATAATACGGGCGTTCATGCTCATTATGTACTCTCCGATAAATCCGAGGAAGAAGAGAACAAGACCGCCTACAAAAACAGTAGTAAGTATTATCGGCGCTGTACCTGTGGTAAAGAAGGTGTAGGGATCAATGAGCTTAAGAATAAGGCAGACTATAGCC
Organism: Clostridia bacterium; assembly: GCA_017623375.1. GTDB lineage: Bacteria > Bacillota > Clostridia > Oscillospirales > CAG-272 > HGM12713. The sequence goes on along the minus strand of JAGAPH010000152.1, from coordinate 76,843 downwards.
GAGAGCACGCTTCCGCCGCACATAAGCATACCAAGGAAAGACGCAAGTCTTACTCCGATCTTGGTGTAAGAGGTAAAGGACAGCATTGCCGCGTCGTAGAGGCTAAAGAAATTATTGCTGGTCTTGCCTGCTCTGCGCTGCGCCTGCTCGTACTCAACAAGCTTTATCTTCGGACCAAGCTCCGCAACGATACCACGGAGAAAGGGGGTGGGATCACCCAGCTTACGAAGAACATCTATAAAGGTCTTGTCGTAAAGACCGAAGCCTGTAAAATGCTCTATCTGCTCAACCTTGGAAAGCTTCTTTATCATCTTGTAATATACGCTGCGAAGTGCGTACATTATCTTACTTTCCTTGCTGGAGGTCTTAACTCCGCATACGATCTTGTATCCCTTTTCCCACTCCTCAACGAACTTAGGGATCATCTCGATAGGATCCTGAAAGTCGCAGCAAACGCTTATGGTGCAGTCACCCGTGGTCTGGCAGAGACCATGATAAGGGGAGTTAAACTGTCCGAAGTTCTTGGAATTGAAGATAGCGCGTATCTTCTTGTTACCCGCGCAAATAGCGCGAAGCTTCTCCCTCGTTGAGTCAAGAGAGCAATTATCTATAAACAGTATCTCGTAATCGTACTCAGGCATTTTCTCAAGCTGAGCTACCAGCGCCTCGCTCATAGGAATTACGTTTTCCTCCTCGTTATAACAAGGAACCATAATACTTATCTTTTTCATAACGTTATTTACTCCTTTCGTTTTTATACCATTCGATAGTCTTTTCTATTCCGTCCTCAAATTCCACAGACGGTACAAAGCCCGTGTCTCGCACAAGCTCCTCGGTATCGGCGCACAGATACATGACCTGTCCCTCTGCATAGGGGATATCGCCAAGTCCGAGGTGCGCATCGGGGAATATCTTGTCTCTCATTATTTCAATATATTCACGGAGCTGTCTTGTTTTTCCGCTTCCGAGACAATAAACACCGCCGTCTCTTCCCTTCTCGGCAAGCTCGACCATTGCCTTGGCGGTATCACCGCTATACATATAGTCCCATATCTGCTCGCCGCCCGTAAAGGAAGTCTTTTCACCGTCAAGCAGCTTGCGGATAGTAGACGTTATCAGTGAATTTTCTCCGTCATATGGTCCATACACGCTGAGTATCCTTACCCAAACGTGTCTCATTCCCATATCCCGACACGCCACGCGGCTCATCTGCCCCGCGCAAAGCTTAGCCATACCGTATCCGTTCTCGGGAAAAGCAGGTGTATGAGAATTAAGCTTTCCCTCAACTCTTCCGTATTCCGCCTGTGAGCCTACGCCCATGAACACCTTACAACCAAGCCTATGTGCAAGCTGGGCGGCATCTATCGTATGCTTTACATTCCTTGTTTGAAGCTGCATATCGTTTCTTGCGGCTCCCGTCGTTCCCTCCCACGCGAGATGGAAGAACACGTCGTACTTTCCATCAAGAGTGAGTGTGGACATTTTATCAAGCGGGCAATCCACCTTTGTTACCAACTTATGCTCAGGTATCCGAGCGCTTCTCGGCGATTCTGCTCGGCAAAGGACTGTGACTTCCGTACCACGGCTTATAAGCTCGGCAATAAGTGCCATTCCAACTGCACCCGTTGCTCCCGTTACTATTGCTTTCATTCTTATAACTCGCTCCTTTTAGCGTTAAAAGTGCCCTACATACAGAATCAGCGACGAAAAAAGTCGGCGCTGATCCTGAAAATTATTTGGTTGGTTATCTCTTTATCCAAGAGCTTGCGCAGATAAACTCGGATATCTGCTTATCCATGCAATCTGCAACGTTTTTGCCGTCACGCAGACACTTAGACCACTCCACCGTCGCTCCTATCGCGCCGTCAAGATTCCACACAGGCTTCCAATCAAAGACTGTCTTAAGCTTTGAGCAATCAAGCTTAAGGAAGTTAGCCTCGTGAGGTCCTCCGTCATATCTGTTTATCCATTTCATTCCCTCGCCCCACGTACTGCAGAACAAGTCAACGAGAGCGCCTGTTTTGAAGCAGTCGCAATCGTCAGGACCCACATTATAGTAGCCCGCGTATTTTCCGTCCTCATACTGCATCTGCGCTATCATAAGATAAGCGCACACAGGCTCAAGAACGTGCTGATAGGGTCTTGTTGAATGAGGATTTCTTACGATAATATCCTTCTTATTAAATGCGGCTCTTATGCAGTCGGGGATAATTCTGTCGTTGGCAAAGTCTCCGCCGCCGATAACGTTGCCCGCACGCGCGGTGGATATAGCTACTCTGCCGTCGGCAAAGAAGGAATCCTTATAGCTGTGCGTTACCAGCTCCGAACAGGATTTGCTATTGGAATAAGGATCAAAGCCGTCAAGAGGCTCATTCTCTCTGTATCCCCATTCCCACTCATTATTCTTATATACCTTGTCCGTAGTCACGTTCAAAAATGACTTGACACTGTCGGAGAGTCTCACGCATTCGAGTATGTTTACTGTACCCATTACGTTTGTCTCATAGGTATATCTTGGCTGCTTGTAGCTGTCTCTGACGATAGGCTGAGCCGCAAGATGAATGACTATTTCGGGTCTTGCCGTGTCAAAGCAAGCCTTAAGCGCGTCAAGATCTCTTATATCTCCTATTACGGAGGTCATTCCCTTTTCTATCTCTGCCATATCAAACAAAGCAGGCTCTGTGGGAGGAGTAAGTGAATATCCCGTTACTATAGCTCCCGCGTTTTTAAGCACCTTGCACATCCACGAGCCCTTAAAGCCCGTATGTCCTGTGACAAGCACTCTTTTGTTTTTATAAAAATTAAGATCAAGCATCAGTCTTCCCACTTCTTCCAGGGAGCTTCTCCGCTCATCCAGATCTTCTCCAGACCGTCCTTATCCTTCTGTGTGTCCATGCACTGCCAGAAGCCGTCATGCTTGAACGCCATAAGCTGACCGTCCTTCGCAAGCTGCTCCAAAGGATACTTCTCAAATACGGTGGTATCGTCCTGAATATAGTCGATAACCTTAGGATCAAGAACCATGAATCCTCCGTTGATTGGGTTTCCGTCGGAGTCTCTCTTTTCCCTGAAGGAAGAAATCGTATTTTCCTTTCCCATTTTGATTACACCGAATCTCTGTCCTGCGTTAACTACCGTAAGAGTAGCAAGCTTTCCGTGAGACTTATGGAAATCAACGAGAGCCGCCATGTCCACGTCAGACACACCGTCTCCGTAGGTAAGAAGGAAAGGCTCATCATCAAGATACTTCTTTATTCTCTTGATGCGTCCTCCCGTCATAGTGTTAAGTCCCGTGTCGGCAACCGTGATCTTCCACTGCTCGGTGTATGTTTTATGAACCTTCATGCGGTTTGTGCTATTGGTAAAATCAAACGTAACATCTGAGGAGTGAATAAAATAATCGTTAAAGAAATCTTTTATGATATGCTGCTTATAGCCGCAACAAATAATAAACTCGTTGAAGCCATACGAGGAATAGTACTTCATGATATGCCAAAGGATAGGCTGACCGCCGATCTCGATCATAGGCTTGGGCTTGAGATGTGATTCCTCCGAAATTCGCGTTCCGAATCCGCCCGCGAGAATTACAACCTTCATAATCAAAATTACCTTTCTTACATTCTTTCGTTAATTTTGCGCACTAACGCATACGGTCACATTATACCATATCAATCAACATTTGTCAACAGTTTGTTCAAATATTTTGTCGAATTTGTAATATTTCGGAAAAAATATTTGCAATATTTTCTTTTTTATTGATCCACCTTACTCTGAGAGCTATCCGCGTCCTCCTCGGGTGGGCTATATGATGTCATAAGCTTATAAAATTTTGTAGGTGAGCATACTGTTTTTCCGAATATTCTATCGCCGTCTCCCAATCTCTTTTTATGCGTTCCGAAGTCAAGGAAGGTATCCTTATTCCGAGGATAATACATAAGAATATGATCAACCGTTATTCCCTTCTTTACCTTAAAATTGCATTTTGTTATGGGAACGCTCAGTTTTTTTCCTTTTATGTTGTAGATCCTTTCAGAATCAGGAGAGAGAGGCTCGGGGATCTTGCGATATTCGCAAACAGCACCGTCCCTTGATATAACAACAGTGCTCTGATTTTTCGTAGCCGACCACAGTTTTATCGCATACGCGCGCTCGCTATTATGCACCAGCAGATCGTATCTGTCTGCACGATTGGGTGAAAGGCACACCAAGCGATGCAGATGAGTAACTGAAAAGCCCGATTCGCTTGCGGCATGAGTAATATACCTTATCATTCTTCCTCGTTTATAAACGATGGAGATATGAGGAAACATCAAAATAAGTGCCACCAAAAATGGAGAAAGCACTACTGTCGCTATTACTAATGTCAATATCACTATAAGCATTTTTCCGAATCCTTTCATCGACTGTATATATTTTAACACAAACGCTTCAAAATGTAAATGATAAAATATTGAAAGTTGAGTGAAAATCTGCAGAAATTCAAAGACCGACTGCGCATAAAATGACACACAGTCGGCTTTTGAATGTTTTTTACTTGTACGTGACGTTGCTTTTGTTGACGGTCACTGTAGTATAAGTGCCGTCGTTTTTGATAGCAGCCGTTCCGTCAGTGGTATCAAAGATCGCTCCGTTTACCGTAACGGTAGCTGTAGTATTAGCGTTGTTCTTAACGTATATGGCGGGGAAATTCTTTCCCGCAGTAAACGTGCCTCCGTTGATGGTTATTTTGGAGGAATTCTTCTTTGTGGGTGCGGGAGAGCCGCCGTAGCTTATATAAAGCACACCGTACTCTCCGCTTGAGGTAGTACGCGTTGTAAAGCTACCGCCGTTTATGGTTATTTCACAATCCTGATTTACCACGATGCCATAGCAGGACGCGTTTATCGAGCCACTTTCAAATATCATCTTAGCGCCCTCATAAACGTAAATACCGTATGCACCCGAGCTATTGTTTTTGTGATAAAATTCAAAATTTACAAATTTTACGTTACAGCCAACAAGCCTTACGCCGTGTGTATTGGAATAAGAGGTTATCTTATGTCCGTTTCCGTCAACGGTAACGAGATTGCGGTTGTTGATATTGAGATTACCGTAAAGCGTAATATCCGACAGCAGCTTAACGATTGCCCCTTCGGGAGCACTGTTTATAGCATATGCCAGCGACGAATAGCTTCCGACCTCCATAAACTTGTTTCCAACCATTTGTCCGATATAATAAATGTCATCGGGAGTCCAGTGAGACGCGTCGCTTCCGTCAGTTCCAACACCAAATACACTTGAGTTGACGGTATACACGTTCTGCATGTCCTTTATCATCTCGTTCTGCATCTTAACGAAGGCGTTTGACGTTGGCAGATGAGTGATATTGTAAGCGTCGGATATCTCGCCAACCACGATAGGAAGTGCGGAAAGATCCTTTTTCACCATACTGCCAAGATCGCTTCTCATATCCTTTACCAGATATTCAAACAGCTCCGGATATTTAGACGTGATACCGCTCAGCTTACTGTCCGACTCACCCTGCATCCAGAATACGCCCTTTATCTCAACCGTATATCCGTGTGCCTCGTATTCCGCTATAGAGGTTTTTACCTGATCTATAAACTTCTTGTAAAGTCCGCCGGACATACTTCCCTTCGCGCCGTATTTTTGGATATATGAGGGAGGAGTCCAGTTGCCCGCCGCGGCATATCTGCCCGTGGTAACGTCGGAAAGATTTGTTCCTCCTGCGGCAAACTTGACTATTCCCGCCATTCTTCCCGTATCAGCGTTATAATAAGAGGAAAGCGCCTTTGCCATTCCAAGCTCGGGACCGCTAAACTCAGCAGTTTTTCCGTATCCCGCCTTAGTCTTGCATATAGTGAGAACTCTCGGATAATAAGCGATCGTTGAGTTCTCGTAGGTAGATACGGAATTTCCAGAATAAAGCACGTTGGAGTAGCCCTTTACAAACAAGGGATCGCTGGTATAAAACTCATTTGTCAGCTTTGAAAAGCCTGTGCCGTTGGACTGACCCGCTATAAGATACAGGTCTATCTTCTGCCCCTCTGTTTTAGCCTTCAATTCTTCCTTTATCACAACGTTGACCTCGTTTTTATCGTTAGTATCGTCTGTATCGTTCTTTCCCGTATCAGCATTTTCAGAATCCGCGGGAGTGCTGTCGCTCTCCGCCTTCTCGGTATCCGTATCGGTCTGAGTGACCGCATCGGAGCCGACGTCTGCACTGTCTCCGTTTTCACAGGAGACAGTACAGAAAAGCATACAGGCAACGAGCATAAACAGAAATATACTCTTAATTGTTTTCTTCATGCTATTCTCCTTTTGGGCGCAAGCATTATTTATACTGATTATTTACTATGGCGTAAAGTCCCGTAAGCGTTCCCTTAAGTCCGCCGTAATATCCCTTCCAAGTAGATGAAAGGAGATTTGCGCCGTCAAAGAACGCCTTATAAAATGCCGCGTAAGCATGATCGTCTCCGAAAGCCATTGTATATGCGAGAGCAAAATCCATGGTATAGGAATCACGAATGATGTTCAGCATATCCATTCCGTTCTGGGTACCTATTACCTGATACGTAAGCGTATCCTCGTAATATTTGGGGGTGACCTCATGGTAACCGTACATAGAAAGAGCCTCGACCACAACTCCTACCATCTCAGCGGAGTCGGGAGCAATATTTCTGGGTACCATTATAGCGGAAACGGAGTTGGCACTCGTGGTGTAGTAACTCTCCTGAAGGTCGTCAAACTTAGGATAAGGAAGAACGCCCTTTACATCTGACATCTCACGAAGCTGAGTTGCCTGACCGAGCATCTGTCCGTAGAACAGAAGGTCTCCGCGCTCAAACATCTTATTCTGAGTTTCTGCCTCGTGGCTGAAGGTCTTGTTGCAGAGAACGTTCTGATTATCGATTATCAGGCTCTGCATAGCATCATATACGTTCACCGTTCTTTCGGGGAGAGTCTGATAGAAGTTCACCTTATTGTCGTTATCACGATAAGTAAACTGAACGTCAAGCCCCTTGTGAAGCGCACGGAAGGAATGGAGATTAAGCGCAAGTCCGTAAGTAGCGTCCTCACCGCCGACATTCTCGGCAGTAAAGTCGGAAACGTACTTCTTAAAGGTCTCCCAAGTCCACTTTCCGTCTCTTACCAGATCGTACAGAGCGTCGATATTTCCGTTCTCTCCGATGTGGTTAGCTGTGTAAAGCGTCTCATTTACGAAGATGACCTCAAGCTGCTCGTACATGGAGTGAGCAATATCGCCTACCGCAAAGAAGAATTTGCCGCCGAAGTTACATTCCTCATAATATTCCTCTGACCACCACTTCTTTGTTACGTCAAACTCGGGAAGAGTCTTGAAGTTGTAGCTCAGTGTAGAGAAATGCGGTGTTTCATCCTGCAAACTATTTCCGAGAAACCAACGGTATGCCATATTCACCTCTACCTCTGCCGCTGTTCTTCGGAGCGAGGGCAATCCGTACAGGTGCTGGATCAATACCATCTTCACCAACACAACAGGATCTATGCTCGGTCTACCATTGTATTCGCAATACAACTCCTCTACCATTTCATAGATCTTGTCAAAATTCACTGCTGCGTCTATTTTTCTAAGCAAATGTTCCTTCGGCACAAGATCTTCAAACCACACCATTTGCATTATATCTCTTCCGTTTTGTCCTCTACTTAACATCATTTCACCGCCTGTCTTTTCTTGCTTTTAATTATACCATATCTCACCCAAAAAAGCCACTCCGTAGAGTGACTTTTTCGACAGACTGAAAGATGTGACCATATGAGTGATATGGTCACATCTTGTTTAACTAATTACGGGAAACTCGTTATTAACATTTTCCTTGAACAGCTCTTGATATTCGTCATTAAGGATATAGCACGTATATTTTAGGTCATACTCTTTAATATTAAAATCTTCGGATTTTATAAACACCAATTTCCCATTGATATTACCGAATTTTCCAATTACATCCGTTCCTACGGGACAGTCCTCATAACCTACAAAAATATATTGTGTCGCATTGTCTACGTCGGATGCATAGCTTCCTTCGAAAAGTTCTTTCCCCTTTATGATGAATTCTCCTTGAAAATCTTCATTGAGAATACTTTGAAGCATCTCCCACTTAATACCTTTAGTAACACGTTCGTGCCATCCCAAATAAGCAACGGTCACCTCACCTTCGGTGGGGATTACATATGATTCTTTCACAATCGTCCAATCATCAAGAAAACTTCTGACGGCAAGAAAATTATGGTCTTTATCTTCGGGTATCTCCATTATGTCAAAGCTATCCGCTTTGGCGATCCTTCGACCTTCCTCAGTGAAGCCGATTGAAGTTCCTATATATTTCTCGCCATCTATGATAAAACTTCTTTCCGCTGCCCGTTGAGCTTTTTTTACGAAAACATCACACGAAGATAAACAAAGCAATATGAGCGTTATTGCCACAAATAAAGATATTCCTTTTTTCATTCTGCTTGATCTCCCGTTGTAAATATTCTATTACGCAACTTTGCTACAAAAGGAATTAGCGTAATCGAATATCCTATCATTGCTCCGCCAAGGTTGAAAATAAAATCATCTATATCAAATGCTCCCATAGCGAAAATAATTTCTATTAGTTCTATGCCTAACACAATTAAGAAGATTGTTAATATCGTTTTTTTGAAACTGCGTATTTTTTGGAATATGAAAGGCAGAAAAGCGCCCATAGGAAGAAAAACAATAATATTACCTATAAGATTTGCAATAGCCGTATCTATATTGATACGGTTATTTATTATTTTGTCGATGTATTCGTACACCGTTCTAAAAGGAATCAGATTTATACGTACCAAAAAGTCGCTGACATTTTCATAAGGATGAATATGCGTATTGATACGAGTGAGGATAAAAACATAAAGTAGCACAATGCAGTAAATAACAAATAGCGACCATACGCAAACTTTAATTGTCCTTCTCATTATTAATTGTGCCTCCATTCATGCAGTGTTAAATCATACAGACGCAAGGTGAGCGTCGAAATATCTTTTGTGTCCGCTATGTTATTAGATTGAATATACTCATCTGGTAAAATATAAAATCCAAATTCATCGCCATTCTTGTACATTGATGATGTTCCGGCACCGCTACACTCATAGTAACTATCAGTATCTTTAATTTTAAGTTTTGCATATAAATCTACTGAATTATCGGCACGGTTTGTTCCGGTTATCAATTTCGCAGTTTTAGTTGAATATTCCCCGTATGCTCTAAAAAACACTCTGAAATCTTCGTCGTCAGGGTCTATTTTACTTATTTCGATATAACAATTCTCACTTTCAAAAACTCTTTTTCCGACGTTGGACGAAGGATCTTTTAAGTCTAATGAGAATTCAACAGAATCAGTTAACACTTGTGTAGTGCAAGTATAATCTTTATCGTCTGTAATATGAATCAAACCTTTTATCGCAACACCAAAAAAGTCTGAAGTAATAAGGCAAATGAGCATTGCCACGACCAAAATACTTGTAATAAATATTAAAACGATATTTTTCTTTTTCATTATTTCTCCCTCAATTTATCAGTAATTGTAAACTCAAATAGTGTAGAATCATAATTGGTTTCATAAATGCTATCTTTTTTATCGTTTCTTGCTCTAATCGTGAGATTTTCGATAAAACCTGAGATTTCGTCGTTAGCTAACCCCGTAACATCAATTATGATTTGAATTGTATACGTGCTTTGGGATAAGCAGTTTATATCTTCAGATATAAAATTTTCTTGCCCTACTATAAAACGATCTTCATACTCCACCGAAGGAATTATATCAATCGTATTCCACCTTGGCTCAAATATAGTAAAATTCATTATTTTGAATTGAACATTTAATTTTAAATAATCTTCAGCGAAGTCGTTTGAATTTACACCATACTCGATCAATTCATAATCCTTGACAGAATCTATAGTATACTCGCACTCTGTCACAATAGGCGGGCAAAGAAATTGAAAAGCAACGGCAAATACTCCCAAAAGCAAAATGATGACAACTGCGATAATGACTTTTCTTTTCATTTTAGTCCTCTCTGTATTCAAACAGATCTCCCGGCTGACAATCCAAAACTTCGCAGATCTTCTCCAATGTAGAGAATTTAATACCTTTTACCTTTCCGTTTTTGAGCAAAGACATATTCGCCATTGTAATGCCGACCTTCTCGGAAAGCTCGGTTACACTCATTTTCCTTTTTGCCAACATAACATCAATATTAACGATAATCATACGTAACTCTCATTCTCCTCTCTGATAGTTGTTGCTCTTGTCACATAGTGACCTACCACAGCAAGTGCTAATGATGCAATCAGAGCAATTATGACCAACATAAAGAATGCGATAGCAAACGGATTGTATCCTATAAGCATAAACACGAAATTACCGATAAAGAAAACAGTAGAATCTACAAATAAAAGGATTGCACTGTTTTTAAGATGCTTAGCGTTTTTATGCGTAAAGAGTTCTGTTTTTATGGAGGATGCGATTTTCCAAGCGACTCCAAGAATGACAAAGCACGGGATGGATGTGAGCCAATAGAATATTAACTGACTCCACATCACCGCTTCTGAGCCTTTATCAAGTCCATTAAGCGAAACTAAAAACGGATAAAGACAGCCACAAATACTTACTCCACAGAGTGCCACCATTACAATTGCAAATTTTACGAGATAGTAAAGAGATTTTTTTGACATTAGACAACCTCCGATTAAATATGAGATACCATAATTATACAACATAACAAATGAAATGTCAACAGAAATTTTATCGTACTGCAATAAATATTTTCTCAATACAAGAAAATTAGAGGCTCTTGTATACGTTGTTTTATAAACAAAAAACAACTTTGGGAAATTTTAGACATATAACAATAATGTTCTTGAAATTCGCACCATTATATGGTATAATAAAAAAGTACCATAATTAAAGCAAGAATCTGAGGCACATATAGTATGAAAAAAAGTATCTATTTCAAAACCAAGGACTGCTTGTTTTATGTTACCCCCAAGGATGTCCACGCCATTAACGCAAAAAACACCAAGGACTCCTATTCTATCTGCGTCTCCTTTTCCAACGACGTTGTTGACCCCGATATTATCAAGGAGGTGTCCTTAGGTCCACGCATTGTAACAAATCCTACTCAGACGCTTCTCGTACTTATAGAACGTATACGTATTCTCAGAATATCAAAGCGTAAGGAGTCGCATATACGCTTTATGCAGGAGCATATGCTCAATGCAGCTTTAATGGAGATCATCGAAAAGGGCATCAAGCTTGACACACCAAAGCGCAATCTCTCTCCTGCCATCGAAAAAGCTATTTTCTATATCATGACCGACGTTGGAAAGAAATTTTCCCTTGAGGAGATCGCCTCGCTATGTCATCTGTCTCCTTCGTATTTCTCAACGCTATTCCGTCAGGAAACGGGCAAGACCTTTATCAAATACGTAAACGACATGCGTATAGAAAAAGCAAAGATACTTTTACAGGAAAACAAAAAAAGCGTGCTTGATATATCCCTTGAATGTGGATTTAACACGCTGACGCATTTTATAAAGATATTTAAGCAAATAACGGGTCTTACACCTTCACAGTACCGCGATATGAACGCTATTCAGTAATTCCCCAAATGCACAAATGAACCGAGTTATTTTCCTGACTCGGTTCATTTTAATTTGTCATATTTAAAATTTTATGGAGATTTATTCGGTACTCTCTCCGTCCTCCGCTCCCGTTCCGTCGTTACCGTCAACCAATTCGTCAACTATAAAGCTCGGACGTTGCTTTATCTCGACGAATATCTTTCCGATATATTCACCGATTATACCAAGCGAAAGCACTATGAGACCGCCCATGCCCCATATGGAGCATACTATGCTTGCCCAGCCCGATACAGTGCCGCCCAGCGCCCACTGCACGATAAAGCTTACTATCATAACTATGCTTACGAGAAATATCAAAAATCCCGCTACAGTAATGTATCTTAATGGCCTTGAGCTGAACGACGTTATTCCGTCAACGGCAAAGGCAAGCATCTTTCTCAGCGGATATTTGCTTTTTCCCGCCACTCTCTCTCCGCGCTCATACGGCACGGTATCGCTCCTAAATCCGATGAGTGGCACTATTCCCCGCAAAAAAAGATTTTTTTCCTTAAATTCGGACAGTGCCTCAAGCGCTCTGCGCGACATCAATCTATAGTCGGCGTGGTCGTAGACAGTCTGAGCGCCCATAAGCTTCATTATTCCATAAAAGCCTCTTGCGGTCATTCTTTTGAATACGTTATCCTTTTTTCTCGACGAACGGACACCGTAAACAATATCACAGCCTTCTCGGTACTTTTCTATCATCTGATCCACGGCGTTTACGTCGTCCTGAAGATCCGCGTCCATGGAGATGCAGATCTCGCATCTATCCTTCACCGTCATCAAGCCCGCAAGAAGAGCGTTCTGATGCCCCCTGTTGCGCGAAAGCTTTAAGCCGCTGAACATGCTATTGCTTTTATGCAGTTCCATTATTATATTCCAAGTGGAGTCGCTTGAGCCGTCGTCAACGAAAAGCACCTTGCTCCTGTCACTTACCCTGCCCGCGCTTATAAGCGCCACAAGCTTTTCCTCGAGACACTTGGCGGTTCTGGGAAGAACCTCTTCCTCGTTATAGCAAGGAACTACAATATACAAAACGTCATTGGTGTTCATTATTTTTCTTCCCGTCAAATTTATTTTTTATGTAGTACGTAATTTTCGACATACCGTTGGCGGCAAGCGGTATAAGGCAAAATACGTAAGGATATATGTACTGACTCTTTGCCTCCCAAAAGGTATGAAACAGAAGCCCGCCCAAAAAGAAAGCCACAAGAAGCTCCCAGCCGTCAGTCTGCTTGCGCCCGAAAATGAGGAATATAGCCGCGGCACCGAATATCAAAAGCACCACAAGCTTTGAAAAGCAAGCGATAACAGACTCCGCCGTGCCCCCCGTATATATGGAGCGCAGCAGTTCCGTATGGGTGTACTGCCCGCAGTCCTCCAAGGGACCGCTCCACGCCGATTGGAACATTGGGTCACACCACTGAGATACCGTCTTGTCTCTGAAAAATTCCACAGTCTGCATAGGGTCGTTCTTCATTCTTTTGAAATTATTTTCAAGCTTTTTTCTTCCAAGCTCCGCCGCAACTTCACTGTCATGATCGGCATTTTGGTAGCAAGCCAGATTAAATCCGTTATACCACCCCGCACCGCAATATCTGTTATCTATGTCCGTTCCCATTGCTATCCACAGAACAGACGGAGCTCCCTCATCGAGAGATATATCGGTTTTGTGCTCAAAATATACCGTCGCCAGATGTGCAGGCACAGACACGAGCAATAAAAGGCTTATCAAAAATGAAAAAATTTTAAGCCGCGTTATCTTTGACTCCTTTAGCATCTTTAACGCCAGATATGCACCGATAGCTACTGCCCCGATAAGAAAATTCTTTTTGAAGCCCACCGCAAGAGACGCGCCAGCCACTGCCATGACCACATTTATTATCTTCATATTTGACGCTGCCCTGAGTGTATTATAAAAAGCGAAACACATAAAAAAACATCCCGGAGTCAAGCCGTAGGCAAACAAAATAAAGAGCAGCTGCGGAAGAAAGGCAAAGGAGACCGCTACGGTAATAACAGTAGTAAATTGATCGTTAAAAAGCTGCTCCGCAGTTTTGACAGTAAAATAATTTATGCCCAGCACAAAAAAGAAGTTCAGAACAAAGCTTAAAGCAGGAGACTGGCTGAATATCTGCAATACTGTATCGTAAAGCAAAAGTCCCGTCTGATGCGGATAAGTGTCCATGTACCCTCCCGCCTCAAACGCTGAATAATTTCCCGCCGAAACATTTTTTGCCGTATAAAATACGGCACTGGCGTCCGCACGCACGGTATGATCCACGTTAAGTATAAGATAGAGTGCCATGACCCCATACATCAATGAAAAAGCCGCAAAAAGCAGCCTTGGGTCTATCTTTTCAATATGCTTTCTTATCAATGCTACAAGAAAAAGCACGGCGACGATAACACCTACAGTGACAAGACCCGACAGGATATTCACGCTGACCGTAACATTTTCGTAAGCGTTATAGCTTACCGTTGAGTTATAAAAGAAATTTAGCAAAAACATAGCACCCACAGCAATGAGGGATATTACAAACAGAATATTTTTGCAAACTTTATAAATTGGATATGTTTTCATTTAACGACCTTTTCCGCATTTTACATCAATACATCCAACTTGTGGGGATCAGATAGGTGTACGGTGCTGTAAATATGGCAAATATGAGGGACAGCTTGAGCCTTACACTCTTTTCACACTTGCGAAAGCTGACAAAGTAATCAAATACAAAAATCAAAGCGGCGGCAAGAATAAGCGCGGGAACGGTAAGGAGAAGCGCGTCACCGTCGTCAAACATCTCCACGAACAGCTCCATAAACATAATCAATGCGCCTATAATATCCGAAAGCATACCAAACACAAATATCTTGAATATATGCTTCTTGTAAAACTGCTTTTTATTTTCAAGCTTTAATATCCACAGACTTAATAAAAGAACGGCACTGTCGATCAAGAAATTTGCGGGAAATATCACAAGCCACATCCACGGAAAAAGCATCAGCATCCAAAAAGGAAATATCACGTTGTAAAGCTTAAATTCTTTTTTGTTCATATGTATCGCTCCTTACATAAGTTTACCATTCAAATGTATTATACCATAGAATACAAAAAAAGTAAATATATTTTGCGCCATAGCAAAGCGAAAAAGCTATCCCGTTCAGCGCAGAGGTTTGCGCTGAACGGGATAGCCGAAAAGCTTTATTCTTTAGTCAAAACCTTTTTGTTCCATGATTTCTTGCCGCACTTGGGACACGTCATACGTCTTGTTCTTCCCATATGAGTCGCCCAAAATACGCTGCTGTATTTGGGAATATATCGGTGTCCGCACTCGGCGCATTGGTAATAGCCTGCGGTCTGCTCTATCTTCAGCATGAACGGCAAAGCTATCAGAAACGGAATTAGTCCGACTACTATAAGCAATATCCTGATCCATTCCTCCATCTGCACAAACGAAGCCACTGCTGTAAAAGCGAGCAGGATAACGACACATAACACACCGACAAATATTTCCATAGACAGTAATCTTTTATCTGCCTGTTGCTTTTGCTTTACTGTTTCGATCAAATTCTTTTCCAATTCTTCGTTGTAATTATCCATTGTAACTACCTCCCCACAAAGTAAATCATTAACGGTTATTTTGAGAATATCACACAACTCGAGCATTATTGAGGAATCGGGCATTGCCCTTCCCGTTTCCCATTTTGATACTGCTCTGTCGGTAATACCAAGCCTTTCTGCCAGCTGCATCTGAGTCAAATTATTTTTTCTTCTGCGCTCGGCAATAAATTTTCCGATCTTTATCTGATCCATTTGCTTACCTCCTTTCCGCTATCAGTATAACTCACCATACTGAAAATGTCTACACACCAACGGTTGAGTGGGGAAATTCAACCGTTATTCGGGGGAATTTACAGACAAATTAAATTTAATAGTCAATGACCACTATGATCTTACAACAATTTTCGCAACGGTATGCGTCCGAACCCGAGGCGGATATTTTCAGATCGTCTTTTCCTTTAAGAATGGTAAATTTGTCCTCGCTTTTACTCCACAGTGCTCTTTGACCGTAAAAATAACCGAGCTCCATTTCCCTGCCGCATTTTGGACACTTCATTTTATTACCTCCAAAAATTCAAGTTTATCGCTTAGATACCTAAACAATGTAAATTATACCATAAATTTGCTAAAAAGTAAATAGGACGGCGGGGTTCTTTACAAATTGAACCGTCCTTTACCCGTAGGGACCAGCGTCCTCGACGGTCCAAAACACAAAAAGCCCTGCTGCAGCAGAGCTTTTTGTATATAAGATAATTGCCCGAGGGCTGTAATTATCTCTTGCTGAACTGAGGTGCACGACGTGCTGCCTTGAGTCCGTACTTCTTTCTTTCCTTCATACGAGGGTCACGAGTCAGGAAGCCTGCTGCCTTGAGGGCGGGCTTATAGTTCTCGTCTGCCTGTACAAGGGCTCTTGCGAGTCCGTGACGGATAGCGCCTGCCTGTCCGGAAAGTCCGCCGCCGTTTACTGTAGCAATGATATCGAACTTGCCTTCTGTTGCGGTTGCGCCGAAGGGCTGGTTAACGATGAGCTTGAGTGTCTCAAGTCCGAAATACTCGTCAATGCTCTTCTTGTTTATGGTGATAACACCTGTGCCGGGTACTATGCGTACACGTGCTACGGATTTCTTTCTTCTGCCTGTTCCGTAGAAATAAGGCTTAGAGCTTGTATACATTCTGCGCGTCCTCCTTACTTGATCTCGATAGCCTCAGGCTTCTGCGCAGCGTGAGCGTGCTCAGCGCCTGCATATACCTTAAGTCTTGTTGCGGATTTTGCTCCGATGGAGTTATGGGGAAGCATTCCCTTTACTGCAAGCTCCATTGCAAGCTCGGGCTTGGTTGCCATAAGTGTCTTGTACTGAACTTCCTTAAGTCCGCCGATGTAGCCGCTATGTCTGCGGTAGTACTTCTGCTCAAGCTTCTTTCCGGTAAGAACAGCCTTGTCTGCGTTGATGATAATAACGAATTCACCGCAATCTACGTGAGGTGTGAACTCGGGGCGATGCTTGCCGCGAAGAATGTTTGCAGCTGCAACTGCGGTCTTACCCATGGGCTTACCTGCAGCGTCAATTACATACCACTTACGCTCAAGCGTTTCAACTTTTGCCATGTAGGTTGACATTGTCAAATTCCTCCAAAATTAGTGTTTTTATTTTTCATACCCGCATATTATAACATGCCTTTTCAATATTGTCAATACCTTTTTTGAAAAAATTTTCAAAAATTTAATTTAGGTATTTATTTGCTCGTTTTTTCTCCCGAAATCACCCATTTTGCTCCCAAATGCTAATTTGCCGACACAATTTTTTTACAACCCTTCGTAATATATTCATTTTCCCTCGCATAGATTATACCAATGTAAATAACGGAGGTTTAAGCTTAAGATGATCAACTGCTACAAGCCTGAGGGGGCTTTATTCGGAACCAAGGACAACAGAGATCACATTTCCTCAAGAGCGGGACTTGAACGCGCAATGAACGAGGGTAAGATACTTGAAGCCACTGCCCTTTTATGCGATAGCCGCATGAGACTGCACGTAGATCTTTACGGCATGACGGGAATTATAGAAAAAAGCGAGGCTGTATACAGTCCCGACAATAAGGATATAAAGGATATTGCGGTCATTACGCGAGTGGGAAAGCCCGTATGCTTCAAGGTATTGGGCTTTACGAGTGAGGACGGCAGGGAGGTTGCTATCCTCTCCAGAAGAGAGGCGCAAAAGGAATGTCTCGGACAATATCTTTGCGATCTGATCCCGGGGGATATAGCAGAGGCGAGAGTCACGCATCTTGACAGCTTTGGCGCTTTTGTTGATATAGGCTGCGGTATCGTTTCCCTGCTCTCCATCGACTGTATTTCGGTATCAAGAATATCTCACCCCTCCGACAGACTTTCGGTTGGTGACAGGATCTATACTGTTATAAAATCCATAGACAGAGACAACGGAAGGATATTTGTAAGTATGCGCGAGCTGCTTGGCACGTGGCTGGAGAACGCGGCGGAATTTGAGGTGGGACAGACAGTGGCAGGGATCGTGCGCAGCATTGAGAGCTACGGAGTATTTGTGGAGCTTACGCCCAATCTTGCGGGGCTTGCGGAGATACGCGATGGCACGGTGGATAGCGATATCGCCAAGGCTGGTGAGCGCGTTGCCGTTTACATAAAAAGCATCTTGCCCGACAGAATGAAGATAAAGCTGGTCCTCATAGATAGCTACAACGGATCGACTCCTCCGCCAAAGCTGCGGTATTATACCGACTGTCAAGCAGTATGCCACATCGACCGCTGGCAATATTCACCCGACGGCGCATCAAAAATTATTGAAAGTGTGTTTTAACAAAAACAATCCCGACAGATTTTTGTCTATCGGGATTTTCTTTATACTTCTATTACTATACAATCTGTATCTGAAAGCTTTATAA
The DNA here is from genome assembly GCA_017623375.1 of Clostridia bacterium. Taxonomy (GTDB): domain Bacteria; phylum Bacillota; class Clostridia; order Oscillospirales; family CAG-272; genus HGM12713. Next base: position 58,676 of record JAGAPH010000152.1, on the reverse strand, counting down.
CGTTTTTTACACCTTGCCTCACTAAATCTTCATAATCTTCCTTCCGCTCGTCAGAATAATGACATATCAAAACGCCGTCAAAAAGTTTCAATCCAGAAAAATCGATTATACCAAACTTTTCAACATCGTATTTTGACACATGTTCAATCGAACGCGAGGCAATATGCGCTCCTGCACTTCCCCCTATATAAGTTACGCCTTTTGATATGTAATCCAAAATAATTTTATCTGCTCCAGATTCCCTGATTCTTTTTAAGGTTCCAAACGTATTTCCGCCACTGACATAAATAACGTCTATATCCGTATTTCGACAATAGTCCGACGGGGAAAAATAATTAAAAACGCAAATGTTTTCTATAGAAAAACCAAACGCTGCAAGACGATCATAAAACTTTTTTCCCTTAATTTCTTGTTCTGTTGCTTTTTCATTGGGAAAATATAAATACTTTGCATTGGCTGATTGAAATCGGTAAATTACCATATATACACCTTGCAGACACACTATTTCTAAAATCGCATGATGATAATATTAACTTAGACATTTATATTCCTCTTTCTGTTGGCTTCACTTCCACCTATATCGTCCTCTCTTCCACATATAACTCATCAAATTTCCAACGCATGGGATTTTCATAAATATATCTCAAATGTTCTTGATAATCTCTCCTATCACGAATGATATGGTCGTTAGATCGTGATTGCCAAATATTTTCCCCATATTCCTTATTGCAAAATCGCTTAAAAGTTGATAAAAAACGGGAAAATACACTGTTTGCTTTTGTAGGGACAGGCGTCCTCGACTGTCCGTTCTCTCTTATTAGAAGCATGATATGAATATGATTTGGCATTATAACATAACTATCCACAGATATATTATCATAAAAATCATTTAACTGCTTAATGTATTTCTCCGCGATTTCGCCATATCTCGTCAATTTGACTTGCGGACAGTCGAGGACGCCTGTCCCTACAATTTGAGAGAGCATACACCGCCTGTTTTGCGTACAGATCGTTATGAAATACGCACCAACACTATTATAATCGAAGTTTTGCAATCTTGGAGTTTTTCGCTTTTTCAATTCTTCTGCTTTCATAAAATTCTTATTGTATCTTCTTCAATTTTGCAAAGCTTCCCATAAGCTTTTTCGTCCCTGCGTTGTCAAATATCACCTCATAAAGTATGTCCGCGCCCATGGGCTTTACTGTAAATATCTCGCCCTCTCCGAATACTCTGTGGCTTACTCGGTCGCCTACGCTCAATGCCACCTGCGTCATGGACCTTGGCTGAGGCTTTGGCGTATAAACTGAAGCGGCAGGTGCGGTCTCCATCGCCGAATAGTAAGTCTTGACCTTCGGTCTCGGTACGTAAGCATAGGTATCGTAATCGGGGGTCTCATCACTGATAAGATCCTCGGGTATCTCCGTCACAAATCTTGAGATCGGATTGTACGACGTCTGATTATAAAGCAGGCGGTTTCGCGTGTGTGACAGGTATATCTTGTCCTTGGCACGGGTAATGGCAACGTATGCCAGTCGGCGCTCCTCCTCCATGTCCTCGGGGAGTATGGAATTTATGGTCTGCGTTCCCGGGAAAACGCCCTCCTCCATGGCAGGCAGGAACACCACGGGAAATTCGAGTCCTTTTGCCGAATGTATGGTCATGAGCACCACCGCGTCGGCATTCTCGTCGTACTTGTCTACGTCCGCAACCAACGAGCACCTTTCAAGAAAAGCGTTCAGAACAGCGAACGTAGATGTCGACTGAGTTTGCGCGAAACCGTCATTGTCAAGCTGCTCGGAGATGTTCACGGAGTCAAAATATTCCTTTTCAAATTCTATAACATTTGATATAAACTCATCAAGGTTGTTAAGCCTCTCCTTTTCCTCCTCTCCCGCGTCGATAAGCGACTGACGGTATCCCGACCTGTCAAGCACAAGTCTGACGAAATCCTCAAGGCTTATATCCTTTTCAAGCATTGCCCTGAGAGAATCCATAAGCTTTGCAAAATCCATAAGCTTTACCGACGACCGTGAAAGCGCCGCATATATGTCCGCGCTGCGCATTATGCTCACTGGAGTCGTTCCCTGCTCAGTTGCGATGGCAAAAAGACCTTCAACGGTCTTTGCGCCTATCTGACGGCGAGGCACGTTTATTATACGCTTGAGTCTTTCGCGGTCGGAGGGATTTACTATAACGTAAAGGTAAGCAAGCAGATCCTTGATCTCCATTCGTTCGTAAAAGCTCTGTCCCGAAAGAGTGACGTGGGGGATACCGCTTGCGGACATGGTAGTCTCTATAGCGTTTGAAATAGCATTTAGACGGTATAGCACAGCCATGTCGCGATATTTATACTTACCGCTCATTACAAGCTCGTTTATACGCTCGCATATGTATATAGCTTCACTCTTCTGCGTTTCCGCTCTGTGGAGCGTAAGGCGGCTGGCATCGTGTCTTTCGGTATAAAGCTTCTTTCCCATACGGGTAGAGTTCTTGGCTATGACCGCGTTTGCCGCGTTAAGTATGCAGTCGGTAGAGCGGTAATTGCGCTCAAGGCGTATTATTTCCGTTCCCTTCTGCTTGCCGAAATCTATGATGTTCTGGACTACCGCTCCGCGGAACTTATATATACTTTGGTCGTCGTCTCCGACTACCATAACGTTGCCCCAGCCGCTTCCCAGAAGCTCTGTAAGCTTGAGCTGCGCCTCGTTGGTATCCTGAAACTCATCAACGCAAACGTATTTGAATTTATTTCCGTAATACCGTCTCGCTTCCTCATTATCCTTGAGGATATTTACTGCCTGCATGATGATATCGTCAAAATCAAGAGCGTTGCACTCGGCAAGACGCTTCTGATATTTTTCATATATCCTTGCTATCTTCTCCCTCCGATAGTCACCCGTTACGTGCTGTCTGTAAAGTTCGGGAGTCATAAGCCTGTTCTTTGCCTGACTTATCTCTCCTCGAACGCTTTTGAGCTGCATGGATTTTTCGTCGATATTCAGCTCCTTCATGATATCCTTAAGCACAGATTTTGTGTTGTCGGTATCGTATATGGAAAAATCGGGCTTGAAGCCTATAAAATCCGCATATCTGCGTATTATCCTTATACACACGGAATGGAACGTACCCGCCCAGATATCGTTTACGGATATATTTTCCCCGAGAGTGGCGGCAAGCCTTTGCCTTATCTCCTCCGCCGCCTTTTTGGTAAAGGTTATGGCAAGCACCTGCCACGGCGGACAGGGCGCGTCACAGAACTCGTCAAGAACGTGCGCAAGCTCTTCTCTGGGAAGGAGCTTTGCGTTTTCCAGCTTTTTTACCTTCTCCTCGGTGATATCCACGGGAACGTAGGTGCTATGGTATGCGTTGCCGTATTTTATTATAAATCCCACACGGTTTACAAGCACTGTGGTCTTTCCGCTTCCCGCGCCCGCAAGCACCAAAAGCTGACCCTGTGTGTTGAATACCGCTTTTTTTTGTTCGGTATTCAAAAATGAATAGTAAGCCTCAAAAAGCTCTCTTTTTATCTTTATGTATCTGTCGTTAAGCGAAAGCACGCTCATTCATCTTCCTCTTTCGTTGTATTTTCTTTATCCCGCTTCATAAGAAGCTCTCTTATTCTTTCTGCCTGCTCTTCCCTCGCCATTCTGTCCATAACGGAATAGGAGTCGGTTGGAAGAGACTCGTCCTCTGTTTTTGAATTATCCTCTTCTTTTTCTCTGTGCTTAAAGAACAGATCCATTCCCTCAAGCCTTTCGTATCTTGCGCTGACGACAATAACGATCACAGTCGCCGCATATATGGCAATGGCTACGTAAAGCATATCAAACGGAGCATACGCCAGCTGAACGTGATAATTCATGAAGCTATCGTAAAACCAAGGCATGAGAAGCGCAAATGAAAGCATTGGCAGCATCAGCGCGTGATATATGCAGAGCACGGCTCTGCTTGGAACGAGCGTTATAAACAGCGCTCTGCTTTTTCCGTCACGGCTGCCGCCCGAGAAAAATCTGAAGGCGCTGACCGCCGCATATACGGTAGAAGCGAAGCCAACGGTAAATAGCACCGTAAGTACAATTATAGCCGTCAGCACAGCCCTTGAAAAATCAAGCGTTGCTATTTGCTTTTCACCGCCGCCGAACAGATATCCCCTAACCTGATCCCATGCGTTTCCCATAAGCGTGGAATGAGATATGGCTTGATTTACTCCCGTATCCGCGGTAATAAACCGATAGCACGGAACGAACATAAGGGCTATCAGCAAAACCGCCGCTGCTATGGGAAAAATATAGCGGAAATATATAAAGCCTTTTCTATTGCTTTTATTCATCTTTGATCACCTTTCATCCTTTTCAAGAGAAAATCTATTGGGCAAAAGCTCTCCGAAAACGGTGCTTTCTCCGTTTGAAAAATAGATCTTCATTTCCGAGGCGCAAAATTCCGCCATTACCTGTCGGCATACGCCGCAGGGATAGCAACGGTCTCTTAACGTCTCCCCCTCGCCGCCCGCTACGGCTATTGCCCGAAAATCACGGCAACCTTCGCTGACCGCCTTGAATATGGCTACACGCTCAGCGCAACAGGTGGGCGTATAGGAAGCGTTCTCAATATTACACCCCTCAAATACCCGTCCGTCCGACGCAAGCAGTGCCGCTCCCACGGTAAATCCCGAGTAGGGCGCGTAAGCATTTTTACGCGCCCTCTCGGCTATTTCTATAAGCTGTTTTGCGTTCATAAATTCTCTCCGTTTGATATTTTATATCATTGACTTACCGTCACATTCAAGCTCTATTCCAAGCGTCTTGGCGGCAGTGGCGGCAATATCGCAAAAGCCATCTCTCGTTCCGTAATTCTCGGAAGTCATTCCCTTTCGATACATAATAAACGGGGTATATTCTCTGGTATGATCGGTAGTGGCCGCAAAGCTTGGATCGCAACCGTGATCTGCAGTTATCATAAGCACGTCGTCACAGGACAGCCTTTTGAGAAATCCTCCAAGCCATCTGTCAAATTCGTTGAGCCCCTCGGCATATTTTTTTGCATCTCTGCGGTGTCCCCAGAGCATGTCGAAATCCACGAGATTTATAAAACAAAGCCCGCGAAAGCTTTCGCAAGCAAGCCTGTCTGCCTCGCTCATACCCTCACTGTTGGAATGGGTATAGACCGATCGTGTAAAGCCTCTGCCCGCGAAGATATCGGATATCTTTCCGACGGCAATGCTCTCCATTCCGCTTTCCTTTACCGCATCTGTAAGAAGTCCTTCGGGCGGCATAAGAGAAAAATCTCTTCTTTCCGCCGTGCGTCGGAAATTACCCACCTCACCCTCAAAGGGACGAGCTATCACTCTTCCAACGCCGTATTTGTCGCCGCTCATTATCTCTCTTGCAACACGGCAATATTTGTATAACTTCTCCACCGAGACGATATCCTTGTGTGCCGCTATCTGAAGCACACTATCCGCCGAGGTATACACGATAAGCTTACCGCTCTCCAGGTGCTCCTCGCCGTATTTTTCAATCACTGCCGTGCCCGAATAGGGCTTGTTGCAGAGTATCCCCCTGCCCCATGCGGCACTAAGCTTCTCTAATATCTCCTCGGGAAATCCGTTCGGGAACGTAGGCATTGGGCTATGGGACACGTGCCCCGCTATCTCCCAATGACCGATGGTGGTGTCCTTATCCGCAGAAAGCTCTCTCATTCTCGCAACGCTTGCCGTGGGGTTATCCTCAGTGCCGAGAAATTCCAGACCGTCTATATTGCCTATACCCAATTTCTTAAGATTTGGAATATTAAGAACACCCGTATCATAAACGCTTCTTAGCGTATGCGCTCCCACGTCTCCGAAACGCTTTGCGTCAGGCGCTTCTCCCGCGCCAACGCTATCAAGCACTATCAAAAAAACACGTTCTGCAAGCTTCATATCAGCCTCTGTTCTTCTGAATATTTGCCGCCACGTCAAGAGCAAGCCTCATCATGTCGGTAAAGCCCTTTTCTCTCTGTGCGGAGTCGGTCTGCTCTCCCGTAACGAGAGAATCGGACACGGTGCATATCGCCAGTGCCTTCTTTCCTGCCCGAGCCGCATTCATATAGAGTGCCGCCGCCTCCATCTCAACGGCAAGCACGCCCATCTTCTGCCATCTCATTCCGCCGCCTTGCTCGTCGTAAAAGGTATCCGAGGAAAAAAGATTTCCAACGTGATATCTCAGCCCCTCTTTCTTTGCCAACTCAACGGCGCACGAAAGAAGCTCATAATCGCAGATAGGTGCAAAGCTGCCGCCAAGACCGAACTGCTGTGCATACGCGGAATTTGTGCAAGCGCCCATTCCGAGAACTATATCGCGAACGTGAACGTCCTCCCTGAGCGCCCCTGCTGAGCCAACGCGGATTATACAGTCAACGTCAAAGAAATTATAAAGCTCATAGCTGTAAATACCTATGGACGGCATTCCCATGCCGCTCGCCATGACAGACACTCTCTCGCCGTTCCATTCGCCCGTGTATCCCTGAACGCCTCTGACGTTATTAAAAAGAACGGGGCCCTCAAGAAAATTCTCGGCGATAAATTTTGAGCGTAACGGATCCCCGGGCATAAGGACTACCTTGGCAATATCCGCGCTATCCGCTTTTATGTGGGGTGTGGGTGTATTATTGTTCTGTGACATATCGATCTCCTTGCTTAGTTTTTAGAGGGACTTCCCTCCATGTAGTAAGACGCCTCCATATCCGCCACGCAAAGGGCAAAAGCAAGCGGAAACATCTCAAGCGCTCTTCCCACCTGATTGGCGTCCTCGGGTCCCGAGAAGCCCATATGATATCTTATGGCAAACGCCTCGTCTCTCGTAAGCTTCATAAAGCCCGAGAGTATGTAAACGGATTTTTCTCCGTGACCGTACGGTAAAGTATCGTCAATAGTATAGTAGGGCACGCTCTCCCACACGCCGTTCTTCTTTACGTTACGCATCTCCGTCTTATAGAAATTGGTTTTGCAGATATCGTGAAGCAGAGCGGCTATGGCAAGGCTCTCCTCACTGAAGGTAAAGCCGTATTTGTCTCTGAAGCGCGGGCGCTTTGCGAAATCGCAAAGGCACTCATAAACGTTAAGGCTATGCTCAAGAAGCCCTCCCTCGTACGCTCCGTGAAAGCGAGTGGAGGCGGGGGCAGTAAAAAAGTCGGTCTTTGTCTCTATGTATTCAAGCAGTTTATCAGCGCCCTCGCGAGTAATGCAGGCGTTATAGATCTCAATAAATTTTTCTCTGTTAGTCATATCAAAGCACACTCCTGTTTTATCAATCAAAAAATTAATATACATAATAATTTTACCACATTTAAAAGCATAAATCAACGGCGAATAGCAAGTTTATAAAAAATTTAAATTATTATCAGGTCACTTTTTCGCAAAAGTATGTAACATGCCTATTTTTGTATAACGCTTTGCGATATAAGCCCATAACACTTTTGTCCATAAAAAATGCAATATATTCTATTTAAAAAATCTCACGCGGGAGTTATAATAATATTAATGATATATTTGGAGGTAATATTATGAGAATCAGAGAGTTATTCAACGACGGCTGGCATTTTCATAAGGGCGATATCCACGTGGAATATCCAAAGGCAAAGGGGCCTACTTACACTCAGTCAAAGACCGAACGCTTCAGAATGGGTCCCGCGTCCATATATTATAATAGTTCCCCCGACAAATATGGCGGAAGCAGTCAATTTGTAAGTGAAAAATGGGAATTTGTAAGACTTCCTCACGACTACATAATCTCCCAGACCCCTTCACCCGATGAGAACAACGCATTGGGTTATTTCAAGTATGAAAACGCTTGGTACAGAAAAATATTTACAGTTGACGCCGAGGACGAGGGAAAGAGATTGGTTATCGAATTTGAGGGAGTTGCCACCAACGCCACAGTTTACTTGAACGGTTGTCTTTTGGCGCACAATTTCTGCGGATATACCTCCTTTGAGGTGGACGTAACAGACTTTGTAAAATACGGCGTTGAAAACGTTCTTGCGGTTTACGTCAACGCCGAAAACCATGAAGGCTGGTGGTATGAGGGAGCGGGCATATACAGAAACGTATGGCTGCTCAAGACCGATGAGATATCCGTTGACAAATACGGTGTTTACGTGAAACCGCAGAAGCTCACGGATACCCTCTGGAACGTTGATATAGAGACCACACTCATAAGCATCGCAAGGTCTGCCGAATGTGTTACCGTTGTAAATGAGATCGTAGACGGAAACGAACAAGCCGTAGCGAGGGTATCGGGAGATATTACAGTAGACTCTCATGATAAAGCGGTACTAAAAAGCTCCGTACAGGTGGAAGCTCCCATTCTTTGGGACATCGACGCGCCTTACTTATATGAAGTGAGAACTCAAGTTATAACAAACGGAGAGACGGTCGATACACATACGATAAAAACAGGCTTCAGATACTTCAGATGTGACCCCGACAAGGGATTTTTCCTCAACGGCAGACACGTAAAGATAAAGGGAGTCTGCGCTCACGAGGATTGTGGGCTGCTTGGAAAGGCAGTACCCGCAAACGTCCACAGATATAAGACCCGACTTATAAAGCAGATGGGCGCTAACGGATACCGCACAAGCCACTATCAGCAGAACGACGCCATTCTCGATTCCATGGACGAGCAAGGACTTATCGTATTCAACGAGGCGAGATGGTTCAGCTCCTCGGAGGAGTCCATAAAGCAGCTTGAAACGCTTATAAAGCGTGACAGAAACCGCCCGTCGGTATTCTTTTGGTCGCTTGGAAACGAAGAGCCGTACCACGCAACGGATAACGGCAAGCGCATAACAAAGACGCTTATGGAGGTGGTCAAGCGGCTTGACGACACGCGAGTCATAACCAGCGCCGTTGACCGTCCCGTAAAGGCGCCCGTATTTGACGAGCTTGATCTTATTGGAATAAATTACAATCTTAACGTATATGACGACACCCATGAAAAGTATCCCGACAAATGTATAGTTTCGTCGGAAAACTGCGCAACGGGATCAACCCGCAGCTGGTATTACGATGACTGCCCTCAGAAAGGCTACCTATCAGCTTACGATAAGGACACAAATAAGTGGTTCAGAGGCAGAGAGTATACGTGGAAGTATATAATGGACAGAGACTTTATAATGGGTGGATATCAGTGGGACGCCTTTGAGCACAGAGGAGAGACCGTCTGGCCAAGGCTTTGCTCTCAGTCGGGCGCTATCGACCTCTTTTTGCAGAAGAAGGACGCGTTCTATCAAAATCAGTCCCATTGGCTGGACACGCCTATGATACACATGCTTCCCCATTGGAACATCGACGCCGCCGAGGGGGAAAGCGTAAGAGTATGGGCATACACCAACTGCGAGGAGGCTGAGCTTTTTCTCAACAAAAAAAGCCTCGGCAGAGCCAAGGCTGAGAAATATACCCATCTTGAATGGAACGTTCCCTATGAAAAGGGTGAGATCGAGGTTGTTGGGTATAACGGCGGAGAGGTGGCGGCAAGTGAGCGACACGTAACCGCGGGCGCACCTAAAAAGCTGTTCATGAGACTTGAGAACGACGTACGTACTGCGGACGATGTTGCCATCATAAGCTGCTATACTGTTGACGAGAACGGCAATTTCGTTCCCAACGCCTGCCCCACTGTGGAGTTTTTCACAAATACTCTTGGAAATATAATCGCTACAGGCTCGGATATTTCAGATCACTGCCCCGTTACCGATATAAGCCGCAAAATGCGGGAGGGCTATATTTCCGTCGCCGTGGGAGTAAGCACACTCAAGGGAGCGCCCGTAAGCCGAGAAGGTAAAATAGAGGTGTACGCAAGATCGGAAGGACTTACGTCTGCCCGTCTCCAAATAGATATTGAGAATTAATAGCCAAAGGTCCGCAGGATATGCTCCTGCGGACCTTCTGAATCATTTAGCAGTTCATTTTCTACGAAGCCAAGCGGCACAACGGGAATCATCAGCCCACGTCTTACCTGAAGAGGCATAGTCTATAAGACGCACGCTTTTTCCATTGGTCAGCTCTACCTCAAAGCATACTTCATGCTCGGGTATCTCATGGCAACACACTTCCCTTTCCGCCACGGTTCCGTTGCCGTCACATAGGATATCCAGCACCCCGTCGGGATCGGTAACTCTCTTGTCTGCCGCAAGCACTATCGGACCGCGGCGATATGCCGCGAAAATATCCTCATTAAGCGCGCCCTCCTGCGGCAGAACTCGTTTTATCGGCATTGAAAGCTCAAGCATAACAGTATCCCCCTTCTGCCACTCACGTATAAGCTTAGCATAACCCGATCCAACACTTTCGGTGCGTCCTTCAACACTTATGTGTGCGTCATCGCACCATGCGGGCACGCGCAAGTAAACAGTAAATTCTTCGGAAACCTGCGTATCTATACTGATCTCTATTCTGCCATCGTACGGATATTTTGTATTCAAGGTCAAGATCACGTCATTACCCGCAGGTGTCCTTGCCGCAACGCTTCCCTTTTCATAATAATTTATAGCTATACCATCGTCTGTACTCATAACGGCTATCTCGGGTATTACTCCCGCACCTGCCGCTCCTATACACGCGCAGCAGCCATAGAAGGTGTTATCATCAAAGATATTAAAGCCTCCTACTCTGCGTCCTCTCGTATCGGCTACCAACGGACTATAGCTATCAAAAGGCAATATCTGAGGCACAACGTCAATTTTTTCATGAAGCCTTGGAACTCTTTGGGTGTTCATAGCACCCATGTAGCTATTATAGAAGGACTGCTCTATACAGTCGGCATATGCGGAATCCCCCGATAGTTCAAGAAGCGCTGATGCAAGCTTCATCCAAGTAACCGTAACGCAGGTCTCCTGCACTATTCCGTCGTAATCAGTCTGAGTCTGCTTTACGGCGGTATGGTCAAACAGCTCGTGAGTGCAACCGCTGCACCCGATAATGCTTATCTCGTTTTCAACGATCTTGCGTCCGAAGTTAAGTACGGCAGTCTTATATTCCTCTATGCCCGTAACGTAATAATACTGCAAAAGTCCCTCAAAGCAAGACATCATCTCATAAGCCATTACTACGGGATACTGATAAGGCGCTACCTCGTCAGCATAGGCAAGCTCTATAAGATTTGCAGATTTAATAAATCCGGTAGATATGATATATTCCGCAAAGTTAAGATATCTTTTCTCTCCCGTAAGTCTATACAGTCTGACCATAGGCTCAAGTATGGAACAGGAATTAAGCCCTTCCCAATTTTTTGAACAATCACGGATATCCAGCTTACCGTCTCCTATACGCTCTATTATGTAATCCGCCTGTCTTTGCATAGAGGCGACAAGCTCTTTATTAAGTGCCTCATCTTTTGATATCTCCATAAAATACATCATGCCAAGCATAACGTATTTGCGTCCCCAAAGATCCCATTGCTGAAATTCACGCTCTACAGGATAGCCCGATATCCTTCCAAGCTCGTCTTCAGCTGATAACATATCTCTTACCGAATCCTCGAGTATTTTATACATGCTCTCATTTTGGGTATATGCCAACACCATAGATGCACCGCGCATCATCTTACCCCAAAATTCGCTTCTCCAGCTTGTATACCATACTTCTCCTTCAGCGTCCTTGTGCTCCTTAAAAACTTTAACGAATTTTTTCCAAAGTCCTACCTCGCATATCTGATTGCGTTCGATAAAGCGTACCGCTTCCGCAAGCGTACCGCAATATTTTACACTTATATCGGTATCTTTTTTCATAGCCCGTCTGTTATCTGTGCCCTTTATTCGCTTTTCGACCATAATGCAAAAACCTCTCTTGATTTTTTGTGGTTAATGTTATTATACCAGATATTTTGCCGACTGTCCATTGCAATACTGATCGATATATTGCATTTTCGCTTTTTTATTTCTTGACATAACCGTCAAAGGATATTATAATATAGGTATAAGAAAAATTACGTTGCGGGAGAAATCATGAATCAAAAAAAAATACCTGTAATATATGAAAGTGCAGCTAAAGAAAAAAAGAGATATCTGCATACCTCTCTGTATAACTTAAGGAAAGAAAATACCGAGTTTCTTCATTATCATGACGTACCCGAAATAGGTCTTTGCCTCAGCGGCTCGGGAAGTCTTTTGACACCCGACGGAAATTTTCCTTTTTCCGCAGGCGACGTTCAGTTTATCCTTCCCTTTCAGCCGCACTATAACATAACGCAGTCAGAGGATACGTTGTGGGTCTTTATCAACATAGATGTTCCCAGGATAGCCTCTACCCATATTTCACCCGACACTGCTTTTCTGATAGATCTTATAGAAAAAATACGCATTGGCGGTATTTTTAACGAACGCGAGTCTCCAACAGTCACAGCACTTATTACCGACATAGCAAATCTTGCCCTGTCCGACACAGACTATCAAGACCCCGTAAACGACCTTATAACCGCAAAGCTCATATCTCTTTTGCTTGAGTTGTCCATGAAGGACAAGAAAAACGCCGTTATAGTGGAGAACGAGAAGCGCAGTACCGTAATTCTTCCCGCCATCAGACTCGTATCTGACGAACTTGAAAAGCAAAAAAAAATAACCGTTGAAAAAATGGCTGCAGCATGCTTTATGAGCGAGTCATATTTCAGAAAAATATTCCGCTCGGTAATGGGAGAAACGCCAAAAAGCTATATTGTGCGTATGCAGCTGCAAAAAGGAGCGCGCCTGCTTTTATCCTCTCAATATTCTGTATCTCAGATAGCGTCAATGTGTGGCTTTCAGGATAATTCTACGTTCTATCGCAGATTCGTAGTTGCTTACGGAATATCGCCATCTGAATACAGAAATTCACAAAATGCTCGGATATAGCATTGATCTAAGATCAGCACTCGCTTTTTCGATAGTCCGTGGGAGACATTCCCACGGATTTTTTAAACAGTCTGCTGAAATACATGGTATCCTCAAATCCCATAAGCTCCGCTATCTGACTGACGTTATAATCGGTATTTTCAAGAAGCTGCTTGCTTTTTGTAACTATCAGCGAGGTATGGTATCTCTGCGGTGTGACGCCGACGTTTTCCTTAAACACCATGATGAAATAGTATTTGCTCATATTGCATATTTTTGCAAGCTCCTCGTTGCTATGCCCCACACGATAATTTTCATTCATAAAGATCAACGCCTTTTGTATTTTTGAAAAGCCTCCGTTACTGCTTATATTTATTCCGCCGATCCTTTGCGAAAGCTCACCGAAGACGGATATAAGCCGTCCCTCGTATATAAGATCGTTATACCGATTTACGGTATTGTAATCGATATAGAGGCTCTTGCAGAATTTCTCAAGCTCGTAAAGCTCTCCAACGTAATAATGATCCTCCTTAAAAAACGACAGTATGCGCTCCACCTCCGTGCCTGAAAAATGCACCCAAAAGAAGGTGGTGGTCTGCTCTATTCTGTAATACTGAGGGATGTGAGGACGGTAAAGAAACACTTCCCCGTCGGAAAGAGTAAGCTCACCCTTTTCCGTAAAAAATCTCATGCTTCCGCTTTTGATATAGATCATCTGATGATCAACTCTTCCGTCCTTACGCGAAATATTCATTTTAGTAATATTCTCAAAATATCCGCAATTATTTATATGAAGATATTTTTCGCTATTGTAATTTGAATTTTTGGCGTTTTTTCCATAGATCATGTTCATATCATTCACCTCGAAAAGCGTCTTACTTTATTAAGTATAACATATTTCAGTCAAGATTTCAACATATGATATTACCATTTTTTCTCTTTAATAAATCAAAAACTTCTGTTAACAATAATAGCAGAGCGAGAGAAACGCAAGCAGCGACAGGATCGAAAGTAAATGCGGAGGCGCATTTTTTGCGGCAGCTGTTTTCTAAGGTAAGTGACAGTGGCGTTTACTTCTCTGTAATTTACCTTTCCCGCTCGATAAAATAGATTAAGTTCAGAACAGGAGAACATTGATATGTCTAACAAGAACGTAGTACCCGAGGCTAAGGAAGCTCTTAACAAGTTTAAGATGCAGGCTGCAAGCGAGGTTGGTGTAAACCTCAAGAACGGCTACAACGGCGATCTTACCTCTAAGCAGGCAGGAAGCGTTGGCGGTCAGATGGTAAAGAAGATGGTAGAAAGCTACGAGAACTCCATCAAGAATAACAACGCAAACGGCTAATAGCTTTTAACGACTGACAGTATGAAGGCGGACGGCTCTCATCATGGGAGCCGTCCGTTTTCACTTTTATTTAGCGTTTATTTTGTATTTTTATGGTTGACAAATGTGTAAATATGGGTTATAATATATTATTATGTATATTATCAACTCATAGGAGAAATATTATGACTATTTACGATGAGCTGGTCGCCAGAGGACTTATCGCTCAGGTGACTGACGAAGATGAGATCAAGGAGCTTATAAACAACGGCAAAGCCGTTTTCTATATCGGATTTGACCCCACTGCTGACAGCCTTCACGTTGGACACTTTATGGCTCTTTGCCTTATGAAGCGTCTGCAGATGGCAGGCAACAAGCCCGTTGCCCTTATCGGCGGAGGCACCGCTATGGTAGGAGACCCATCGGGACGTACCGACATGCGACAGATGATGACAAAGGAGACCATCGCTCACAACTGCGAATGCTTCAAAAAGCAGATGAGCCGCTTTATCGACTTCTCCGACGGCAAGGCGCTTATGGTAAACAACGCCGATTGGCTCCTCGACCTCAATTATGTTGAGGTACTGCGCGAGGTGGGCGCTTGCTTCTCCGTTAACCGTATGCTAACAGCAGAATGCTATAAGCAAAGAATGGAAAAGGGTCTTTCCTTCCTTGAATTCAACTACATGATAATGCAGTCCTACGACTTCTATCACCTATATCAGACTCTTGGTTGTAACATGCAGTTTGGCGGTGACGACCAGTGGTCAAATATGCTTGGCGGTACTGAGCTTATCCGCCGCAAGCTTGGCAAGGATGCCTACGCTATGACTATCAATCTGCTTCTCAACTCCGAGGGCAAAAAGATGGGTAAGACGCAATCGGGTGCCGTTTGGCTCGATCCCGCAAAAACCACTCCCTACGAATTCTATCAGTATTGGAGAAACGTTGCGGACTCCGACGTTCTTAAGTGTATCCGTATGCTTACCTTCCTTCCCCTTGAGCAGATAAATGAAATGGACGCTTGGGAGGGTGCTCAGCTCAACCGTGCTAAGGAGATCCTCGCATACGAGCTTACCGCTCTCGTTCACGGCGAAGAGGAAGCTAAAAAGGCTGAGGCAAGCGCAAAGGCATTGTTCGGCGCGGGTACCGCTGCCGAGATCCCCGAAACTGAGCTTACTGACAGTGATTTCGTTGACGGAGTTATCGACATCGGAAGCCTTCTTGTGAAGGCGGGACTTGTTCCCTCCAAGTCTGAGGCAAGACGCGCTATCGAGCAGGGCGGCGTTTCAGCTGACAACGAAAAGATAACCGACTTTAAGACCACATATACTAAGGAAGAGCTTGCTGAGGGCAAGGTATTCAAAAGAGGAAAGAAAAATTTCCGCAAGATCATCTCAAAGTAAACATAAAGAAACGCTTGGCTTTGCAAAGCCAAGCGTTTTTTATTTGTAAGCCTCAAGAATCTCCTCGGCGATCTCGGCAATACGGTCTACCACAAAATCAGGCGACACCACTCTCACCTTATTACCGAAGCCAAGCACCCACGAATAGAAATTAGGACTGAGCATTACCTTAGCCGTAAACTCAAACCTATCTCCATGATTTGCTATAACTATATCCCTTCCAAATCGGTCTATGACTACACCCGCAAGCGAATTATCGCAGGACATCCTCACGTTACAAAGCTCTCCACCGTACATTCCAAACACCTGCTTTGAGTATTGAGTCATATCAAGAGCGGAAAATTCCTTTTCACCGTCTCTGCTCTCCTTTGCGATATATAGCTCAAGCATTTTATCAACACGGTAATGCTTAAGTGCCTTGGCGTCGGAATCGTAGCCCACCATATAATAATTCTCGTTATCCCACGTAAGCGCCCACGGACTTATGCAGTAAAACGCTCCGTCGTGTCTGAGCACGCGCTTCTTTTCGGGACTCCACTCAAAATATCTGAAGCATATCCTGCGGTTCTCCGATATGGCACGGTGTATCATATCCACGTTACAGAATATCTCCTCGTTCTCTGCCTTAAGGCGATTGGACACCGTGACCTGTCTATGTAGCTTAACGGCTTCGTATTTGCTGCAAAGACTTGAAAGCTTTTTTATCAGTGCGTTGCTCTTTTTCTCCGTGATAAACTTGGACGACTGAACCGCGTCCACAAGCAGCTTCAGCTCAGCAAGCTCAAAGGTATGTGAGCCTGCGTAGTATCTCACCTGTCTATCGCGCGCAACACATATATCCAATCCGAAAACACGAAGCATCTCTATATCGTCGTAAAGGCTTTTCCGTTCCGCGCGTATTTCGTATTTGGCAAGCTCCGAGGACAACTCCTTAAGCGTAATCCCGTGGCTTGCGTCGGTATTCTCTAAAAATATCCTCATGAGATACAAAAGCTTTAATTTTTGATTATAGCTTTTGGGCATTTGACGTCCTCCGTGCAAACAATTTCATTACTTATATTTTACCACACTTCAGCGTCAAAATCAAGTGCTATCACATAGCGATAATAGAATAAATAACAGTTCCAATAGCAAGAAGTATTCCGCCTGTAACCGTAAACATAGAGTAAACGGAGCAGTTGCAGTTTTCGGATACAAGACCCAATTCCTTATTCTCGTCTCTTCTGTTATAATTGATATCAGCGTTCATATTCTTACCTGCCTTTCGCAATTTGAGAGGTATGTTTGTCGTATTTTGTCTTTTCCTCTGCACCTATATTATATCACACAATATGTCCAAAAAACAGGACAATGTAAAAAGTTTTCCAAAATTTTTATTTATATTTTGGAATTTTTATTATCATTATAGCAACACAAATTTGATTTTTATTCCTTTTGAGGAATTTATATAAAAATATCCCCCGTGAATACCGTTAGATATCCACGGGGTGTTATCACTGTATTTTTACACTATTGCGACTTCCACTGCGATGGCATTTTTCGATTAGCCGCAAACCATTCCGTATCCTTCAGAAGTGTCTGACTTGCCGAGCATGTAACCGTAACCTCACCGTCTGTAGCACACACGATTATATTTCCGTTCATTGAGGTAAACTCGTCCTCTTGATAATTAACGCATAAGGTCGTAACGTAGACTTTATCCGTATACACCGCGATGCGATCAACGAACGCCTGCGTTGGAAATTGATTCTCATTGGTCTGTGTGTATTCGGGGCTTCCGCAGCAGCAGCACACGCACACTATCTCGGGCTGAATAACGCTGAGCAGCACCTCATTCGACGAGGTCTTGGAGCCGTGGTGCCCTGCCTTATAAAGCTTGACCTTGGGAAGCTCATTCATCTCCACAAGCTTCTCCTCTCCCTTTACCTCCAGGTCGCCCGTGAAGAGATAATTATTCTTTCCGTCACTAAGCATAGTGCACACGGAGTGATCGTTCTCCGAGCTTGCGGCGTTATAATAATAGTAACTGTCAAGAACGGTAAGCGTGATGCCGTCACCGAGATCGAATCTGCCGTCTATCTCTTTATCCTGTACACACTCCGCTGCCGTGTAATGCTTAGCGCCTGCCGCTATCTCCGCGTCGCGCTCTCTTATATAGTTCTTGTACATTTTCTGATCCGCCTTGCCCGACGTTATCTGCGCAAAGTCTATTATGACCTCGCACTCGTAGAGATCGAAAATGCTATCTATGGTCTCAGCAGTAGCAAAGCCTGCGTAGTGGTCCTCGTGGGCGTGGGTAACTATCACGTACTCAAGCTTTTTATCGGTAACGTGCTTTGACAGGTATTCGTTAATAGTAGAAATACTTGACACCTTAGAGCCCGCGTCTATAAGTATATCCTTATCCCCTGCCTTTATGTAGGTACAGTCGCCCGTATATTTATTTCCCAGCTCAAGGAAATGTATCTGGATATCGCCCTCCACCACGATGTCCTGCTTCTGTCCGTTACCGTCATTTTCCACCACGTCGTTTCCGCCGTCAGGCTTCAGGGCATCAATATAATCAAACAACTCACACGAGCCGAGGCTTACCACCGTTCCAATCACTAATATCAGTGCAATAAGCATTTTAAAAATACTGTTTTTCATTTTTCTTCTCCTTTTATTATATTTACTTTAATTTATCGATCTGAGAATTTTTGTCTGTACTGCCTCGGGGTCACGCCCTTGGCTTTTTTAAATCGATCTATAAAATGGCTACTTGTAGCAAATCCGCAGGCAAGCGCCACCTCGGTTACGGGCATATCCGTTTCAAAAAGCATACGCTCAGCGGCATTTATTCGAGTAGCGGTAAGATACTCCGTAAAGCTCTTCCCCATTATACGCTTAAACAGCCTTGAAAAGTGACTGTAGCTCATATTCACAAAACATGCCGCCTCCGACTCGTTAGCCGTTGAAAAGTTGTCACTTATATACTCTGCCGCCTTTTGCATAAGCCTAATATTCTCAATACTGTTCTCGCGCTCAAGCTCACCGTCCTGCCGTCCCGTTTCATGGCTGCGGCGTATGCTCCACAAAAATATCCTTATAAGCAAGCTTTTTAGCGATACCTCGTATCCGTATTTTTTGTCGATCCACTCGCCAAGCGCCTCTTCAAATATTTGTGGTAATTCAGAGTTCCTTATTTCATCAGCACTGAAAAAGCGATATCCCGAAAGGTTATTCTCTATGAACGGCATTACGTATTTTATATCAAAAAAGGAATTGTTGGCAAAATAAAGCATCTCGGGAACTGCCTTTATACACATATAGTTATTTAATGGCAGGTTATAAAAAAAGGTGTGAGGAACATTAGCGTTTATTATCATAAAATCGCCCGTGCGAAAGTCCACGTACTGCCCCGCTACCCAAACCTTTATGTCACATTCTCCCGACGCGTAAAGAAACTCTATATACTCGTGATAATGAGGAGTTTTCGGTTCCTTTGACGCATGAAAGCGAATGTTATAGCATTCTATGGGAAGCTCAAGCCCCTTGTATACTCTTCGTTTTTCGCGGACAGCCTGCTGCATATTTCCTCCAAACAAAAAATTGATGTTTATTTTGGATATTTCGCCGAATTGTACGCATCATGCTCAAAAATATGATATTTTCAAGCAAATTAATTATATCACATTTTTTCATTCTATTGTATAATAAAATCAATAAATTTACAATAAATTTATAAAAGGAGTTTATTATGAGCAAGAAGATCAACGTTGTTGTCTGGAATGAATTCAGACACGAAAAAACAAGCGAAAAGGTAAAGGCTATCTATCCTGACGGACTTCATGCCGTTATAAAGAGCTTTCTTGATACAAACGAGGACATGGAGGTAACTCTTGCCGCGCTGGACGATCCCGATCAGGGTCTGCCTGACGAGCTTCTTGAAAAGACCGACGTTCTTCTCTGGTGGGGTCATATGGCACACGGAGACGTAGACGACGAGCTTGTAAAGAAGATTCAAAGCAGAGTATATCTCGGAAAGATGGGCTTTATCGCTCTTCACTCGGGACATCATTCCAAGCCCTTCAAGGCTATCGTTGGAACAAACGGAAACCTCTCTTGGGGACGCAACCAGAAGGAGATCATGTGGAATATGATGCCTCAGCACCCCATTGCCGCAGGTATTCCCGACCACTTCCTCATTGAAGAGGAGGAGCTCTACTGCGAGCCCTTCTATATTCCTCAGCCCGATGCTCTCGTATTCGGCGCATGGTACGAGGACGGCTACATTTTCCGCTCAGGCGCTTGCTTCCTCCGCGGTGCGGGTAAGGTATTTTACTTCCAGCCCGGTCACGAGTCCTGCCGCTCCTTCTACAACCCCTACGTTCAGAAGATAATTACCAACGCCGTTCGCTGGGCAGTGCCCGGAGATCTGGGATATGAGATCCCCGACAAGTGTCCTCATATACTCACCAAGGCAACTGATGAATTCAATGACTAATTTTTACCATTGGTTTTTGCATATTATGCACAAATTTAATTTGTTTTATAAAAAATATATTTACAAAACAACGAAAATATGGTATAATATACCCGAGGATGATTATATCCTCGGGTATATTATTTTTTGGGAGGAAACAAAATGAAAGTTACCATTGTTGGCAGACAAATGAACGTGTGGGAAGAAATGAAAACTATCATTGAGACCAAGCTTGAAAAGCTTGGCAAATACTTCAATGACGAGTGTTCCGCTACAGCAACTCTCAGCTGCAAGCACAATAAAAAATGTCTGGAAATCACAATCGTATCTTCGGGCACTATCTTCCGCAGTGAGGTTCAGGACGAAACGTTCAGAAACGCGCTGGACAAAGCGGTTTATGTTATAGAAAGACAGATAAGAAAGAACAAGACAAGACTTGCAAAGCGCTTGCGCTCAGGTGCATTTGACGGCGGAATAATCGACACGGGCGAGGATTTTGAGGAAGAGGCAGAATTCAATATCCGCCGCAAGAGCTTTACTCTCAAGCCCATGTCCGTTGAGGAGGCTATCATGCAGATGAATCTCCTCGATCATGAGTTCTTTGTATTCAAGGACGACAAGAGCGGAGAGGTCTGCGTGGTGTACAAGCGTAAGGACGGCGACTACGGACTTATCGAGGCAATGGAATGATCCCTTAAATTCTTGCTAATTACGTTTTTTGATATATTTTCCCCTTTCCTTGAGGCTGTCGGCTTGCCGACAGCCTCATCGCTTTTTTATTCTTAAATTTTAATTTACCACACAATTATGTCAAAATATATATGTATAATGTCAAAAATGCCGATATTTTGTTGATATTTGATATTGTATTTTACAAAAAAGTGTGTTATAATATATTATCAATTTAAACCGTTGAAGTTTTCAGGATCCAAAATTGCGGAAACTGAAAATGGAGGAGCTCTGGAGAATCTCCGAATATTGGAGTGCCGAAGGTGCAAAGCGAGCGTCAGCCCGCCCAATCTCTCAGGCAAAAGGACAGAGCAGACATGACATCTATTTTGTGTCTGTATGTTATTCTCTTTGGAGCCACTGAAAATGTTCAGTGGTTTTTTTATTATTCTTCTTAAGGAGGTCCGTTTATGGACGCTATCACAAATTTTCTTTTACCAATAGTTCAGAATATCAACAAGTATCTTTCTGACTATATCCTCATCTTCCTTCTCGTAGGAATCGGTCTTTTCTACTCTATCAGGACGAAATTCGTTCAGGTACGCTGCTTTGGCGAGGGTATGAAAAAGGTATTCGGTAACATCTCCCTCAAGGGCGGAAAGAAAAAGGGCGGTCTCTCCTCTTTCCAGGCACTTGCTACCGCTATTGCCGCTCAGGTAGGTACGGGTAACATCGTCGGTGCGTGCGGCGCTATCCTTGTGGGTGGTCCCGGCGCTATCTTCTGGATGTGGATCATCGCGTTCTTCGGCATGGCTACCATCTACGCCGAGGCAACACTCGCTCAGGAAACGAGAATAGTTCAGGAGGACGGCTCCGTGCTCGGTGGACCCGTTTACTACATCAGACGTGCGTTCAAGGGTGCATTCGGTAAGTTCCTTGCCGGCTTCTTTGCAGTTGCTATCATTCTTGCGCTCGGATTTATGGGCTCAATGGTTCAGTCCAACTCTATCTCCGAGGCAGTAAGCACCGCTTCCTCTGGATTTGTTCAGCCTTGGATGATCGGTCTTGTTCTCGCGGCTCTCTGCGCATTCATCTTTATCGGCGGCGTTCAGCGTATAGCGGCAGTTGCCGAAAAGATAGTACCCATTATGGCAGTTCTCTATCTGGTTCTCGGTCTTATCGTTCTCGGATTTAACTTCACTAAGATCCCCGAGACCTTTGGTATGATCTTCAAGTACGCATTCATGCCTCAGGCAATACTCGGCGGTGCGTTTGGCGCGGGAATCAAGGTAGCTATAAGCCAAGGCGCAAAGCGCGGTCTGTTCTCCAACGAGGCAGGTATGGGTTCAACGCCTCACGCGCATGCGCAGGCAAGCGTTGAAAGACCTCACGATCAAGGTGTAGTTGCTATGATCGGTGTATTTATAGACACCTTCGTGGTTCTCACCATCACAGCTCTCGTAGTCATTTCTACGCTTTATACAGGTAACGGTCCGCTCAGCACTCCCGAGCTGCTTGCAGCTAATACTGATATAACCAAGGCAAATATGATGCAGACGGCAATGGGTCAGATATTCGGCTCAACCACAGGAAACATTCTCGTTGCGTTATGTCTTACGTTCTTTGCGTTTACAACCATCATAAGCTGGAACTTCTTCGGTAAGCAGAACGTTCAGTATCTGTTCGGCAAGAAAGCAACCATCGTTTATTCCGTTCTTGCTATCGCGTTTATCTTCCTCGGCTCTCTCTTCCCCAACGACCTCGTTTGGGAGCTTGCCGACATGTTCAACAACATCATGGTAATCCCCAACGTTATCGCTCTTGCAGTCCTCTCGGGCATCGTAGTTAAGGCGGTAAAGGTTGGAGTTGCCGCTAAGAAGGCTAAAAAAGCGAACAAGGCTGACACAGAAGAAACAGCTGAATAAACTCAATAATAAATATTTAAGGCGTGCCTGCAGGTACGCCTTAAATTTATTAATTTTAATTCTCCGAAAAAACGCTTGACATAAAAGGAGTAATATGGTATAATAACTATTGTTGTAAATATTGGGATGTCGCCAAGCGGTAAGGCACTAGACTTTGACTCTGGCACCCGTCGGTTCGAATCCGGCCATCCCAGCCAGAAAAAGCAAGTCGCAAGACTTGCTTTTTTCAGTGAAATAAATCCCCTGCGGAATTTGTAAAATGCACTTCGTGCGTGAAATACGCTGCGGCGCGTGAAGGGATTTATTTCATTTCACATTGAAACAGAGTATTGGCTTGAACTGTTTGTAAAATGCGAATTGATTGACAGAGAGATTGCCAAAGACCTCTATAATACCATAACAGAAAGGTAGATACTTAGTGGTTTTCTATATGTCTACCTTTATTTTACCTTTTCAAAACTATCGCGTGGTTTTCATTTTACAACGCAAAAAAAGAAGGAACCGCGCTCTGCGATCCCTTCAAGTATTTTTATAGAACGACCTTAAAGCCGATGTGTGTTACATCCTTTTTATATGCGGTTATCTCGCCCTTATGCTTTTCTACGATAGCTTTTGCCATGGAAAGTCCAATGCCATAGCCGCCCGTGAACCTTCTTGCCTTGTCTGCGCGGTAGAAGCGGTCGAATAGACGGTGAAGCTCGATTTCACCGACGGCTACATAAGTATTCTCAACAGTCATAACGACTCGTCTGCCTCGGCGGAGCGTTATGCTGATCTCGCCGTCGATGTCACAATATTTTACGGCGTTATCAAGAAGCACCGATATGAGCCTGCGCAGAAGTGCCTCATCTCCGTTATATCGAATGTTGGGATCAATATCTGCCGTGAGTTTCTTTCCTCTGCTTTCTGCCAACGGCTTAAACTCGGATGTGGCATCGGTTACAATACCGCTGATATCAAGCTCCGTTACATTCAACGGTTGTCCTTCCTCGTCCATACGGGAGAGTGCAACAAGCTGATTGACAAGCTCTGTCATACGGTGTCCCTCGGAACGTATATCGTCAAGCCACTCATTTTTGCCAAGCTCTGTCTCGGCAATATCGAGGTTTGCGAGAATCAAGGTCAGAGGTGTTTTCAGCTCGTGGTTTGCATCGGTAATAAACTGCTTTTGCTTTTCATAGCTCTCGGCTATGGGTTTTACGACACGCCCCGAAAGCAGAATAATGAGAAGCAGTACGAGCGCGGCACATCCGAGCAGAACCAAACCCGCAATCGTCATTGACTGCATCATCGAAGAACGGCTCATACTACCATCAACAAACACAACACCTTTTCCAAAGTCGTTTGAGAAAACCTTGTAGCGATAGTTTGATATCCACCCACGTTCCTCTCCGTCATCTACAACCTTTTCGGCGTATTCGATCGCCACCCCGTCGGTAATCGAATAGATCGACTCGGTATTGGTTCTCGTCACATCGCCGTTTTTGTCGAAGAATACGGTAAAATGGCGCGTTGAGAATGGCGTTTCGGGGGTTATGAACTCGAAGTTTGGGTTGCTCTGCGGAGGCGTTTTATCGTGATGTGGATTTTCTTCCATAGAACCGGGAAATCTGCCGCCGCCCTCGGATACTCGGTCGGCAAGCATATCCATATTTTTGTTCATTGAGGATACGTTCAGGGCAAATATCATCACAAAAACGAGCGCGATGACCGAGAGAACCGAGATTGTACTGATCAAAATGAATTTACGCCTGAGTCGGTGAATCATTGCTTTGCCTCCAAAAGATAACCTGCGTTCCGCACGAATTTAATTGTAAGGGGTACCCCGATCTGATCAAGCTTTTTGCGAATATTGGAAACGTGGACGTAAACCACGCTCGTATCCACGTCCGTATCCCAGCCCCAAATATGTGTGATGAGCTGTTCTGCGGTGACGATGATGCTTGGACTGCGCATCAGCATCTCCATCACCTGAAATTCCTTGCCGCTGAGAGCTTGAGTGCGACCGTCGTACACAAGCTCATAGGTGGAACAGTTCAGGGATAACGTGCCGAAGGTCAGCAAGTCGGGAGTAAAATTATCCTTTCTGCGGAGCATAGCGCGGACACGGGCAAGAAGCTCACCCGTGGAGAAGGGCTTGGGGAGATAATCGTCTGCCCCCGCATCAAGCCCTTCAATTCTTTGGTCGATCTCGGTTCTTGCCGTCAGAAAGAGCGCAGGTGTTGTGATACCGTTCGCACGGAGCTTTTTGAGTACGGTCACACCGTCCATACCTGGCATCATAATATCAAGTACAAGTCCGTCATATTCATCCGAGAACGCAAAATCGAACGCATCATTTCCATTGTCCACGCCGTCCACAGCATAGTGATTCAGCTCGAATATATGCACAAGGCTTTTGAGCAACCGTGTATCATCCTCGGCAATTAAAATTCGCATATTTGCGCCTCCTTTGGTATGATTTATTTTATTATATCATTTTCTTAACGTTACATCAAGCGTGACTTGTAAATTTTAATTCCAAGCCACGCCGTTTTCGTCAAGCGTGACGGAAACCGAGGTCTCGGTGGTAATGCTCGGCGAGTTGTTGCCAAGCACTATAACGAGGGCGGAAGAAATAGACACGGGCATTTTTACAGTTGCGGTTGTATTTCCGATGCCCACAACGAGATACTTTCCCGAGGAAAGCGAGGTCTGTGTCGATTTGCCAATGCTTGTAAAGTTCTGACACTTCTTTGCTTCGCTCGACATACCTCCGGAAGGCATAATGGCAATCACCGAGCCGCCCGTGTAAGCATAACCCTGTTCCGAGTCAATAGCGGAGTTGCCGTTTGAGTTAGAGATCACGACAGTATTGCCACCCGAGAATACAATGCCGCTATACGAAGTGCGGCTATTGGAGTCGATGCCGTCACCCGTGCAGTAAATATAGACCGTGCCTCCGCTGATCGTAATTGCGGTACCGGAGGTGGTCGTTCCATTAATTCCGTCATCCTTGGAATTGACCGAAACGTAACCACCCGAAATATTGACGGTCACACCTTCAATGCCCTCATAAGAATTGGTTACGCTAACTGTACCTGCCGTGACCGAAAGCGTGCCGTCTGCGTGCAGACCGTCATCGTTGGAATATGCGGTAATCGTGCCGCCGTTGATTGTCACATTTCCAAGAGGTGTTTCGCCATTTTCAAGCGTGGTATCGTTGTTAGCGTGAATAGCATCATCGTAGGATTTGATGTTAATCGTTCCGTTATTGATGACGATCTCGTTAGCCGCCTTGATGCCCTTGGTAGAATAATCTCCCTTGTCGGTATTGCCGTCCTGCATACCTCCCATGCCTCCGTGGCCTCCGCCGAAGCCTCCCTCTTGAATAGTGGTAGAATAATTCGTCCAACTGTATGAAATCTGATTTCCATGGCTCGTCAGCGCAAAGGTGTCGCAAGCACTATTCGGTGTCAGATACTCGGACATCACGAGATATTCTTCCTCTTGTCCAAGCTGTGATTCGCTTTCATAGATAAAGAACTGCTGCTTTGCATAGTCGGGCATTTTAGGATAGGAATAGTAATAATAATTGCTTCTGCCGCCCGATACCTTGGAGTGATATTCTGCGTTTACCAAAACGTAATCGGTGTCGGAATTATAATATTTGACCGAATAGTAATAAGTGTTGCTTGTAAATCGGATATAATTCATATCCGACGAGTTCGCCGTGACCTCTTTTGAATAGTTGGAATACTTGTCGGTATAGATGTTGATTACGGTCGTGCTATCGTCAATGCTGACATTATACGCTGCATCGATTCCGTCACAAGCAGCGTAAAGATTGTGCGTACCGCCAGCGATGGTGATACTTCCCCGCTGATTTCCTTTTTCGGATACGTCACTGTTTGCGGTCTTAATGCAGTCCCCTGACGAGGCGATCAAGGTGGTATTTCCTTCTGTGATCTCCACACTGTCGTTCCCCTTGAGCGCATTGTCAATACAAGCCACAAGGAGGGTAAGATTTTTCACTTGTAAATCGTCTTTTGAATGGATACCGTTATTGTTCTCGGAAATAACAGTCAGCTCACCCTTGCCGCCGATCTCAAGATCCACATCGGAGTGGATCGCGCCCGAATAGAGTGTTTCATCGGTTGTATCAATTTCCGAGCGCATATCGTAAATATAATTCTTCGTGTCCGTTTTTGCCTTGATCGCAACCTCGTCACCGCTGATTACAATAATGGGATTTGTGGAATTGCAAACAAGTGACAACCCGTGAAGCTCCAGGTCAAATTTGTAGCTATCGCCAACATCAATTACAATGTTTCCTCTGAACGTGCCAGATATAGAGTACACTGTTTCCTCGGCAACTGTCGTAAAGGTCAGCGTAGTTCCTTCAAGCTTATATGCCTTATCCGTTCCCGAAACACACTCAACTACGATGTCCGTGGATTCGTCCTCAAAGTAGCCCTCGTATGCGCCGAGATCGTCAAGAGATTCACCAAAGGTCTTGCTATCGTCACCGAGATCGGCAACCTCTCCCTGTGTTTCGGGATTGGTGTATCCATCGTTTTTATTATTTTTTCCGCATCCCGTAAGAAGCAGAACAAGGCACAGTAAAAGTGCAAATATTCTTGTTTTCATATCGTTCTCCTTTGTATCAAAGCTCTGCCGCTCGGTTCTCTTGCTTTGACACCATAATTTCAAGATTCCCGTTACGCTCACGGATACGGTCGATCATCTGCTTTTCCCTCGTCGCATCTTTAAGCGTTATGTTGTATGTAAGGCGGAACATACTGCCCATATTAGTGGTCTTGACCTTGATCAGCTCGTTTTTCTTTGTGTACTCGGCAAATATATCATCAAATGCACCCGTATAGTCGAGATCCTCGGGAATGGTGATTTTGATGGTCTTGTTCACCGCTTCGCTCTTTGCGTTTCCGCTTGTGAGAAAATTATAGATAAGAAACATTGCGCACATGATCACGGTAAAGAGTGCGGCAAAGCCAAGGTATCCCATACCTGCAATAAGACCTGCACCCATCGCAAAAAAAATCGTCACGATTTCTTTTGCAGAACCGGGTGCGGAGCGGAAGCGCACAAGACTGAACGCACCTGCCACCGCAACGCCTGCGCCGATGTTGCCGTTGACCATCATAATAACTACGCACACCACGGCAGGCAAAAGCGCAAGCGTAATGAGAAAGCTCTTGGTATGCTCGTTTCGCCACATATAAGCCGCCGCCATAATGAGTCCAATCACAAGAGAAACACCAAGGCAGAGGAGAAAATCTCCCACCTCAATCGTCTGTACCAGCTCGTTATCGAAAATACCCTTAAATATTGCATCCATTTGTAATGATCTCCTTATGTTTTATTGAGTTTGATAAATAAATTTCGGGAAATATCAGCGTACTGTACGCCGTTCCGTATTTTGAAAATGAGGTTTTATAAATATGTTCACGGGAAAGTACTTCCACCATCCACAGGGGAATGCCGCCCGAGCATTTCAGCTCCATCAAAACACGTTCTTCGGGAAGGATCGGTGTACCGTATACCGACGAGCATAGATTCACGTCGTTCTGTCGGCACAGTATCGTATCGTCAAAGGTCACACGGAAATCTCCGCCGCCTTTATCGTAATAGGCTTCTCGCTCGTAGGAGAGGAACACCGTCGGCTTTAGTTTTCCGTAAAAATCGATAAAATAATCAATCTCGCGCGATATCTGCGTATCAACTGGACACGACCTCTCTCGGCATACCCACGCCATAGCATCCTGTTCGCATAGCGGAAGCCGTCGTTTGTAAACTACCTTTTCGTATTTCTTTTTCAGTTCTACGAATACTGTGCTATTACTTGTTGCTTGAGAATAGCTCCGTATTCTCAGCTTTTCTTTATAGGCAGGCTTCTCAATCGAACGCCTGATAAGTCTGTAATTGTCGGTATCAAAATATATATTCCGTATCGTCGTCCGTCCGTACTTGTCAAGCTCCATACAGGTTGACATTGCTTCAAGTATCTTTTCTTTTTGTTCGAGCGTAAGCATATATTTCAGCTCGTACCGCTTGAACACCGTTTGAAACGCCATCCAAAATCCTCCTTTCCCATTTTACAAGGGGATTCAATCATAAAGACAAACGAAAGTTTGTCGGTACCGTAGGCATTATGATTCAATAAAGCCTACCTTATTGAGTGCAAACGCCGAAGGCATTGTTTGCGCATCTGTGGGTTTTATTATATCACGCCCCGCTAAAGATAAGCTAAAGATTGAGGTCAAAATAAAAAAGACAGGCAAAAAATCTATCGAAGAAGTTTGAGGGCTGACGGTTTATTTTCCGTCAGCCCTCATCACTATTTCTTAGTTGATATGGATATTCGGATTGGTTTCATAAAGTCGCTTGATCTCGCTCTTAATATGTTCTACAGTACTCATCTTCTCCATATAATGATAGCCGCCCGATTGACTCGGACGGCTATTTGTGTCAGTTAAAATATTCGCTGACATCTGTCTTATCGCCTCTCCCGATGTAGCGGCTCGGGCAGAATCGACGAAATCGCAATGCAGAGAGGATCGAGCGAAACACATAGTTTAAACACACCTAACTGCCGCAAATGTGAATAGGCAACATCGCTCTATTGGTAGGCTTTCCTACACATAAAATATATTATTTTCGCAAAAATTTCAAGCGAAGTGTGTCGAAATTTTATTGTAATTTTTTTATTCAAGACCTGCTGCCCAGGTATGTGCAAATGGTATCTACCGATGCTTCAACACCAATAGAGCTGTCGATCATAAGCTCATAGTTTCTTCTGTCGCCCCAAGTAAGTTCGGATATGTTCTTATAGTAAGAAGCTCTCGCTTCATCGGAACGGCGAACGTTCTTCCTTGCATCCTCGGCACTGTCACCGTAAATCTCTATTACACGCCCTATCTTATAATCCTCGGGTGCGTAAATAAAGATGCGTACCACATTCTCATAGTCACGGAGAACGTAATCGGCGGCACGTCCTACGATCACACAACTACCGTTATCGGCAATCTTGCGAATGACCTTATCCTGCGCGACCACTGCCTGCTGAACAACGTCTGTGCTGAGGTAGAGGCTATGAAGATGCGTGGGAGAGTTTGCGTTGATATCGGAAATGAACTCCTTATCAAGACCGCTTTCCTGCGCGGCAAGTGCCGTCATTTCCTTGTAGTAGAAAGGAATACCGAGTCTTTCGGCAACAAGCTTACCGATCTGCTTACCCGACGAGCCGTGTTCTCTTGCGATGGTGATGATAACGCCTTTCTTCGAGGGCTTCAATGCGACCTCGCTCTTTTCTTCCGTAGAAGTAGCCTTCAACGATTTGAGGAAAGGAACGGTCAGTGCCATTGCCACCATCATGGCGATCAGATCGGCAGAGGGAGAGGCAAACAGAATTGCTTCTACACCACCGAACACGGCAGGATAGATGATGATCAGCGGAATAAAGCATACAATGTCACGGATCATCGAGGCGATTACCGCACGGATAGGCTTACCGACTGCTTGGAAGAAGATCGAGGTCATCTTTATAATGCAAGTAAAGGTTACAAGGCAGAGGAAGATTCTGAAGGTCTTTTCTCCAAATATCCAATAATCCTCGGGATTGGGAATGTTGGTAGGTGCGCCGAACATACCGACAACGGCATGAGGCGCAAGCTCAAAGAGCGCGGTTGATGCAAGACCAATGACTACGGTACACAGAAGTATCTTTCTGTAAAGCTCCTTGACTCTATCGTAGTTCTTTGCACCCATATTATAGCTGATAATAGGCTGACAGCCGAGAACGATACCGACCACGAGGTTGATGACGACGGTAAACACCTTGCTTTCAATTCCGATAATAGCAATCGGAATATCTACGCCGTACTGCGACATTGCGCCGTACTTTGCGAGAAGGATATTACAAGCAAGGGAGATAATTACTATGGTCATCTGCGTGATAAACGAGGATGCACCAAGCTGTAACGCTCCCTTGAATGCTTTGAAGTTAGGGATAAAGCTCTTAAGGTTAAGCTTGAAGGTCTTGGTACGGAAGAAATATACAAGCGTGATGACGAAGGAAACGGTTTGACCGATGACGGTTGCAAGAGCCGCGCCGAACATTCCCCATTTCGTGCCGAAGATGAACACGGGATCGAGGATAATATTGGTAAGTGCGCCTGCGACCATTGAAGCCATCGACCAAGCAGGACTACCGTCCGCGCGAATAACGGCGTTCATCATGTTTGAGAGCATATAGATCGGGAAGAATGCGAGGATGATGTTGAAATACTCAACTGCATATCCTATACTGTTCTCCGATGCACCGAACAAGGTGAGAAGCTGTGTTTTGAGCGGATAGAAGATCGCCATCAACGCAAGCGACGAAATAAGAGTCACGACGATACCCGTTCCGATTGCGCGTGTTGCGTTTTTCGTGTCCTTTTTGCCTTGACAGATATTCAAGTAAGCGGCACAGCCGTCACCGAAGCACCAAGCAAATGCCTGTGCGATAATGAAGATCGGGAATACAACGCCGGTTGCCGCATTACCGAGTGCGGAAAGCTCGCTATTGCCGATGAAGATCTGGTCAACGATGTTGTAGAGCGCGCTGACGAGTAGAGAGAGCACGCAAGGAATCGAGAATTTCAGCATCAGCTTGGTTATTTTCTCTTTCCCCAAGAATTGCCCGGATTGTTCTTGATTCATAAAGTCCTCCAATGTGTTTTTTTTGGAGTCTTTATCCGAGGAAAGCTCCCGAAAACTACGCCGAAGGCGAAAAAAAAACAGTACGAAGAATCTCGTCGTGATTCTACGCACTGTGGCTGTTCGACCTAAATATTATAGCATATTTTTTCCGAAAAGTCAAAGGCACTTTTTCATAAAATTCAAAAAAATTTTGGACGTCAAAGAGGATTTTTCGTCAAAAAGACCTTTGCAATTTTTAAAATTTTATGGTATAATATTGTCAGTGCGTAGCCAAAAGGCGTAAGTCCAGCTTCAAGGACTTACGCTTTTTCTTTGCTTTATAGGAGGTTTTAGAAATGGAAAAAGAAAATCAAGGCTATCTTGCCACCGAGAAGGTCGGCAAGCTGATGGGCAAGTACGCTGTGCCCTGTATCATCTCACTTTTGGTCGGTGCTTTATATAATATCGTCGATCAGATATTTATCGCAAACGCCGACTATCTCGGCTCATACGGAAATGCCGCCAACACCGTTGTATTTCCGCTGACCGTCATTGCTCTCGGTATCGCCGTTATGATCGGTGACGGCTGCTGTGCGTTCGTCAGCATTTCACTCGGAGAGAAGAAACCCGACAACGCAACAAGGAGTGTCGGCAACTCGGTTCTTCTCTGTGTAATTGCAAGTATTGTACTTACGGCTATCTACTTGATCTTTGCCGATCCGATCCTTACCGCATTCGGCGGCAAGGTCAATACCGAAACTTTTGCGCTCTCTAAAGAATATTTCTTTTGGATCGCGCTCGGAATCCCGTTCTATATGTTCGGTCAGGCTATGAACCCTATCATACGTGCAGACGGCAATCCAAAGTTCGCCATGATTTCCACATTGGTTGGTGCCGCAATCAATATTATTCTCGATCCTATCTTTATTTTTGGTTGTAAATGGGGTATGATGGGCGCGGCAATTGCTACGGTTATCGGTCAGATCGCAACGGCAATTTTGGCGGTGTGGTATCTGCTTCGTGCAAAAATCATCAAGCCCGCAAAGGTTGATTTCAACCTCAAGGGCAAGATCGTTGGCAAAACTCTTTCGCTTGGTCTTTGTAGCTTTCTCGCTCAGATATCCCTCGTAGCTGCAATGGCGGCAATCAACAACATGATCCGCAAGTACGGCGCAATGGATGCCATCTTCGGACAGGAGCAATTCGCACAGATTCCTATGGCGGTTGTCGGCATTGTTATGAAGTTCTTCCAGATCGTTATTTCTATCGTTATCGGTATGGCGGCAGGCTGCATCCCGATCGTTGGATTCAATATGGGTGCGAAGATGTTTGACAGAGTGAAAAAACTCTTTTCAAAGCTAATCATCGCAGAAGCAATTGTTGGCGCGGTAGCACTTGTAATCGTAGAGTTCTTCCCGAACGTCCTGATTCAGATCTTCGGTGCGGCAAACGAGAGCGTATATTACACCGATTTTGCAATTAAAGCATTCCGCATTTATCTCTGTATGATGATCTTTGCCTGCGTGAACAAGGCAACCTTCATTTTCTTGCAAGCAATGGGCAAGGCGGTGGAATCCACAATGCTCTCTATGGTGCGCGAGATCGTGTTCGGCGTTGGCTTTGCGCTGATCCTTCCTTTGTTCTTCGGTCTTGACGGCGTGCTTTACTCGATGCCTGTGTCGGACATTCTCACTGCGGTGATCTCAGCGATCTTAATCATGAGAACCTACAAGCAGCTTGATCGTGCGGAAGAGCATATACAATAAGCGAGTAGCCACCGAGGAGTTTTCCCTCGGTGGCTACTTCTTAACGACCTTTGCGATACTCTTCCTTTGATGCCTTAAGTGTACTATATAAATACGGAAAATCTGCAAATGTGCCAAAAAAATACGAAAAACCCTTTTCGCCTTCTTACTTCTAATTATAAAAAATAAAACTTTTTTCAAAAAAGGTATTGACAAAATTATAGTTGCGTTGTATAATATATCCGTGGTTAGCACAGGCTAACCCTTATAAATGCGATACGGTTAGCCAAAACTAACCTACTACATAACTTTTTGAGGAAAAAGATAATGATACCTTTGGTTTTTGCAGACGCAGGACAGGAAAATATAATCAAAAAGGTAGGCGGAAGCCCCGAGGTCAGAAAGCATCTTGAAAACCTCGGATTTGTTCCCGGAGGGAACGTGATCGTCATTACCGAAATGGGCGGCAACCTTATCGTTAAGGTCAAGGAGGCACGTGTTGCCGTTAGCCGCGAGATGGCGATGAAGATCATGGTTTGATCGGTATTTTAATAGGAGGATATATATATGAACACTTTAAGACAGGCAAAGATCGGTGATACGGTCAAGGTCGTAAAGCTCCACGGTGAAGGCGCGGTCAAGCGCAGGATCATGGATATGGGCATTACAAAGGGCGTTGACGTAACCGTTCGCAAGGTAGCGCCTCTCGGCGATCCTATCGAAGTAACCGTTCGCGGCTATGAGCTTTCCCTTCGCAAGGCTGACGCGGAAATGATCGAGGTTGAGTAATACCGCTTATTTGGGGGATCTCCCCCTAAATTGATCCCTTTCAGTTAGCCTATGCTTACTGAAGGCTACTAAAATCACAACATAACTTTTTAGAAAGGCAGAAACTAAAAAAATGGACTCAAAAACCATTAAAATTGCCCTTGCTGGTAACCCCAACTGCGGCAAAACAACACTGTTCAACGCACTCACAGGCTCCAATCAGTTCGTTGGTAACTGGCCCGGAGTTACTGTTGAAAAGAAGGAAGGAAAGCTCAAGAAGCACGACGGTGTCACCATCACCGACCTTCCCGGTATCTATTCTCTTTCTCCATACACTCTTGAAGAGGTAGTAGCGAGAAACTATCTCATAGGCGAGCGTCCCGATGCGATACTTAATATCGTTGACGGTACAAACCTTGAGAGAAACCTTTACCTTACCACACAGCTCACAGAGCTCGGTATCCCCGTTGTAGTTGCCATCAACATGATGGACGTTGTAAAGAAGAACGGCGATAAGATCGACACCGCTCAACTCTCAAAGGAGCTTGGTTGTAAGGTAGTTGAGATCTCCGCTCTTAAGAACACAGGTATCCTTGAGGCTGCAGAGGAAGCCATCAAGGCAGCTAAGGAAGAAAAGACAGTTCCTATGCACAAGTTCTCGGGTGCCGTTGAGCACGCTATTGCTCATATTGAGGAGGCGGCAGTACACGGACTTCCCGCTGAGCAGCAGCGCTTCTACGCTATCAAGATATTTGAGCGTGATGAGAAAGCATTGGAAAAGCTCAATCTCTCCGCGGACGTTCTCGCTCACATCGAGGAGGACATCAAGGCTGCCGAGGCTGAGATGGAAGACGATGCTGAAAGCATCATCACCAACGAGCGCTACGTTTACATAGGCACTATCATGAAGAGCTGCTACAAGAAGAAGAGCGCGGCTAAGCTTACCACATCTGATAAGATCGACAAGATCGTTACCAACAGATGGCTGGCACTTCCCATATTCGCTCTCATCATGTTCGTTGTTTACTACATTTCTGTAACTACCGTTGGTACGTGGGTAACTGATTTCACTAACGACACTCTCTTCGGCGAGTGGATACTCCCCACCGTTGACACATGGCTTACGAACATCAACTGTGTTGATTGGCTGAGAAGCCTCCTCGTTGACGGTATAATCGGCGGCGTGGGCGCAGTTCTCGGATTTGTTCCTCAGATGCTCGTTCTCTTTATATTCCTCGCATTCCTCGAGGCTTGCGGCTATATGGCTCGTATCGCCTTCGTTATGGACAGAATATTCAGAAAATTTGGTCTTTCGGGTAAATCCTTCATTCCTATGCTTATCGGCACAGGCTGCGGCGTTCCCGGTGTTATGGCGAGCCGTACCATCGAAAACGAGCGTGACCGCCGTATGACCATAATGACTACCACGTTTATTCCCTGCGGAGCTAAGCTCCCCATTATCGCTCTTATTTCGGGTGTAATGTTCGGTCAGGAATCCGCTTGGGTAGCAACGGGAGCATTCTTCATCGGTATCGCGGCTATCGTAATTTCGGGCATCATGCTCAAGAAAACAAAGATGTTCGCAGGAGATCCCGCTCCCTTCGTTATGGAGCTTCCCGCTTACCATCTTCCCACCGTTGGAAACGTTCTCCGCTCAATGTGGGAGCGTGGCTGGTCCTTCATCAAGAAGGCAGGAACAGTTATCCTTCTCTCCACTATCGTTCTTTGGTTCCTTCAGGGCTATGGCTTTGAGGGCGGTGCGTTCGGTGCCGTTGAGAACTCCGACAACTCTATTCTCGCTTACATTGGCAAGCCCCTTGCATTGTTGTTTATCCCTCTTGGATTTGGTATCTGGCAGGCAGCAGTTGCTACCGTTACAGGTCTTATCGCAAAGGAAAACGTCGTTGCAACCTTCGGTATCCTTTACGGAATTGCCGAGGTATCGGAAAACGGCGAGGAGATCTGGGGGCTTATGGCAAACGACTTTACGCAGATCGCGGCACTTTCCTTCCTCATCTTCAACCTTCTCTGCGCTCCCTGCTTTGCGGCGATCGGCGCTATCAAGCGTGAGATGAACAGCGGAAAGTGGACTTGGTTCGCTATTGCTTATCAGTGCCTCTTTGCATATGCCGTAGCTCTCGTAGTATATCAGATTGGTTCTATATTCACAGGTGATTTTGGCGGTATCGGTAGCATTATCGGTGTGATCGTTGCGGTTGTGCTGGTTGCGCTTATGTTCTTCATGCTCTTCAAGCCATACAAAGAAGCTACAAAACTCACTAAAGAAGTGAAAGTAAGTAAAAAATAATGGAATACATACCTTCAATAATAATCTGTGTAATTCTCGTTGCCGTTGTGGCATTGATAATACGCAAGATGATAAAAGACAAGAAAAAAGGAAAATCGGGTTGCGGATGCGGTTGCGATGCCTGTGCCATGAAAGGCAACTGCCACCCTAAGCAATAGTTCCCTTTCTTTCAAAACTTAATAAGCTAATTTCTATTTCTCCGTTTTGTGGGGTTGCCGTTTTCCGTTTTTGGCAACCCCAATTTTTTTAAAAATCATCGATCAAAGGTATAGAAGTCAATCTTTCTTCACATAATGACAAGTAAAGTGATCGAAAGTAAAAAGGAGAAATAAGAATGAGTGTAAAAAAGCAAGTTAAAAGGATCAAGAAAACCGTAATGAAGCAACCTGCTCTGACAGGAATGGCTATAACTGGTGTCATGGGCATCATGGGTGCCGCGGGTATGGTAATGAGCAAAATGAAAAAGAACAAGAGTTCGGGACAAGGCACAACTAATATGTAGACGTAAAAAGGGCATCTGCATTGCAGATGCCCTTTGGCGATCTAATATTAAATTAGTCTGTTACGTAAGGAAGCAGAGCAACCTGTCTTGCGCGCTTGATTGCTGTGTTGAGCTCACGCTGATGCTTGGAGCATGTACCGGAAATTCTTCTGGGAAGGATCTTTCCGCGCTCGCTGATGAACTTTCTGAGCTTTGCAGAATCCTTATAGTCGATAAAGTCTACCTTATCAGCACAGAAAATACAAACCTTTTTTCTTCTACGCACCATGGGTCTGGGCGTACGAACAACGTTTTCGGTTTTATTGTTATCCATGATTGAAACCTCCTGTTAATATTTGTTGATTGTAACTTGCAACTCAGAACGGCAGATCGTCGTCTGTGTTGTGGTCCTCAAAATTAGGCGCTGAGCCTGCGTTTGAGGAATAGGACGGAGCCGCACCGTACGCGTCGGTTCCAAAGGACTGTGCGCTTGACGAATCGTTGCTTCTTGATTCAACAAACATCGCTTCGTCTGCGACTATCTCTGTCGCATATCTCTTGTTACCGTTGTTATCATTCCAGGTTCTTGTCTGGATACTTCCCGTAACGCAGATAGCCGAGCCCTTTCTGAAATACTTAGAAATAAATTCCGCGGTCTGTCTCCAGGCAACAACGTTAATAAAATCCGCCTGTCTTTCGCCCTGTTCGCTGTTCTTTGAAACGTAACTGCGATTAACGGCAATAGAAAAGCTGAGGACTGAAACGCCCGACGGGGTCTGCTTCAGCTCAGGATCAGCAGTTATTCTGCCTGCAAGCACTACCTTATTCAAGTTAAGAGACATTTGAACGTCCTCCGAAATTATTCTGCGTCAGCAGCGGTCTCGGTAGCCTCAGCTGCAGCTTCTTCAGCGGCAACAGCGGTCTCGGCAGCTTCTTCGGCAACGATCTTTGCAGCCTTCTTCTCGGCAGCATCGTAATCGAGCTTGATTATCATGGAACGCATGATTGTCTCGTCGATGTTGAAGAGACGGTCAAGCTCACCGGGGAACTCAGGCGCAGACTTGAACGTTACTACTACGTAGTAGCCTTCGGGCATATCGTTGATAGGATATGCAAGACGGCGCTTACCCCACTTAGCCACATCAACGACCTCGGCATTTGCCTCAACCAAAGATGTGAACTTGTTCACAGTTGCGTCGGTAGCTTCATCACCGTTTGTTACATCAACAATGAACAGGCATTCGTAAGAATTGATTACCTTTTCCATTTTTTACACCTCCCTATGGACTTTAAGACCGTGAGCATAGAACAAAAAATTTACCCACGGTAAGGAGACGGAACTCTGATGCTTCAAAATCCCGTACTGAATAAATATTATACCACAACTTTACATTTATGTCAAGAGTTTTTTGCAAAAAATGAATATAATTTATATATAGAAAAACATTGAAAAAAATACCGTTTAATGATATAATAAAAATGTAAAAGTTATACTCAAGCATTTCACAAGGAGGATCGGTTATGAAAATAGCTTTTTACGGTGCGGCTCACGAGGTAACTGGCTCGTGTACAGTGATCTACGCTTGCGGAAAAACAGTGATGATAGACTGCGGAATGGAGCAAGGTGCTGATATCTACGAGAACTGCGAGCTTCCGCTTTTGCCATCGCAGGTGGATTACCTGCTTCTTACCCACGCACATATTGACCACTCCGGAAAGATCCCCGCTCTTACCGCGAGCGGCTTCAGAGGACATATTTACACCACCGCCGCCACAGAACGTCTTT
The DNA here is from genome assembly GCA_017623375.1 of Clostridia bacterium. GTDB lineage: Bacteria > Bacillota > Clostridia > Oscillospirales > CAG-272 > HGM12713. Next base: position 20,273 of record JAGAPH010000152.1, on the reverse strand, counting down.
GCAAGATAATGCTTCTTGACTCCGCTTATATCCAGGAATTTGAAGCAAAATGGAGAAACAAAAAAGCAAAACGCTCGGGGGAGCAGCCCTACTCTCCCCTTTACACCGCTGAGGACGCTCAAAGATCAATGCGTCAGTTCGTAGCTTGTGACTACGATAAAGAATACGAGCTAAGCGAGGGTATAAAGATATCCTTCACAGATGCGGGACATCTCCTCGGATCAGCAAGCATAAGCGTTTCGGTAACGGAGAACGGAAAGACTGAAACTGTGGTGTTTTCGGGAGATCTTGGCAACTCCGACCGCCCGCTCATACGCGATCCGCAACAGCCTCAGCACGCGGACTACGTAGTTATAGAGTCTACCTACGGCAACAGAACTCACGGCAACCGCCCCGACTACGTCAAGCAGCTTACGGGAATAATCCAATCCACCTTTGACAAGGGAGGAAACGTTATAATCCCCTCCTTTGCCGTTGGAAGGACACAGGAGCTTCTGTATCTTTTGAGAATAATAAAAAAAGAAGGACGGATAAAGGGGCACGACGGCTTTCCCGTTTACGTTGACAGTCCGCTGGCTGTTGAGGCAACGGAGATATATAGCGGAAATCTTACGGATTATTATGACAGTGAAACGTTATCCTTGCTTGAACAAGGAATAAATCCGATAAAGTTTCCCGATCTCAAGCTATCGGTTACAAGTGACGACTCCGTAAGGATAAATACGGATAAGTCGCCCAAAATAATCATTTCAGCCAGTGGAATGTGCGAGGCGGGAAGAATAAGACACCACCTCAAGCACAATCTTTGGAGAAGTGAGTGTACAGTTCTGTTCGTGGGATATCAGGCGGACGGAACGCTTGGGCGTATGATCACCGACGGTACGCCCTACGTCAGGCTTTTCGGCGAGGACATTCAAGTCAAGGCGCGCATAGAGAAGCTTGAGGGCATCAGCAGTCACGCCGACAAGGATCAGCTGCTGAAATGGCTCGGTGGCTTTTCTCAAAAGCCAAAAACTGTTTTTATCAACCACGGAGCGGACGCCGTTTGCGATGAATTTGCAAGGACGGTGGAGTCAAGTATAAGGACTCAAACCATTGCCCCGTATAGCGGAGCGGAATACGACCTTATATCGGGAGTATGTCTTGAAAGAGGCAATTCAAGGCGCATCTCAAAGCCTGCGCCCGACGGAAAGCGCTATCGCGAATCCTCCGCCTTCAAGCAACTCTTTAACGCAAGCAGAAGGCTTATGAGTATAGTTGACACCTACCGTCACGGAGCAAACAAGGATATAGCCAAGTTTGCGAGTCAGATAACGTCGATTTGTGACAAATGGGAAAAATAAAAAAATAACGGGGCGGATAAGGGGCGTGTTCTTAAGGACAGTTTTTACAAATGAAATACTAATTGAACCAACGACTACTACCAGAGGCTCCCTGTGTAAAGGGAGCTGACGCCGAAGGCGGCTGAGGGATTGTTTTACAAAGAACTTTAGTTTTTTACAATCCCTCCGTCACGGCAAGCCGTGCCACCTCCCTTTACACAAGGGAGGCTTTTTTGTTTGCCTGCAAGTGCGCACTTACTCACCACCGACGATGGTTGTGCTATATAAATACTGCACCCCCGAGAGAGCAAATGGTTCTCTCGGCGACTTTTGTTATCTTTTTCTGTGCATAAACTGAGAGTCTAATCATAAAATAAGATATTGTTATTTTCCTTTATTGGTGCTATAATATAATCGTAAGCTTACGAAAAATAAAAAGGGAGATAATTTTATATGAACACAACGGTGTTTTCGGAAAATATGAAAAAGTTCAGAGTGGCTAAGAAATACACACAGGAAGACGTTGCTGAAAAGCTTTGCATAACGGCTCAAAGCGTATCGAGATGGGAGTGCGGAAATACCCTGCCCGATGTAATGCTTCTTCCCGAAATCGCCAAGCTTTACGGGGTTATGGTGGATGATCTTTTTAAAAAGCAGTCGGTGGCTTACGATAATTACGCTCAAAGATTATCTGCGCTCTATGAAATAAGCAAAGACCCCGAGGACTTTTTGAGGTGCCGCCTTGAATATCAAAAGCTGATGAAAACAGGTGATCTGTCCTTGTATGATAAATGGAACTATGGCTGGCTCCATAAGGCAATGATGGCATTTTGCAGAGATGAAGCACTCAAATACTTTGACGAAGTCTTAGCCGATAAATCGGACAAAAATTGTTTGCCTTACAGAAGAGCGGCATCTATGAAAATGAATATGCTCTTTTCCATGGGTAAGGGCGAAGAAATTTTGTCAGAGCTGCAACTCGCAATGGATGAAGCGGGCGGCAATCTTGACGAGCGTGAATGGTTTTTGCTGATTGAAGCGTATGAGAACGCGCATCAATACGAAAAAGCGCTTACCGTTTGTGCGGAGGCTCTACGGAAATTCCCGGATAATTGGGAGCTGTGTATCAGCATGGGTGATATCTACTACCGCATGGGAAATTACAATGAGGCAATCGTATGGTTCGAAAAGGCAGGAGAAATCGGAACATATTTCTGCGACGAAAAATATGATATTGCGCTGTGCTATCGAAAACTCGAAAAATTCAAGGAAGCATACCAGGTTTATTTGGAAATTGCGGATATCCATCGTAAAAATGGATATGATGTTGAAGCAGAGCAAGCTTTAGGATATGCAAAGGAAATTGAAGATAAAATAAAACAATAACCTTGTTTTTGCATTTGTGTCTACAAATACAGTGCTTGTCAAGAAAAAAGGATAGAGATTGCACTTTGCTTTCTCTATCCTTTTTTCCTGTCGGTAGGTAACGTGTTTTATTGAATTTCAAAAACTGTCCTTAAGAACACGCGACTTATCCGCTCCGTTATTTTTTTACTGAAGATCAGTCCTTAACTTCCTTGTACTCAACGCCGCCGATCTTGATGTTGCCGCTATCGAGTTCTTCAAAGGTCTGAGTTCCAGCATAAGTCTTAGCATCCTCATCCTCGAACTCGAAGGTAATCTTGTCGTCATCGATAGAATACTTGCCTTCAAAGGTTTTAACGTTTCCGAGAACTGTAACCTCAATGGAAACCTTGCTGCCCTTAAAGGTATACTCAACACCGCTATTAACAGCATCAGCAATTCCGCCAAGGATACCGCCGCTTGTAGCTGCGGGCTCATACGTTCCTGAAAGCTTCTTGCCACATGCTGCGAGAGACAGGCAAAGCATAACTGCTACGAGAGCAACTGCAATGATTCTGATGGATCTTTTCATAATTTGCCTCCTTAAATAGTATTATAAAATCCTCTATTATGATATCATAAAAAGGCTGTTTTGTCAATAGATATCGACAAAAATTCTTCACAAAAAATTAAAAAATATTATTTTTAAGCGCACGTTTTTTTACCGCAATATTCATTACGGAAATAGCAGCAAGAGCTATTATCCACACATATACAAAGGCGTTTCCTATAAGAGAATACAACGTAGAGTGAGTATTCAAAGCCACTGCTTGTGACACCATTCCGTCAACCAATGGCTCGAGCTGACAAAGCACTTTTCCCTTTGCGTCTATCACGGTGGAAACACCCGTATTAGCTGCTCTTACCACGTATCTTCCGCTCTCGATGGCGCGCATCTGTGCCTGCGCGTTGTGCATATACAGTGCCGCTGAATCGGAGAACCATGAGTCATTTGTGGACAAACAGATCACTTGCGCTCCGTCAAGCACACTGCTTCTTGTAAGCTCCTCGTATATTGAGTCAAAGCAAATAAGGCAGCCTATATTTACGTCTCCACAAGCTATAACGCTTGCTCCCTCTCCCGCGAGAACGTCCTCGGCAAGCATGCTGAGGTTTGCAAGAGGCGGCATAAGAAGAGTCACCAGTCCTCTCATAGGCACGAACTCTCCAAAGGGCACAAGCCTCTGCTTAGCGTAAACGGTGTCGTGAAAGCTTCCGTCGGGAAGCACGCAGACAATGGAATTATACTGTCCTTCCTCTCCGTCTGTAAACGCCCCCACAAGGATAGTTACGCCCGCGCGTCGGGCAAGCTCCGAGCAATACTCACCAAAGCCGTTTTCTTCAGTTACCGTATACGGAAGAGAAGTCTCGGGCCACACTACTATATCCGCGCCCTCTTCTGCCGCCTTTAAAGTATATTCCTCATAAACCTCCAGCGTTCGCCTTCTGCTTTCAGCCGTCCATTTTTCGTTGGAATCTATATTGCCCTGTATTGCCGCCATATTTACGGTCGTCTCTCCGTCAACATTGAAGAAATACAGTGCCGTTCCCGCACCGTAGTTAAAGACGAGGATAACACACGCACACACCGCCATAAGCCTTACGGACTTTCGGTATAGAATAGCGTGTGCCACGCATAAGTTTACCGCCACCAACAAAAAGGTTATAAAATACGGTCCGAGCAAGGATGCCGTCTGCAATCCCACGAGGTATTCCGCCTGTCCAAGCGGCAGACGCCCCCACGGGACACCCCACCAGCCGACGGTCTGCGTCCATTCGTATACTGACCATATTCCCGCAATAAGAAACGGTCTGAGTATTTTATAGCGTGTCATTAAGGTAGTACGCGACAGAAGCCTTACTGCCAAGAACATAAGTCCGCCGCCTGCTGCTTGAAGGGCAGACAGTCCAACGCTTCCCGCCAGCACCACTGCCATTGCCGCCGCGGGTGTCATGCCGCTTATAAAATCAAGAGGATAGAGATATACAAACCAATGGAACACCACAATATAGTAGCACATGAAGAAAAAGAAGCCGTAGCCGTAAGTACCGCGAAGCCTTGTATGTGGCTCACAAACCTCGGACAAAAGGAATATTCCCGCGGGCACGAGCGTTAGCCACTCAAGGAATCCCGCCTTTGGAAATATGAGCGTAAGCCCTGTGAGTATTCCGCCAAGCGCAAGCAGCAAAAATCTCTTCCATCTTCTGTCTGTCATTATCTCCCCTCCTTTCCATAATATAGCGAGTCTTATACGAACCAGATGTCCTTTTTATCGAGGGCAAATTCCCTGCCCTCAAGGTAGGACAGGCAGCCCCCGTCCTCGGTCTTGGAAAACACTAACTTGTAAGCGTATAGCGCCTGATATTTATAGCCCTTGGATTTATCGTCCCGATTGACTCCGTATTTTCCATCTCCAACCAAAGGATTACCGATATGAGCCATGTGTGCTCTTATCTGATGTGTGCGCCCCGTGAAAAGCTCTATCTCCACAAGAGAGCAGTCGCCCCTTCTCTCAATCACGGTATATCCTGTGACTATCTCCTTTGCTCCGTCAAAATATTTATCCCTCACCTGAACGGTATTGTCCTTACTGTTCTTTTTGAGGTATCCTCTGAGAATGTCGCTCTTCTTGGGAGGAACGCCGTGAACAAGGCACAGGTAATGCTTATGCACGTCACCCTCCTTGATCTTGCGATTCATATCTCTGAGTGCCTCTGCGGTCTTTGCGGCAATAACGATGCCGCCCGTGTTTCTGTCTATTCTGTTACAGAGAGCGGGTGCAAAGGACTGCTCCTTGTCAGGATCATACTCCCCCTTACCGTAAAGATATGCCTTAATGTGCATAATAAGAGTGTTCTCTCCTCCCTCGGTATCCTCATGCACAAGCACTCCCGGGCGCTTATTGAGAAGCATTATATTTTCGTCCTCGTAAAGTATATTGAGCTTTGGCTTTATCCTTGAAAGTGCGCCCTCATCCTTTTCGGGATTGTCAAAAAACTCTTCCCTTATGAAGAGCTGTATTTCGTCTCCCTCGCATAGAACGTAATTCTGCTCCGTTCTTTTGCGGTTGACCTTTATTTTTTTAGTTCTTATGCTTTTATACATCATGGACATGGGAAGCCCCTTGACCGCCTTGTTAAGGAACTTATCAAGCCTTTGCCCCGCGTCATTTTTACCGATGCAAATTATCCTCATAAACATCAACAAGGGACTGCCGCCCAGCAACAGCCCCTGTCCTTTCGCAATATCTTAAAGTGTACCGAAAATTCTGTCTCCCGCGTCACCGAGTCCGGGAACTATATACGCGTGCTCGTTAAGACGTTCGTCAAGTGCCGCCGTAAATATATCCACGTCGGGGTGCGCCTCCTGCACCTTTGCCACTCCCTCGGGAGCCGCCACAAGGCACATAAAGCGAATATTCTTACAGCCTCTTGCCTTTAGCATTGTCAGCGCGTCAACCGCCGAGCCGCCCGTAGCGAGCATGGGGTCAACGAGTATAACTATTCTATCCTCGATATCGTGAGGAAGCTTGCAGTAATATTCGACGGGCTTATGCGTTTCGGGATCGCGATAAAGACCTATGTGTCCCACCTTTGCAACGGGAACGAGGCTCTGCAGTCCCTCTACCATTCCAAGTCCCGCGCGAAGAATAGGAACGATAGCAAGCTTTTTTCCCGAGACCGTCTTTGCGGTCATTTTTGTAATGGGAGTCTCTATAACGATATCCTCAAGAGGAAGATCGCGGGTAAGCTCATAGCCCATGAGCATTGCTATCTCTCCGAGAAGCTCTCTGAAATCCTTGGAGCCTGTTTTTTTATTACGCATGATAGAAAGCTTGTGCACTATCAGCGGGTGGTCAATAACGTGAAGCGTGCTCATATTTATATCTCCTCTGCTTTTTTATATCCGCCGTTTCCGACATATTTAATTATAATCTATTTTGCGCCTTTTTTCAAGTACCTTTTCAAATATTTTTATTTACAAATGCGAATTTTCATGATAAAATATACGTACAAAATATTTTGGAGATAAAAACATGTCAGATAAAAAAAGAACGGCGGGGATATACACTCTCGGCTGTAAGGTAAATCAATACGAATCGGAGGCAATGGCGGAGGCTCTGGCGGCAAACGGATTTGAGGTGATATCACCCACCTGTGCCTGCGACATCTACATTATAAACACCTGCACGGTTACGGCGGAGTCCGACAGAAAGGCGCGCCAGTTTATCCGCAGAGCCATCGCAAAAAATCCAAGCGCCCACGTTATAGTAACGGGCTGCATGGCACAGACATCTCCCGAGGCGGTGGCGGCTATTGAAGGCGTTGACGCGGTCCTCGGCAATGGTGAAAAGCTTAATGCGGTAAAGATCGCCACAGAGCTTATGGAAAAGCACCGAGAGCCTATTATAACGGTAGGCGATATTGAAGCGGCAGGCTTTGAAAAAATGAATATAACAACATTTGATAGAACAAGAGCTTACGTCAAGATAGAGGATGGCTGCGAAAGCAGATGCACATACTGTATAATCCCCTCGGCACGTGGCAAGATACGCTCGAAGCGCCCAGAGGATGTTCTTGGCGAGGTGGAGACACTTGTAAAAGGCGGTTGCCGCGAGGTGGTGCTGACGGGAATAGAAACGGCGTCCTACGGTAAGGATCTTGACGGAGTCGACCTCGTTTCACTTCTCTGCCGTGTGGATAAGATACCAAACATCGGAAGGGTGCGTCTGGGCTCACTTGATCCGTCGTTTATAAAGCAGGACGTTGCGCAAAGGCTATCTCGACTTGATAGTCTCGCCCCGCACTTTCACCTTTCGCTTCAAAGCGGAAGCAACAGGATACTTGCCGCAATGAAGCGCAAGTACAATGCCGAAATGGCAATGAGAGCTATTGAGCTTTTGAGGGAATACATACCAAACGTAAAATTCACCACCGACATTATTGTGGGCTTCCCCGGGGAGACCGAGGAAGATTTCAACGACACCTTGAATTTTGTCAGAAAAGCGAAATTTCTTACCGCTCACATCTTCCCGTACTCAAAGCGCGCGGGTACCCCAGCCGCGGTCATGTCGGGACAGATACCGAAGGAGGAAAAGAGCCGTCGTCTGCACGTTCTTTCGCAGGCTCAGGCAGAAATACGCATGCGACTTTTGGAAAAGGAGATATCCGTGCGTCCAGAAAGAACCGTTCTTTTTGAAACGTATAAGAATGGCTTGGCTACGGGACATACTGCGGATTTCCTTGAGGTAAGTGTTCCGTCCGACGCTCCGCTTCACGCGCAGCTTCGTCAGGTAAGGCTACTGTCGACAGATGGAAATATATGCCTCGGAGAGCTTAACGACAACTGAATATTTGGAGGTTCAACCATGAATAATACGTTGGTTTTGGAGATACAAAAAAGATTGGCGAATTTTACGCTGATGAAGAAAAAGCAGTTGAAGCTGCTCGCCGAAGATATGAAGCTTGCCATGGGCTATGAGGGACTCAAGGCTTGCCAGACTCATTGGCGAGATACCGAAAAAAGGCAGCCTGCCATGCACGAGCTATATTTCATCGATCGAATAGTATCGCGACGCAGTCAGTTTATCTCCCACGCAACGCTTGAAAACACAGATATCGAAGATGAATATATTGACTTTACTTTCCGCGACATGTGCAATAAAAATGTTGCGCTGAACGGCAAGAAAGCACCTCCCATAAAGCTTGAGGATAGCTTTCGCATAGCCTCGTCATATCTTGCCAAGCAGAACATCTTTTCCCTTTGTGGAGCAGGATGCGGAGACGCTCGGGAGGAGAACATGGCTCTTTCGGTCACAGATGCTGAGGGCAATACCGTGTGCTACAGAGAAGCCAAGGCACTCACCGTGGATGGAGAAAGATACGCAGCAGGCGTATGCTTTATCCTGCTTTTGCCGTCTCGGGAGGAATGCTACAAGGATAGCGTAGCGGCATTTTTCAACGATGATAAAATAAAAGATACAAGACACGCCGTCCTTTCGGTATCAGAGCTTGGGCTTGCAATAACGCTTGCTTCGTGTACGGTTGGCACGGTGGTCCGACTTGATACACTTTCATCTGCGGACATGATAAGCTGTCTTTGCCAAGACCATGCGGGCAGGTCTATAATAAGAGTTGCCGCAAACGACGTGGAGGAAGTTTGCTCGATAGCGCGATCATACGGGCTTGAGGGGATCTTTTTCGCGACAAATACGGGAACCAACAGATTTGTTGCCGTTTATAAGGACAACACCGTTCTCAATATAGATCTTGGATTTATTAGAAGGCAAGCTTCCGTGCCCGCAAGCGCGTATTTTCTCATAAAGCAGGAGGACTTCTCCGCCGCTCGCAACGCAAAGCCTCTTTACGCCAACGGAGCTGAGGTGACGGGCGCGCTTTGGTGCGACGGACTTTTGATGTCCCCCGCAAGCTCGGTGTTGGACAATAACTGCTTTGCACAGTCACTGAATACAGTTATCGATTCTCTCTTGGGGATTATAGCGGCAGGAGTGCCCAGAAGAAGCGTTTCGCTCAGCCTCGCTTATCGCCTGCCCTCGGATATAGCCTCAAGCACGGAAAACGGAAGATCGCTTGCTACGATCCTTGGGGCGTACCGCGCCATGATGGAGCTTGGTATTGCAGATATGGCACCAAAGGTCACATATTCCCCTCTCCCCCGTGAATTTACATCTGTGGCGTTTACACGCACTCCAATGCCGCCAAAATCAACGGAACTGTCTAAGATGGGAGCTCCCTTGTATTTTATCGGCTTTTCAAGAAACGCGGACTGCTCCCCTTCTCTTTCCAGCCTCAAGCAGATGTGGGACTATACGGCGGAGCTATTCGCCTCGGGGGCAGTTCTCAGTTGCGTTCCCGTTACGGGAAGCCTTTCAAGGGCTATTGAGGTGCTTTCCACGAAAGACATGGGAATTACTCTCAACGATCAAGGAAATGAGCTTCTTTCAGTGTCTCTGCAAGGCGTTCTGATAGAAGGAGCAAGGGATATCGGAATACCGAATATCGGTTCGGTGATCGAGAGGTAACATCCTACACTGGAATAAAAATTGCGAAAACAGGTGCTTTTGCAAATATATTGGAAGATTTTTTAATTTTTTTCAAAAAAGCTCTTGCATTTTTTCCTCGGTTATGGTATAATAGCAAATGTTCTATGAATTATTATTTCAGAAAGTTTGATGTGCGGTTAGTGCATTAAGGGAGGTGTCAATATGGCAAAGTGCAGTATTTGCGGAAAGGGAGTCGTTTTCGGTCAGGCCGTTTCACACTCACATCGCAAAACAAACAGAACTTGGAAACCCAATATCCGCAAGGTAAAGGCGATCGTTGACGGTACACCTAAGACCGTTGCTGTTTGCTCCCGTTGCCTTCGTTCCGGCAAGATAAACAGAGCTTAAGTCGGCAAAGGCGTTACGCTTGAATAAGGTTTTCACAATAGAAGAGCAGATCGATGCTTTTTCATGAGGTCTCATGAGGGCATGATCTGCTTTTTTGTTTTTATTTGTCCGATATCGTCTCTTAGAGTTGTTACTATATAGTAGATAAATTTTATATGCTTATTGACATATTATTCCGTTTTTGCTATAATTATTTTGTAATAACGACAGAAAGGAGAAAATATGCTCTGGGAAGTTGCACAATATTTTAAGAAAAAGATAATAATGACAGTTATTCCTGCCATGAGAAATCTTTTTTCTTCATTCAAAAGCCTTGTGGGAATGTTGATAGTTATGACCGTCCTGCAAATGCTTTTAAGCGTTATATGTATCTCGGGCATCGAGAATATCAAAACACAGCAGACCGTGCTTACCGACTTCACCGCGCTTATTTCCTCATCGAAAATAACTGCCGACGGCGGAGCCTTTGGCTCTCAGGCGGTATCCACGGCACTGAGCAGTACTTCCATATTTATCGGGGCGCTGATAATATGGGGGATATGCGCCCTTACGGTATATCAGAAGATAACCTTTGCTTCTGCTGACAGAGACAAATATATCTGGGGAATGTACATCACCCACGGTGCAAAAATGAAAAAGATCCGCGGCATGCTCAAGTGCGAGCTTTACACTCCTCATCTTGTCGCCACTGGCATAGCCTACCCTCTTTCCCTTTTCCTTTGTAACCTATCACTGAGGGATCATGGATATAGCTACAAGCCTTCGGTTCTCACGCTTGCAGTCATACTCGTTCTTTCATACGTTTGTATCAGACTTGTGGTAGAATACGAGTGCTTTATAATTAAAAGAATGAGTTGTGTGCAGATGCTTCGTGAGGAGGACTCGCCAAAAAGTGTTTGCTTCCCTCGTAGGCATAGCAGGCTGGTGCGCGGATTTACCCCCTCAAGATACGCCGTTAGCACCTTCCTACGAATGAGAAAATATTATATCTCCCTTGCGGCTATCGCTGCCGTTCCCGCCGTAATATGGATATGCTTCCACGTATCCGCAACCAGCGAGGACAACTTCCTGTCGTCCAAAATAAATGAGTTCAGAATAAAAATAGCAAGCGGTATCGGCGAGGAGGAGCTGAACAAGCTATCAAGCTCAGAGCTTTCGGGCATTGACGGCATTTCAGAGGTCACTGCCAGCGCCTGCTATCCTTCAAGTAAGATATACACCCATCTTCTCGTTGACGGCTCGTTCTTCACAAAGACGGAGGAAACTCCATTCTTGACTGACATTTACGCTTCAAACAAGCTTGTCCTTTGTGCCAACGATGAAGCCTTTAAGCGATTTACGGGCTTCACTGCCTCAAAGGTGAGCGAAGGATACGTTACCGTAATATCCGAAAGGGGCGGTTCACAATATAATTTTTCTAAGGGCGACGAGCTGCTACTCGCCATATCGAGGCTTGACGGAAGCGCGAGAATAGCGGACGAGAACGACACCGAGCTTTTGATGAGCGAGGTAGGCGGCGGATACGAATACACAAAGCTTACCGTCACCGACCACATTTATCTCAATTCGGGCGCTTTGACCGCAAACGGCTTTCTTTATGCCGACGGTACTTACTTTGTCCTCAATGAAAAGGATTATAAGCGCATAACATCACTCTCACCCGACGAGACCACATATGATATTCCAATTACCCAAATATCCGCAAGCAGTTCACTGAAAAGCGACGCAAGCTTTGATATCACAGTAAGCGCTTCTCTTCTCTCGATGATTCCAAGGGAGGGCGATACGGTAGAGCTTGACGGAAAATACAAGCTGAGCATAGACCTGACGGAGATCCCCGAGGAAGGTGACGACACTCCTCAGCATTGGCAAAAATCAGTGGGCGAGCGTATAAAATATTGCTATATCAACTCGGTAACGGTATCGGGAAACTCTGTTACGCTCAACGTAACTCCGCAAAGCATCATTACTATGGAATATGGCTTTGGACCTTTCCCGCCCGTACTCGTAGCCCTCGGCACTCCCAAGATAAGCTCAACATCCACCTCTTATTTCCCCGCCACGGCAGGAGACAATCTGGTGATAACGGGCGAAAGCCTTGAAGTAAGCGGAGAAATCATGACCGTACACATAAGCACCGCAATAACTGCCGCGGATGCGGGAACGCATACTATCCTTCCATCACGCGCGCTGGTAGACACACGCGACCATCTTTTGCTTGAGTCTCTTTACGCGGATAATTCCTTTTATCTTGCCTGCGCGGACAAGACAACGTGTGAAAGCATCGGCATAGAAGTGCCCAAGCCGCAAAGCGGAAGCACTGTACTCGTACTTCCCTCTTCGGCAGTACATCATTATAATTTTTCCGTGGGAGACAAGATGCGCCTCGCCATAACGCTTGAGGACGTATTTGACTATTCGGAGAACGGCATACTGCCCCAAGGAAGATACGATATGTTAGATGAGCATCTTAAAAGAAATAAATATCAATACGTCATATGTCACGTATCCGAGATAATCTACAACGACAACATAAGCGAGCCTTATATATTCGTAGGCGCTGAGGATCTTTCAAAAATAATATCAAAAAAAGCACCGTATACCGCACTTAGCGTTTATATCGAAGCGGGAATTGAAGGCAATGACTACGCACACATTCGCGATGATCTCAGCCGCTGGGCTACGGGAAAGGAATATATGCCCGTTGTATCATCTACGGGCGGATATCTTGAGCACCTTCTCAGAAAAAACGCCAACTATTCGGCTCTCATAATGCTTATAAGCTCTATAATCCCGTTGATAGTGCCGTTTATATGGTACTACCCCTTGGCGACTCTTCACGACCGTCGAAAAACCGAATATAAAATGCTGGACGCTATCGGTAAAAAGCGAAGCCATGTAAGGCTATGCTTTATCATCGAGGGAATACTCGTAAGTCTGTGCGCTTTTCTTACGGTGGCAATACTTTGCCGTCCCGCTATGCTCGTATTCAAGCTGATCTGTAATTGGTGCAATCTGCCCATTGAGTTTGATTACAGTGCGCTTTCCGCAGAGGTGCTGCTCACAGCCGCTCTGTTCAGCGCAATTTGCGCGGCGGTATCATTTGCGGTATGCTACTTTATGACAGTACCCAAGCACAAAAGGATAAAACATTTCAGGAGGAATCATGGCAATACTTGAGGCTATCGATATAATCAAGCAATATAAGCGCGCGGGACATACAGTAACGGCTCTTAACCGCGCCTCTATCACGGTAAACGAGGGAGAGTTTGTTGCTATAACGGGTGTCTCCGGCTCGGGTAAGAGCACATTTATAAATATCTGCGCGGGACTCGACACCCCCAACGCAGGCTCTGTAATGCTGGGAGGCAGAATGATCACCTCTCTTTACGGTGACGAGCTGACAAAATACAGAGGAAAGACCGTTGGCTTTGTTTTTCAGTCTCACAAGCTCATACCTCACCTGACCGCCTACGAAAATATTCTACTCCCCCTCAACGCGGCTGACAGAAAGTTAGAAAATCACGAGGAGCGCTTCAAGCTTTTAGTCGATTCTCTTGGCATACGCGACAGGCTCAGCCACCTGCCCTCGGAGCTTTCGGGCGGACAGGCACAAAGAGTGGCTATAGCACGCGCTCTTATTCACTATCCCCGCATACTTTTTGCGGACGAGCCTACGGGAAATCTTGACAGAAAAAGCGCCGACGAGGTTGTGGACCTTATGGTGCAGCTAAGAGACAGTCTGAAGCAGACTATGGTGGTAGTCACTCACGACCCCAAGACGGCTGAACGTGCGGACAGGATATACAACATGGAGGACGGGTTCCTCATCGAGCAGAGAAAAAGATGAGATACGCAATAGTTGACGGCAGGATAACTGACGAGCTTGCCTTATCGCTGGGGCGTTACGCTGACAAAATAATAAAGCTTCCTCCCTCTCCGCTTCTCGCCGCTCCGGTCGCTTCTCACCCTGACATGCTGATATGGTCCTTCGGGCGCTATATCGTCACGCCGTCACATTACAGGCAGCTTGCCGCAGATATATTCGCCGAGCTTGAGACGGCAGGCTTTGATATAATAGAAGCAACGGAGCGTATGTCACCCGAATATCCAAACGACGTTGCGCTCAACTGTGCCACGGTGGGCAAATACGTTATAGCCAACACAAGCACCATGTCAAGCAGCATAAAGGCTATAACTGACAGATACGGACTTATCTCCCTTCACACAAAGCAAGGCTATGCAAAATGCTCCATAGCGGTGGTCTCTGACACCGCCTTGATAACGGCAGATAAGTCAATATACTCTATCGCAAAAGCCAGCAGCTTGGACGCGCTTCTTATAGGCGAGGGACACGTAGACCTTAATGGGTACGGCTACGGCTTTATCGGCGGTGCCTCGGGCACTGTGGACGGTCACGCGCTCTTTTGCGGAGACCTCTCACTCCACCCGAACGGCGAAAGTATAGCCGAGTTTTGCAAAAGCCACGGCAAGACCGCAGTATCTCTTTCCCATAAACCGCTTTATGATTACGGTACGGTGATGCTTTTGGATACTCCAACGTAAAGGATTTCAAATTTTGATTTGTCGGTGTGTTAGTACTTTCTTCGTTGTAGGGACAGGCGTCCTCGACTGTCCGCCCTAAACACAAAGAAATCTTATGATTTTCAATAAGATACATTATCGCCAAGAACGGACAGTCGAGGATGCCTGTCCCTACAATTTTGGTTTGTGCGAACATATCAATCTCCTCGATAAATCCCAATTTTGCGTTACATTCACAAAGTCAAAAAACGGAGCTGAGTCGATGACTCAGCTCCGTTTTTATCAAACAAAATATCTTACATCAAAGAACGGTAAAGCGCCTTTATATCCTCAACGCTCGTATCCTTGGGATTTCCGGGACGGCAAGCGTCAGCATAAGCGGACTCGGAAAGGAACTGAACGTCCTCGTCCTTAGCGATTGCCTTAAGGTCTGCGGGGATACCAACGTCTGCGGAAAGCTTCTTGACTGCGTCAACAGCAGCCTTGCGGTATTCCTCAACGCTCATTCTCTCTGTTCCCTCAACCCCCATTGCCTTTGCAATGTCGCGGTACTTTTCACCCGTTGCGTCCGCGTTATATTCCATAACGGTAGGAAGCAGGATAGCGTTTGCCACTCCGTGAGGAGTATCGTAAAGTGCTCCGAGAGAGTGAGCCATGGAGTGAACTATTCCAAGTCCTACGTTAGAGAAGCCCATGCCCGCGATGTACTGACCGAGAGCCATTCCGTCTCTTCCCTCTTTTTCGTTGGCAACTGCTCCGCGGAGAGACTTAGCTATTATCTCGATAGCCTTAAGATGGAACATATCGGTCATCTCCCATGCGCCCTTGGTAATGTATCCCTCAATAGCGTGAGTAAGCGCGTCCATACCGGTTGCCGCAGTAAGTCCCTTAGGCATAGAGCTCATCATGTCGGGGTCAACAACGGCTACCACAGGAATGTCGTGTACGTCAACGCATACGAACTTTCTCTGCTTCTCAACGTCAGTGATAACGTAGTTTATAGTAACCTCAGCAGCCGTTCCGGCAGTGGTGGGAACTGCGATTATCGGAACACAGGGATTCTTCGTTGGAGCAACTCCCTCAAGACTGCGAACGTCCTCATACTCTGGGTTGGCAATGATGATACCTATTGCCTTAGCGGTATCCATAGAAGAACCGCCGCCGATAGCTACGATATAGTCAGCTCCGCTCTTCTTGAATGCGGCAACACCGTTCTGGACGTTTTCAATGGTGGGGTTTGCCTTGATATCCGAATAGATCTCATACGCAAGTCCCGCGCCGTCAAGAACGTCTGTGACCTTCTTAGATACGCCGAACTTCAAAAGATCGGGGTCGGTGCAAACAAACGCTTTCTTAAAGCCTCTGTTCTTTGCCTCTGTTGCAATTTCCTTGATGGCGCCTGCGCCATGATAAGATGTTTCATTAAGTACTATACGATTTGCCATTGGCTTGTCCTCCTGAATTATACCGTAATTAATATTTGGGAACTGTGCCCCCATTACCATTATTATACACAATTTATTTCAATAAGTCAATACGATTGTTAAAATTTAAACAATATGCTCAAAAAAGCTCAAAAATTATAATCATTTTAACGAAAATCTTTTGTTCTATGATCATTTTTTACTTACTTTTAATTGACACAAGGGTATAAATAATGTATAATTAACTAAGATAATATATTAAAGGAGGGCAAGCAAATGAAAAAAAGCTTTTACGGTATACTTGCCCTCATTATTTCGCTCTCGCTCTGTCTCCCACTTGCCTCATGCGGAAAAAGGCTGAAAAAATATACCTCTACATATTTCGAGCATTTTGACACCTATGCCACTTTAACGCTTTTCGCAAGCTCAAGCGAAGAATATAAGACGCTTGACAGCATCTTTAAGTCGGAGCTTGAAAAATATCACCAACTCTTGGATATTTATAACCAATACGAAAACGTTGTAAATCTGTACACTGTAAACGCAAGCGCTGGCACTGAGGCAGTTGCGGTCAGCGACGAGCTGTTTGATTTTATTTCACAGGCAGTCCATACGCATAAAATAACAAACGGATATACCTCCATATCTATCGGCGCAGTAACGTCCGTGTGGAAACAGGCTCTGAATACTCACACTCTTCCGGACGAAGATATCCTCGCAGAAGCAGCAAAGCATATTGATATTTCACATATCATTTTAGACTCTACCAATAAGACAGTAACACTGACCGATAGCAAGATGAGCCTTGACGCAGGAGCGCTTGGCAAGGGATATGCGGCTGACAAGATCGGCAATGCGCTCAGGGACGCAGGCTGCGAAAGCTTTTTGCTGGATCTTGGCGGAAACCTGAAGGCACACGGCTATAAGCCCGACGGCTCGCCTTGGCTCGGTGGAATACGGGATCCCAATGAGCTTGAAGGTTCGCTGGATCTGTCTATCAATATTTCCGATCGCGCTCTGTCAACAAGCGGCTCGTATCACAGAGGCTTTGAGCTTGACGGAACTGTATATCACCACATAATTTCTCCATATACGCTTCGTCCCGAGAACATATTCAGCTCAGTCAGCGTCATATGCCGTGACTCATACGTATCAGATGCCCTTTCCACCGCACTGTTCTCCATGAGTCTTGAGGACGGACAGATGCTGATAGCTTCCATTGAGAACGCCGAGGCAGTATGGATATTTGCGGACGGTAAAATCGTAACGACTGATGGCATTACTCCGACCACGTAAAGGAACAAAAAATGAAAAAAAACGATATTATATTGCTCTGCTCCGTTTTATTGATAGCCGCAATAGCGTTCTTTATGGGCACCGTGCTGCTTGACGGAAGCGGAGATACGGTGGTCGTTGCAGTAAACGGCGCCGAATATGCGCGCTTACCGCTGGACGAAAACACCGAGCTATTGATACAAGCGGAAAACGGAACCAACAAATTGATAATAAAAGACGGTGAGGCATATATTACGGAAGCATCATGTCCCGATAAAATTTGTGTAAAGACGGGAAAAGTAACAGAGATGAGATCTGTAGTGTGCCTGCCGAACAAAGTGACGGTCACACTCGAAAAAGGAGATTAAAATGAGCAAAGAGCATTCCCGCGCAGTAAACGTAAAAAAGCTTGCCCTTTGCGGCATGATGACAGCATTGGCTATAGTTTTCGGATATGTTGAGCACCTGATCCCTTTTCCTATCGGTATATACGGCATAAAGCTCGGCATAGCGAATATAGCAATAGTTGTCGCTATTTATGCGTTAGGCGGGAGGACCGCTCTGATAATAAGCACCATAAGGATTTTGATAAGCACAATGCTTTTCGGAAACGGCGTGTCGTTGG
This sequence comes from Clostridia bacterium, assembly GCA_017623375.1. Lineage (GTDB taxonomy): Bacteria > Bacillota > Clostridia > Oscillospirales > CAG-272 > HGM12713. The sequence continues at coordinate 2,266 of JAGAPH010000152.1, read as the reverse complement.
CTTATAGCCTTTGCGGCGGATTACTGTCAACGCTTGTAATGATGCTTATGAAAAGGAGCTCCCGACTGAGCTGCATTGGCGTAAGCGTGTGCGGCGGCATAGTACATAATATTGCTCAACTTGCGGTAGCCGTGGCAGTGGTAGATAATTTGAAAATAGCGTTCTATCTTCCAGTCCTGCTCGCCGCAGGAGCCATTACCGGATTTTTGGTTGGCAGCTGCTCTCTGCTGGTGTTAAAAAATGCGTATGTAAGATCAATAACCGATTTAATCCGCCAAAATAATACCCCCAACTGATCCAATCAAAAAAAGAATAAAGTTTTTTCAAAAAAGGCTTGACTTTTGAAAAAATATGTGGTATAATATGCAAGTCGCAAAGATCTGGGTGTGGCGCAGCTGGTAGCGCGCTACCTTGGGGTGGTAGAGGCCGCAAGTTCAAGTCTTGTCACTCAGACCAAACAAAGATAATCCGAACTTATTCCTAATCGGGGATGCGTTCGGATTCTTTGTTTTTTGCACCCAACATAGTCGCAAATAAATAAGAAAACCATACTCGAAAAGCAACTGTCATTCAAGTACGGTCATTGATGAATAAGCATTTCTATGTATGCCTGTGTCGCTATATGCGGCACAGGTTTTCTGTTTAAGCTGTTTTTGCCTTAGAAGGCTTCTCTGCCTCTTTCTTTGCCTTCCAATCTTCAAACTCGCGCTTACCTTCCTCGCTTTCAAAGAACGCCACTACCGCGGGATAAAAGGCGCGGACGATTGCTTCTATCTCGTGCTTTGGAATACACGAGCGTGGTCTGTATTCACCACTTTTATCGTGAGCCAGCCATAACAGAACGTATACTGCTCTCTTCATCAATTCCAAATATTTTACCTCCCGTCTCTATCCCAGTTATTACGGCTCTGCACCTTGCTCTGCTCACGCTTTTGCCATTCGATTAAGATTCGCAGAATTGCGCTCTCTATATCTTTCGGCGTATAATCAGGAAAGAAAGTTCGCAGAGATTCTAAATCGAGCTTCAGCGTTTCTTTTTGATTTGGCTTCGGTCGGCTCATGACCTCAAACATCATATCCGCATCAAGCAACTGCATTGCACTCATTTCTTTTAGTTTTACCGCCTGCGAGAGCGACGGAGTTGCCTCGTAATCTTGAATCAGTTCGGCAAGAGCTCGCTGCTCTTCCTCCTTGAGGTAAGATAATTTCTCGGCAGGAGTTAACGCGATCTTGCCTTCATCCACTAAATCAAGCAAAGGCTTGATAAGTTTAGTTAAGCGAATATACCGCTTGATCGTGTCCTTGCTCGTGTTCTCCTGCTCCGCGATTATCTCGGTAGATAACTTCGGTGCAACTTGCTCCGAAGTTAAATCACTCCGTGCTCCCTGCCGTTTCAGCGCATCGAACTTCATTTTGTACGCGAAGGCTTTTTCCGACGGAAGCAGTTGCTCTCTGTGAAGGTTGGAATCAACCATCGCAAGAATCGCCTCATCGTCATCCAAGTTGCGAACAATTACGGGAATGTCCTCAATACCAAGCCGCTTGCAGGCTTCAAAGCGGCGGTGTCCCGACACGATCTCATACTTTGCACCACCTTCAATGGGATTGGGGCGCACAAGAATCGGTACGATTACGCCGTACTCTTTGATGCTCTCCATCAACTGCTGCATATCGCTGTCATCGCGCACTTGGAACGGATGATCCCGCATGGGTGTAAACATATCCAAGTTGTAATTAATGGTGGTCTCGATTCTTTTGTTTGAATTGGTAATCATCTTTGTTTTTCCTCATTTCTTTTAATTTTAGGTTGAATTTTCGCTCCCGTTTCTCTCGGGAACATTTCTTGTTCTTGCTCCATCTCAACGCGGAGCTTTTCTTTTAGGTTTTCGATCATCGGGAATACGCCCTTAGCCAAGTTGATATCGTGGCGAAGCATTTTTAGTTCGGCACTTATGGCTTTGCGCTTACGTGAACATTCGTCTTTCTCAGCTTCAGTTGTTGCTCTTCGGCGGCGGTTATCGATCTTGTTGCGTGCAGATATAAGGGCAGTCATCTCCGCTTCTTTTTCATCAATGAAGGCTTGTACTCTATCGTCAGTACCGAGGTCGTTGCGGTTGATGAGGTTGACCGTCTGCATATAGCGATCCAAATAGATCTGTTCTTGTCGCATAGCGGGTGAAAGCGGCTCTTGATAGTTTTCCATCTTCATTAGGTTGCCGCTTGTGTCGATACCGAACAGTTCAAGCACGATCATAAAGATAAGCTC
>JAGAPH010000151.1 GCA_017623375.1 Clostridia bacterium | reverse complement strand
GTGCGTCAAAACATAATGAAATCTTAACCGTTATGCACGCAGGCTCCTCCACCCGCTACGCGGGAGCCCCCTCTCGGAGGGAGCCTTATGTGAGTGCGAACACAGATTGTAAACCCACCGATAAATCAAAATTTGAAGCACAATATCCTAAAAAAACAGAGCCAAGTCAAGGTGAATGACTTAGCTCCGTTTATCTCAATAATTAAATTACTTGCAGATCTCGTAAGACATTTTGTAGAGAATGTCGATCTCCTCAGTACGCTTTTCGCAGATCTTGCGCATCTCGTCAATGTCTGCCTCGGAGAACTTTTCAAGGTCGCCCTCCTTGAGCTTGTTCTTGTACATACGGTCAACGGTGAGTGCAAAGAGAATATCCAGATCGGTTATCTCACCGTTATCCTCTATAACAACTCTATTGCTCTTACCCTCCAGCAAAAGCTCAACTGCCACAACGCCCATCTTAGTAGCTGTGAGTCTGTCGCGAAGTGTGGGGGAACCACCGCGGACCACGTGCGCAAGTCTTGCAAACTTGGTCTCAACGCCTGTCTGATCCTCGATCCTTGATCTGAGCAACTCGCCGTAGGGAACGGTCTTGCCGTTCTCGTCAACTGCGGTAACACCCTCGCTGACGACTACTATCATTCCGCGCTTGCCCGCAGCCTTGGCGCTCTTAATCTTCTCAATAGCAAGCTCCTCGTCGAAGGGAACCTCTGGAATACAGATAGCTACAGCGCCCGAGGCAATACCTGCCATAAGAGCGATCTGACCGCAGTCACGTCCCATTACTTCGACAACGTCGCAACGAGCGTGAGACTCACATGTGTCGCGAAGTCTGTCTACCGCCTCAAGAACGGTATTCATTGCCGTATCAAAGCCAACGGTGTAGTCGGTAGCGGTGATATCGTTATCGATAGTACCCGTAACGCCGATAGCAGGGATACCGTGGAGTGTCAGGTCTGTAGCGCCTCTGAACGTACCGTCACCGCCGATAGCGACGATGGCGTCGATGTTGAATTTCTTACAGGTAGCGATAGCCTTCTGCATACCCTCCTCGGTTTTGAACTCCTTACATCTGTCTGAGTAAAGGATAGTACCGCCGTGAGTGATTATATTGGATACAGCCCCCGTAGTAAGAGGAATTATATTTTCGTTGATAAGTCCGCTATATCCACCAATGATACCCATGACCTCAACTCCCTGTTCGAGAGCTTTTCTCGTTATAGCGCGGATAGCCGCGTTCATTCCGGGTGCGTCGCCGCCTGACGTAAGCACGCCGATCCTTCTGAATTTCTTCATATTTATACCCCCAAAAGATATAGTATTGTCAATACAAAAATTATTACAAACATTATAATACATAGTGTCGAAAAAATCAAGATAATTTAGATTTTTTACCAATAGTTTAACATTTGTTAATTATTTATCATACTGTTGCGGCTTTAATTGCCATATCAAGCGCATTGGAAGCGCTTACTATCCTGATATATTCCCGACTTCTCATAGCCGAGAGAGTAAGCTTGCGGTATTCCTCGCCGTTTTGGGTGCTTAGTCCTATAAATACCGTGCCCACGGGAGTCTCTGCCGTGCCGCCCGACGGTCCCGCAATACCCGTTGCCGATACGGCGATATCCGTTCCAAGTCTTTCTCTCGCTCCGCGCGCCATCTCCATTGCGGTCTCGGCTGAAACGGCACCGTGCCTTTCAAGCGTAGCCGCACTCACACCGAGAAGAGCCTGCTTTATCTCGTTTGTGTAGGTCACGCAACCGCCGAAGAAAACGTCGGAGCAGCCTGCCACGGAGGTTATTCTTTCGGCTATAAGTCCGCCCGTGCAGGACTCGGCACAACAAAGCGTAAGTCCCTTTTCGTGCAGAACGTTTACAAGGGCATGCTCAAGTGAATCCACGTCTATTCCGTAAACGAAGTTGCCTACCTCGCTGGCGCATATCTGCTCTATAACGCCGTCGCACATGCTTGCCGCCGTCTGCTCGTCGTCAGCCTTGGCAGTTACTCTCAGCCTGACCTCGCCCTCCTTGCAATAGGGGGCAACAGTGGGATTGACGGAATCGCGCATAATGGACTTTATCACCTCGTCCACCGCCGACTCTCCCATTCCGAAGATGTAGATATTTTTGCTGACAAGAACGGAATCGGAGCAGCTCTTAAGATATGGCTCTACCTCTTCCTTGAATATGGGCATAAGCTCACCGGGGGGACCGGGGAGCATTATGACTGTTTTGTGAGGCTCTGTGTCAGTGCTTATGGCAAGGGCGGGAGCAGTTCCGTAATTGTTTGTGAAAACGTGCGCGCCACGGGGCATCATAGCCTGTTTTTCGTTGTTTACGGGCATTTTTCTTCCAGTGCGGGCAAAATAGGTGCGTATCCTCTCAAGGGATTCCTCGTGAAGCTGGAGAGGACGCCCGAACCAATCTGCCACTGTTTCCTTTGTAAGGTCGTCGTAGGTTGGACCGAGTCCGCCGCTGGTGATGACCAGATCGGCACAGTCCAATGCTCGCTCAAGAGCGACGCGAAGTCTTTCGGGATTGTCGCCCACGGCGGTGTGCTTATATACGCATATGCCGAGTGCGGCAAGTCTTTGGGAAAGAAAAGCGGCGTTGGTGTTGACTATATCTCCGAGCAAAAGCTCGGTGCCAACGCATAGTATCTCTGCGGTTTTGATGTTATTCATAGGTATATCCCCTTGGACGGTAATTATTTGCTGACGTGAACGTCAAGCTGGGGAAAGGGAACGTCGATGTTTTCCTCGGCAAAGGTCTTGTCGAAGGTCTCAAGCAGATCGCTCTTGAGCGTGCCGTAATCTCCCTTGGCGCACCATACTCTCACGGTGAACTCAAGGGCGGAGTCCTTCATAGCGGTCATGCGAACGAAGGGCGCGGGATCCTTGAGCGCCTTTGAATGAGCAGCGAGAACGCCCTCTATAACTCTCTTTACCTTTTCGGTGTCCGAGCCGTAAGCCACATCGAGCGCCAGATCAAGGCGGCGGAGGCTCTTTCTTGAGTAGTTTGTGATAACCGAGTCGGTCATGATAGCGTTTGGAACGCTTACGGTAAGGTTGTCGCCCGTCTTGAGCTGAGTGTAGAAGAAGCCTACCTCCTCCACTGTGCCGAGCTTTCCACCGATCTCAACGAATTCGCCCACACTTATAGGCTTGAAAATGAGCAACATGATTCCGCCAACGAAATTTGAGAACGCTCCCTTAACGGCAAGAGCCACAGCCGCGCCTGCCGAGGCGAATACAGTAATGACGGAAGCCATTGGAACACCCAATATAGCAACGATGGTTATAGCGAGGAGCACGTAAAGTCCGATCTTGATAAAATTGCTGATAAAGCCGTTTACCGTTGGATCAAGACGGCTGAACTTTTTGCCTGCCTTAAGCTTTTTAAGAATGAATTTTATGATAGCGCGTCCGATAACGAGGACGACGAGAGCGGCGACAAGTCTCCATGCAATGCTCACGCACGCCGCAAGTGTGGTCTGAAATATTCCTTCCATTTTTTCTTCCTTTCCTTTATGTAAACTCAAACATTACTATTATACCCATAAATATGATAATTTTTCCAAAACAATATTGATATTTTGTAAATAATCCCCACGCGTGTAGAATATTTTCTTACAATGAATGAAATGTTATGCTTTTTGCTGAGCTTACATAGAAAGCGCCTTCCTTGTTTTTATACGTTTTGTCGCTATTGACACGAATTTTTCGGTGTGGTATAATTAATTCAAGAAAAATATGTCAGGAGATGTGATAAGATGACCCACTCGGGACACCGTGAAAGATTAAGAAAGAAATTTTCGGAGGGCACGCTTGAGGATCATGAGCTGCTTGAGCTGCTACTGTTTTATTCCATACCGCGTGTCAACACAAACGAAACCGCGCACAAGCTTATAGATCAATGCGGCTGTCTGGGGGCGGTGTTCGGTACTGACGGTGAAAGGCTGAAAAGGGTGAGTGGGGTAGGTGAGAATTCGGTGGCGCTCATAAGGCTGATAGCCGAGCTTATGCGCAGGCAAGCCCTTGAGCAATGTCACACGGAAAATATTCTGTCATCGGAGACCGAGCTACACAAGTATCTATCAGCGATCTTTATCGGTGAGTACGAGGAAAAGGTGTATATGCTCATGTTCGGAAAGAACGGAAAGTTTTTAAGTCATGAGATGATAGGAGACGGTCTGTATGATCAAAGCCGTATTACTGTAAAGAAAGCGGTCAAAAAGGCAAAGGAAAAGGGAGCGGAGGGCGTCATAATTGCCCATAACCACCCAAACGGTATAGCCCACCCCTCGGATGCGGACAGGCTTGAGGCCGGGAAGATGGAGATCATCTTCCGCAACGCGGGCATAAAGATACTTGACAATTTTATCGTGGCAAGCGGAAAATGCGTATCCTTCGACGGTAAGAACGTATAACGATCGTTTTTTATTGCGATAAATGGGGGGTGTCGGGGTGATTGATGTGCACGCACAAACCAAAGACGGTAGGGGACGGCGCCCACGACCAAATGAATGCGAACATAGATTATAAACACCTACATAGGCAAATGATCGTATCCCTTATAGGGGCGACCATTGGTCGTCCGTTCTCACCACCCACCGACAAATCAAAATTCAAACAAAATAACTCTGTTGTGACATGGTATAAAATTTTATTATTTTATACTCCGAAATTCGACAAAATCTATCAATTAATTATATGTAACCTGTATTGAAAAAAATCCGTCTGTATGTTATAATAGAGTCAGACGAAATATTACAGGACTTCTGAGGTATTCCTATACGCCGCTGACAGGTATCGGAATACCTTTTTTTAAAAATAAGAAAGGAGCGAAAATGGCACTTTTAACACTTAAGGATATCGGCAAGATATACGTTTCCGAGGGCAACGTAGCCGTTGGTATAAGAGGAGTGAGCCTCTCCTTTGATCGCGGAGAGTTCGTAGCCGTAACGGGTAAGTCGGGCTCGGGTAAATCCACGCTTCTGAACGTTATCAGCGGAATGGATTCCTACGAGGAGGGCGAGCTTTATATAGATGGGCAGAGCACCTCTCACTATCTTCAACCCGATTGGGAGGAGTACAGACAGAAATATATCTCCTTCATCTTTCAGGACTACAACATAATAGAGAGCTTCACCGTCCTGCAGAACGTTGAGCTTGCGCTTATGCACATAGAGGACAAAAAGCAGCGCCGCAGGAGGGCGCTTGAGCTTATAGACCGAGTTGGTCTTTCCTCTCACGTAAAGCACAAGGGCAGTAAGCTCTCGGGCGGACAGAAGCAGAGAACGGTAATCGCCCGCGCTCTTGCCAAGGACAGCCCCATAATACTTGCCGACGAGCCTACGGGAAATCTCGATTCGGCGACGTCTGCCGAGATAATAGAGCTTTTGCGAGAGGTGTCGCGGGATAAGCTGCTTATCGTCGTCACCCACAACTTTGAGCAGGTTGAGAGCTGCGCCACAAGGCACATACGCATATTTGACGGAGCGGTGGAGTCCGATCACGTATTGAGCCGCCCTGATGTTGTCCCTGCTGACAGGGAGACTGTCGAGCCGAAAAAGGGCACAAAGAAAAGATCGGAGGATCTTAAGAACGGCTTGACCCTGGGAAGGTCTATATTCACCTCAAAGCCAAAGCTTTCGGTATTTCTCTGCCTGTTGACCATCATCGGCACCATGGGCATATTCCTCGTTACCTCACTGCTTGGTGAGGCGGGGGAGCTGTTTGAGCCTTATTACATGTTCGAACCTATTGAGGGGCGCGTGGTGCTCACAAAGCAAAACGGCGAGGTGATGTCAGACGATGAGATAAGTGCGCTTGCATCGGAGTACGGCGCGTCTGATGTCTTGCATTACGACGCTCTTCTTGACACGGGCTTTTCACAGTACGTGTACGTTGAGAGTGCCGACAAGCACATACGCTTTGACTGCACCTACGGAGAGGATTTCGGAGGCGGTATAGTGGGAAGCTATCCCAAGGAAAAGGGCGAGGTGCTTCTGTATCTGCCCATTTCGTGGCAGCCTCATTTTGGAGAGGACGAGGTGCTTATAGACACGCTTTCCTTCCGCGGTATGCCCTTGAAGGTAACGGGAGTAAAGTATTTTTACGATAACAATAAGCAAGCCAAGTGCCTTTTCACCTCGGATGGCTTCAAGATGGCAACGGCGATGTATTATCTGCTGCAGAACGGAAGCCTGAATATTCAGCTTGATCTTACTGACAGCAAAGGCAGGCATCTCTATACGGCACAGTATTACGATATATCCGTTTCATATGATATCGAGGACGGCAAGATATACGTTGATGACCGTGAATACAGGAATTATTTTGAGTATAAGGAGGGCGTAGACACCTCGGGCTTTGAGACCAATGTAAGCTTTTCCTCCACTCACTATAATTATAACTACCATAATTACGATTCCTCGAATAATTACGTATTTACCAAGGAATTTGACAACTCATATTTCACAAACGATATGCCCGCCGATATATATACAGACGAATACAGCTACGGTGTGCAAAGGCTTGTGATAAGCGCCCCACTGCTTCAGGAAATGGCAGAGAGCGTGCTCAAGGATACTTATAGGCAGGCGTCACTGTTCTTTGAGAGCGACCGAGAGGCAAGAGCGGCGGCTGAAGAGCTGAGAGAAAAGGGATATATCGCCGTGCCTGCCGATACGACCTATACTCCCGATGCCACCGAAACCATACTTAACGTGGCTATGTGCATCTGCCTTTTGTTCGTCTGGCTTATTGCCATAGTATTCCTCGCCTTCTTTATCAATCTCTGCTCAAGCAGGACGCTTGGCGCGTTCAAGAGCGATATGGCGATAATGAGGTCTATGGGAATACCCGTGAGAGTCATACGCATCGGAATGTACGTGCGAATGCTTATAGCGCTTATCCCTGCCTATATAACGGTAATAGCGGCGGCGCTGGTGATCTTCCTGACACCGCGCTTCAACGAATTTTTCGTATTCCTGTATCCGTGGCAGTACGCCATGATATTCGTGGGAATGCTCATACTTACGGCGCGTATAACCTATAAGCAGATACGCAAGCTGTTCCGCCAGAGCGTTAAGAGAGCCTTGAAGGGAGGAGCCGCAGAATGATAAAGATAAAGGGACTGCATAAATATTTCAATAAGGGCAGACAGAACGAGATACACGTTATAAACGGCATCGACCTTGAGCTTCCCGAGAGGGGAATGGTGGCGATATTCGGAAAGAGCGGCTGCGGAAAGACCACGCTGCTTAACGTCATAGGCGGTCTTGACGGCTTTGCCGAGGGAACGCTTACGGTGGAGAATGAGGATATCCGTAAAAATGGCGATCTGCTCCGAAACAAATATATGGGTTATATATTCCAGAACTATAACCTCAACAAGACGGAGAGCTGCTTTGATAACGTTGCCGACGCCCTTCGCCTGTGTGGGATGACTGACGAGTCTGTCATCGAGGAGAGGGTTATGGCGGCGCTTGCAAACGTTGGCATGGATAAATACTTCGCCCGCACTCCCGATACGCTTTCAGGCGGTCAGCAGCAGAGGATAGCCATAGCAAGAGCCATAGTAAAAAATCCGAGGATAATACTTGCCGACGAGCCTACGGGAAATCTCGACGAGGCAAATACCGTTATGATCATGGATCTGCTCAAGAGCATAGCGAGGGATCATCTGGTGCTTCTCGTTACACATGAGGCAGAGCTTGTGGATCACTACTGCGACAGAGTAATAGAGCTTCGTGACGGAAGCATAGCGAGCGTGAGAGATAACGAGTCGGCAGGCGGTATCCGAGTAAGGGACAAAAACCATATATATCTCGGAGAGATGCAGAAAAGCGAGCTTTGGGACGAAAACGCTTGTGTTGAGTATTACGGCGACGCTCCCGCAGAGCCTATCTCCCTTAAGATCGTCAATAACGGCGGAAAGCTTTACGTTCAGATAAACACGCCAAAGGTACAGGTGCTTGACGAATTCAGCGAGGTAAAGCTCAAGGAGGGCGTTTATCAGAAGAACACGCAGGTCAATACACTCAGCGAGGGCATCGACATGTCAAGACTGCCGCCTGTGGAGGGAAGCAGATTTGGAACTCTCTTCTCCCTTAAGTCGTCGGTCAAGAGCGGATATGGCGCAAACTTCAAAAAGCGTAAGCTTGGTAAAAAGATACTCCGCCGTTGCATGTGTATGTTTGCCGCGGTGCTGGTGTTCATGAGCGCCGTGTTCGGTACATCCTTTGCCGACATTATAGACGCGAAAGGCGCATATAACCACAACGTTTTCTACGTATATACCCCCAACGCCGACGTGTCCGAGAGACTCAATGCTGCGGTGGGCTCAGCCGACAGTGGTATAGATTTTCTGTCGCTTACGGGCAGGATACCGCAGGGCGACTCAAATATAAAATTCTACACGGGATTTTTTGAGACCTTTGAGTCCGGTCCATATGACGATAGCTTCCGCACTAACGCCGTATTTCTTGACGTTACTCTTGCCGAGGATCTTGAGCTTATGGCGGGACGCAAGGAGGGACTGTCTGCCGAGGAGGCGCTTATAACCACAGCCGTGGCTGATGCTCTCTTAGACTGCTCCTCTCTTGGATATATAACCGAATACGACGACCTTATCGGTCTTATCACAAGCTCCAATTACGTTGACGGAAAAAATATACGCATAGCGGGAGTGGTGGACTGCGACGAGACCGCCGTATATCTTACCGAGCTTGCCATGGCGAAGTATTCTCAGCGGGGAAGCAACGCCTGTGTGGCTCTCGGAAGCGATCACGGCATGGATATTGCCGAGGGAGAAGCAGTGCTTGCTATTCATAGCGAGGGGCAGCTATCGGTAAAATTCCCGAAGGTGGGCGAGACTATCTACATACAGGGCAGACCGCTGAAGATAGCGAGGGTGATGCAGAATCAGTCAAGCTACGACGACTGGCTTGAGGACAACGGAGTAAAAAAGCTTGGGCACGAGGAATACCTGAAGGACGTAATAACCAAGGCTGACCCAAGCATTACGCCAAATTCCCCCGAGTATTACGATATTTACGGTGAGAGGTACTGCGAGTATTACGACTACTATTATTCCGAGTTTGACCAATACCTTAAGGACAGATATTTCTTTACGTCAGGCAATGATAATATAATGCTTTGGCTTGCGGTGGATAAGGGAATTGAGGAGGCAAAATATTATCTCTCGTCTCCCGACAGCTATGCGGCGTTCATGTACAAAAAGGAGAATGGAAGATATCCAACTCAGGGTGAGCTTAAGATCTATTCAAGTCACCTTATGAGCACCGACAATACGATAAAGAGATACACAAGTATTTATGAGGACGAGTATTACAGTCGGTACGTCAAGGGCTTTTACGGAATGAATACCTATATCGTCAGCGATGCCGATTATATAGGCTTTTCCAAGCAGCTTGGAGAGACTCACGAAACGGCAAGACCTGTGGATTATTATTACAAGGATTACGTATATGAGGACGTGACCTACGCTAAAATGAGCATAACGTCGTCGGACATTATGATAGACGTAGCGTCGGATACCTACTATACGGTCATTCATTCAAGCGACCCAAAAAAGACCGAGGCGTATCTTGAGAGGGAGTTCTCCGACATTAAGACAGGCTCGGAGTACCTGCCCGCCGTACTGACACCCGACGGAGTTTTTGAGAATATCGTACAGAACAACAGCCGTGAGATGATGGCGGGACTTATCACCATGGCGGTCATACTTGCGATACTGAGTGTTTGCATGTACTTTATTATGCGCTCGTCGCTTATGAACAGGATAAAGGAGGTAGGTATCTACCGAGCCATAGGAGTATCCAAGAAAAATCTTATATTCAAGTTCCTTATAGAAGCGGCGGTGTTGACCACCCTTACGGTGCTTATAGGATACGTGCTGACCAGTGCGTTTATATGGGCATGTCTTGGTTTGTCACCCTTCGTGGCTAATATATTCTACTATCCTATGTGGCTTGCGGGTATGCTGCTTGTCATTCTTTACGCATTGTGCCTGCTTTGCGGCACGCTTCCTGTGATCTCACTTTTGAGAATAACACCAAGCGCCATACTTGCAAAATACGATATCTGATATACGGATAAATTCAGAGCGCGCCGATATTTTTCGGCGCGCTCTACTGCTTTTAGCAAAAAGTAAAGTATAATTACAAAAACGGTTATACAAATAAAATAGTTAAATTGGGATTTAGCGATGTGTTCGCTATATTAGCACTTACTTCATAAGGCTCCCTCCGGGAGGGAGCTGTCAGCGAAGCTGACTGAGGGAGAGTGCGTCAAAACATAATGAAATCTTAACCGTTATGCACGCAGGC
>JAGAPH010000150.1 GCA_017623375.1 Clostridia bacterium | reverse complement strand
TTACAATCCCTCCGTCACGGCAAGCCGTGCCACCTCCCTTTACACAAGGGAGGCTTGGTTTTAGTCCCGCTTGAGCGGGGTTTCGTAACAAATGCATGGCTGACAGGCCAATAAAAGACTCACTTGTGCGTAGCCTGTAGTATTAGGGCTATGCCCGAAACTGAAATACCCCCCGTTATACGGGGGGATATTTATTTCTTATCAAGACTCCTCGGCGCGCTTTTTCAGCTCGCGCTCCGCCTTGGAATACGCGCAACCGCAGAAGTCCTGACGGTAAAGACCAAACTGCACCGATAGCTCACAGGAGCGACGGTAGCCGCCTCGTTTTTTGAAGTCGGAATATAAATACCTCACACCTGCCTCGTCCGCCGCCTCACCGCCTATCTCGTTGAGCCATTCAGCGTTCTTGTAGGGGCTTATGGACAGGGTGGTGGTGAAATAGTCAAAGCCGCTCCGTGCGGCGATCTCCGCTGCTTTTTTGAGCCTGAGAGCATAGCATTTTTTGCATCTTTCGCCTCCCTCGGGGGCGTTTTCAAGTCCGCGCGCGATCTCAAGAAAACGCTCGGGCTCGTATTCCGATCGGGCAAAGCCCACCTTTCCCTCAAGTCCCATGTCCTTTACAAGACGTGTGAGCTCCTTGTATCTCAGCTCGTGCTCGTCTCTTGGGGAGATATTAGGATTGTAAAAGAGAAGTGTGATGTCAAAATGCTCGCACAGATATTCAAGCACGTAGCTTGAGCAGGGGGCGCAGCAGGCGTGCAAAAGAAGCGTGGGCTTTTTGCCCTCACGCGCCAATTCCTCAAGCGTTTTGTCGAGAACTATCTGATAATTATGCTTCATTTTCATCAAACGGGCTGACCGTTTACAAAGGATCTGTTATAGTTCTCAATGCACTCGGCGATTATCTCTCTCGCTTCCTTGGCGTCGAATAGCTCCTTTACCGCCGTCTGCTTGTTCTCAAGCTGCTTGTAAACAGTAAAGAAGTGCATTATTTCGTCGAATATGTGGTAGGGCAGGTCGTTGATGGACTTGTACTGATTGAAGGTGGGGTCGGAGCAGGGAACGGCGATTATCTTATCGTCAAGGGCTCCGCCGTCGATCATTCGCATGACGCCTATGGGGCAAACGCGAATGAGCGTAAGAGGAACTATGGACTCGTTGCAGAGCACGAGCACGTCGAGGGGGTCTCCGTCGTCCGCGTATGTACGGGGAATAAAGCCGTAGTTTGCGGGATAGTGAGTGGACGTATAAAGGATACGGTCAAGCTTGAGAAGTCCCGTGTGCTTATCGAGCTCGTATTTGCAGTTGCTTCCTTTTGGGATCTCGATAACGGCAGTAAATTCCTCGGGGGTTATTTCTTGAGGGGCGATGTCATGCCAGATGTTCATGAGTTCAGTTCCTTTCTTATTTTAGTTTTATTTAACATATTCAAATTCAAAATCGTAAATGGATACGGTGTGTCCGTCGGTGCAGCCCTTTTCCTCAAGCATGGTGAAGATACCACTGTTTTTAAGCACCTTCTGGAAATAATTGAGGGACTCGTAATCGTCGAAATTGATCTGACCCATAAGGTTATAGAGCCATTCTCCTTCAACGTAGAAGGTGTTGTTTTCACGCCTTATGGTCGTATCCCTACCGCCCTCAACGGAAATGGCGTCGAGAGGCGTATATTCGCTCTCAAATACAGGCATGGGGGGAAGCTCCTTGAGCCTTTCGGCGCAGAGCGACACAAGCGTGTCAAGTCCCTCGCCCGTAGCGGCGGAAACGTAAAGCAGCTCACAGTCAAGCTCCTTTACGTATGCTTCAAATGCGTCCACGTTTACGTATTCTCTGTCAAGCGCGTCACATTTGTTGGCGACCACTATCTGAGGACGGGTGGCAAGCTCGGGACTGTATTTTTCAAGCTCTGCGTTGATGACCTTTATATCCTCAACAGGGTCTCTGCCCTCAAAGCAGGAAATGTCCACAACGTGAAGCAGCAGTCTGCAGCGGTCAACGTGGCGCAGAAAGGCGTGACCAAGTCCCAGCCCCTCGGACGCTCCCTCGATAAGCCCTGGGATATCCGCCGCCACAAATCCGCTTTCTGCTCCCGTGGATACCACTCCAAGGTTAGGCGAAAGGGTGGTGAAGTGATAGTCGGCGATCTTGGGCTTTGCCGAGCTTATGCGTGACAGTATTGAGGATTTACCAACGCTTGGGTATCCGATAAGACCCACGTCGGCAAGCATTTTAAGCTCAAGAATGACCTCTTTTTCCTCTCCCTTAGTGCCGTTCTTGGCAAAATTGGGGATCTGACGGGTGGGGGTAGCGAAATGTCTGTTGCCCCAACCGCCTCTGCCGCCTCGGCAGCAGACGTAGTCCGCGCCGCCGCCCTCGGTCATGTCGTGAATTATCTTTCCCGTGACGGCGTCACGTATGAGAGTTCCGGGGGGAACGGAGATGATAAGGTCGTCGGCGGTAGCGCCGTGAAACTTTGAGGTCTTTCCGTTTCCGCCGTTGCCCGCGATAAATTTATGCTTGTAGCGGAAGGCGAGAAGGGTATTAGTGCCCTCGTCAACGCGGAAAACTATATTTCCGCCGTGTCCGCCGTCACCGCCGTCGGGTCCGCCGTGAGACACGTATTTCTCGCGGTGGAAGGAGATAGCGCCGTTTCCGCCGTCTCCCGCCTTTATATATATTTTTACGTTATCTACGAACATGTCTGTTCCTTTCTTTTTTGTTGTAATAACAATGGGTTTCAAATTTTGATTTATAGGTGTGTTTGAAAAGATAGTTTGTGTAAAAGAACAATCCCTCAGTCACCTTCGGTGCCAGCTCCGACATGCGAAGCATGTTTTGCACCAAGGGAGCCTAAGGAAGAAAGTGCGTAATTCCATATAAATCAAGAAAATATCGGTATAGAATTATTATATTTTCTTGCATGAAGTTCGGTTTATACCAAGGCTCCCTTGTGCAAAGGGAGCTCCCGCAAGGCGGGTGAGGGATTGTTCGTGGAATAATGTAACTATTAACACACCGTTAAATCCCAATTCAACGGTACAATTTTATCTCCTCAAGCAAGGCTCTCCAATCGGAGAGGCTATGCAACACCTTATCCACCGTAAGAGGTGCGGGCAGCTCTGGGGTAAAGCGCTCATCGTAAAGGGCGAACACCTTTGCCACTTCTGCCGCTCTCGCTGAGCGTATGCCGCTGGTCCCGTCCTCAAAAACTGCACATTCCGCAGGTGTAAGACCCAGACGGGAGGCGGCTATGCGGTAGATATCGGGGGCAGGCTTTCCGCTAAAGGTGCCGTCGGTGTACACGATATTGTCAAGGGTAAACCAACGGTCAAGCCCAAGATGCTTGATATAAAACAGAACAGTCTTGTATTCGGAGCCTGTGGCGATAGCGTAGGGAATGGAGTGCTCCTTTAGATAGTCAAGCAGCTCATACGCCCCGTCGCAAAGCCTGCGGCTCTTGAGATCGGAGAGGAAAAACTCCATATAAAGTCCTTCCTTTTCCTCGATAAACGCCTTTATCTCCTCCTCGGAGGCGTGGGCATTGAAGAATTTTTTGTATATGGAGGCGTTGGGCATGCCGAATATATCCCTTACCATGACCTCGTCCGACGGCACTGCCATGCCTCTTGCCTCAAAGCAGCGCTTAAAGGCGGCAATATGCAGAGGACTGTCAAAAAACAGCGTTCCGTTGAAATCAAATATAAGTCCCTTGACCTGTGCCACGTCAGTTATCTCCCTTCATCTTTATGACAAGTCTTATGGGAGTTCCCGAAAAGCCGAAGGTCTGGCGCAGACAGTTTTCGATATATCTCTGATAGGAGTAGTGGAAAAGCTCTGCGTTGTTGCAGAAGAGCACGAAGGTTGGGGGCGCTACGGATACCTGCGTCATATAGTATATCTTCAGTCTTCTGCCCTTGTCTGACGGGGGCTGTACCTTCATGGTAGCCTCTGCCAGCACGTCGTTGAGCATACCCGTAGAGATACGGGTATTTGCCTGATTGTGGACGTACTTGATGTGCTCAAAAAGAGTGGGGACTCTCTGTCCCGTCATCGCCGAGACGTACACTATGGGAGCATAGGGCATATATGCGAGGGCGGTGCGTATGCGCTCGTTAAATGCGTTTACCGTGTTGTTGTCCTTCTCAATGCTATCCCACTTGTTGACGACAATGATGCACGCCTTGCCAGCCTCATGGGCAATTCCCGCTATCTTCTCGTCCTGCTCGGTGATGCCCGTTGCCGCGTCTATCATTATAAGACAAACGTCGGCGCGCTCAACCGCCATGTGGGCGCGGAGAACACTGTATTTTTCTATCTTGTCGTTTATCTTCGAGGCGCGTCTGATACCCGCCGTGTCGATAAAGGTAAATTTTCCGTGCTGATTTTCCACGTGGGTGTCCACCGCGTCTCTCGTAGTGCCCGCAATATTGGAGACGATAAGGCGCTCCTGACCCACGATCCTGTTGATGATAGAGGACTTACCCGCGTTTGGCTTGCCGATAACGGCGACCTTGATGCTATCGTCATCGTCCTCCTCCTCGGTATCCTCGGGCAGAGCCTTTATGACCTCGTCAAGTATATCCCCCGTTCCGCTTCCGTGGACCGAGGAAAGAGCGATAGGCTCGCAATCGAAGCCAAGCTCGTAGAACTCGTAAAACTCAAAGGGCACGTTCCCCACACTGTCGCACTTGTTGATACAGGGGATTATAGGCTTTCCGCTCTTCTGAAGCATAACGGCAATGTCTCTGTCGGAGGCGGTAAGTCCCGCGCGTACGTCGCAAATAAAAAGTATAACGTCGGCGCTCTCGATAGCCACTTGCGCCTGAAAGCGCATCTGCTTGAGGATAGTGTCGTCTGTCTTGGGCTCAATACCGCCCGTGTCTATAACGCTGAACTTTCTTCCGCACCATTCGGTCTCGCCGTATATTCTGTCACGGGTAACGCCGGGGATATCCTCAACTATGGAGCGTCTCTCTCCGATAAGCTTATTAAAAAGCGTGCTTTTTCCTACGTTAGGTCTGCCGACTATGGCAATTACAGGCTTTGACATTTCAATACCTCCTTTATCTATCGGTCAATAATTACCGTCAGATCCGCAGGGGATCTCTTTTGCTAAAATACCAAATATAAATTTCTCCGCGTCACTTTCCGACGGAGATACCTTGACACCAAGGCATTCCCCAAGCTCCTCGGGAGACACGTCGTCAAGCAGCACGTCGCCCTCGGCACGCAGACAGGCGGCGGGTATAAGAAGCTCGTCGCCAAGGCTCTCGCCCTCAAGCTGCTCAAGTATATCCTTAACCGTCAGCAGCCCCGAAACGGTTATTCGGTCTCCGAAAAAATTATTTTTTATTGCGTAAACGTTTATCTTAAGCTTGGGAAAATACTCAGTGAGAAGCCGTGAAAGACCGAGAATGTGGTCGTAAGCCGCCTGACCCGTGGCAAGCGAAACCGTGCGCTCGGTGTCCTTATAGGGGGCGTATTTTTCCGTGTCCTCAAGCTCGCGCTCAACGGACGCGCGCATATCGGTTATCATTCCCACTCCGTTTTCGATCTGTGAATAATCCTCGTAGAAATCATCGGAGGGCAGGGGAAGGCCCGCTTTGATATAAAGCTCGTCTGCGGGGTAAAAGAGTCGCGTTCCGTGCTTGAAGCGGCACATATCTCCGAAATCGGTTATCTGCTTGATTATCTCGGCGCACTCCTCGGGCGTAAAGGGCTGAAGAGGATAAAGTCCGTCGCGGAAGCGTGTAAGTCCCGCGGGGACGATCGAGGTGCTCTGCATGGCGGGGGCTAAAGCCTCCAGATCACACATGGTGCGGTCAAGCTCAGCGCCGTCATTAAGACCCTTGCAAAGCACTATCTGACAGCACAGTGTTATTCCCGCGTCTGCAAGCATGCGAAGATATTTCAGCACGTCGCCCGCGCGCTTGTTGTGCATCATGCTTACTCTCAGCTCGGGATTGGTGGTGTGAACGGACACGTTCACGGGGGAGATGTGCATATCTATGATGCGCTGAATGTCCTTCTCGTGAAGATTGGTCAGCGTGATATAGTTTCCGTGAAGGAAGGAGAGACGGGAGTCGTCGTCCTTGAAATAAAGGGATTTGCGCATTCCCTTGGGGAGTTGATCGATAAAGCAGAAAACGCATTTATTTTCGCAGGAGTGTTTTTTGTCCATAAGAGGGGTCTCGAAATCAAGACCGATGTCGTCGTATTCCTGCTTTTTTATTTTGTGCTTTTTTGTCTTACCGTCGTGAATCACCGTAAGGGTGATGCTTTTGTTTGCGAGATAAAAGCGGTAATCAAGCACGTCGTTTATTTCTTTTTTATTGATGGACACGAGAATGTCGCCTGCCTCGATGCCTGCTTTTTGCGCGCGGCTGTTGGGCAGTACGTCGGTTATAGTTACCATTTTATCTCCTTTTTGAGCATAGAATGCCATGTTATCATATTATTATACCACATTTGATGCAAAATGTCAAGTATTCAGCATTTCTTGTAAACGGCGGATAGGATATTTACAGCAAAATTGGGATTTATCGGTGTGTACGCTATGTTAGTACTTACTTCATAAGGCTCCCTCTGGGAGGGAGCTGTCAGCGAAGCTGACTGAGGGAGAGTGCGTCAAAACATAATGAAATCTTAACCGTTATGCACGCAGGCTCCTCCACCCGCTACGCGGGAGCCCCCTCTCGGAGGGAG
>JAGAPH010000149.1 GCA_017623375.1 Clostridia bacterium | reverse complement strand
ACGGACCGTCGAGGACGCCGGTCCCTACAACGAAGAAGGTGCTAACATAGGTTGTAAACTCACACGGCAAACGATCACACAGTGTAGGGGCGACCATTGGTCGTCCGATCCCATCAACTCCCCGATAAATCAAAATTTGAATATCAATGCTTCCCAATATAAATGCGTTAGGTCAAAGCTATTGACGCAGCTTTTTTCGGTGAAACATAAAATTAACAAAATAGTATTGAAAGATATATATATATTTGCTAAAATATAATGAGAGAACATTATCACTTATTGTCGGTGAAAGGAATTATAAAAAATGATAAAAAGAACGGTAGCGG
This sequence comes from Clostridia bacterium, assembly GCA_017623375.1. Taxonomy (GTDB): domain Bacteria; phylum Bacillota; class Clostridia; order Oscillospirales; family CAG-272; genus HGM12713. The sequence goes on along the minus strand of JAGAPH010000149.1, from coordinate 11,971 downwards.
TCATATTGACCGTGATCATTTGTGTTCTTGCCGTGTCCTGCGGTAAGGACAGTGATGCTCCCGAGGGTATGCACCTTGTGTCACTTGAGGGCGAGCCTTTCAAGCTTTACGTCCCCGAGGTGTGGACGGATAATAGCTCCAGCGGTATTTCGGGCGCGTACTATTCGGCTCTTAATAACATAACCGTAAGTGCGAGATATCATTCCCACGAGAACGCGGCGATAACTCTTGATGAATACGTTCAGGAGTGCGCCAAAACCTATGCGGAGTCTCTCAAGCTTTTTGACCTTAAGGAGAAAAATCCTGCGGTGCTTGGCGGGAACGACGCATTGGAGCTGAAATATACCACGGAATATAAGGGCGTGGGCTTTACGGTTCGTCAGCTTATCACCAACCACGGAGGCGACGGTGAGTTCGTGATCTTGAGCTTTTACTGTCCCACCGAGCTTTTTGATGAGAATAACGCTCAGTTTGACTCCATAATTGAGGTGTTCGTGCTTTGTGAGGGGCAGGCGGACACAGGCGACTGCGTAACCGACAAAAAGACTCCCGAGGGCATGAAGATAGCGTCCTCCGATGAGATAGAGTACCGACTTTACGTTCCCAATTCGTGGGTGTGCAGCTCGGAAAGCGGTAAGAGCGAGGCTTATTATCCCGAGAGCGGAAAGCCTAATGTCACAGTCACCTCCTTCTCTCCCGACGATGAGATGACGGCAGAGGAGTATTTCGCAATGTGCGAAGCTCAGTACAAGGATACTCTTTCGGGCTATGAGTTTATTTCAAAGGCAGACAGAACAGTTGCAGAGAGAAGTGGCGTGTCTTATACCTATAAGGTGCGCTACGGCGAGCAAAGCATCAAGCTTATGCAGACGGTATTCGTTTATAACCAGATGATCTATTCGGTGACTTATACGGCTCTTGAGGACAGATTTGACGCGCACATGGCTGACGTCAACGCTATGCTTGACAGCTTTATATTCAGATAACTGACGATGGAAAAAAGAATTTATCTTGACAACAGTGCCACCACTCCGCTGTCTGAGGTGGCGAGGGCGGCAATGCTTGAGGCAATGGACTGCTTTGGAAATCCATCCTCGCTTCATACCATGGGGCAGCAGTCCGAGGGAATAGTGAGGCGAGCGAGGGAGCAATTGCTTTCCGCTCTCGGCGCAAGACCGAGGCAGGGAACGGCAGTATTTACCTCCTGCGGAACGGAGGCAACGTCCCTTGCTATCTTCGGTTGTGCTTACGCTAAAGCGAGGCGTGACGCCACTCGCATACTTACGACGGATTCCGAGCACCCCGCCACATCCGAGGCACTTGAAGTCCTTGCCAAGTACGGCTTTGAGATAGTAAGAATACCCACGAGGGGCGGCACGCTTGATATGGAAGCGCTTGAGGCGGCGCTGGATAAAAAGATATTTATGGCAAGCTTTATGCTTGTCAATAACGAGACGGGAGCGCTATACGCGCTTAAGGAAGCGTTCGGTAAGATAAAAAGAAGATATCCCGATGCCATAACACACTGCGATGCCATACAGGGCTTTATGCGGGTACGCTTTACTCCTCAGAGCCTTGGCGCTGATCTTATATCTGTCAGCGGTCATAAGATACACGCCCCCAAAGGAGTGGGTGCGCTTTATATTGATGCGGAGCTTATAAAGGCAAAAAAGATCGTCCCCTTTCTTCGCGGCGGTGGACAGGAGAGCGGAATGCGCTCGGGAACGGAGAACGTTATCGGCATAGCCGCCTTCGGAGCGAGCGCTGAGGATATGGCGAAGCGCAGAGGCGAGATAGAGCAGAGGCTTTCCGACGTTTACGCATACGCGGTGGAGAAGCTGACGGCGCTGGGAGTAAAAATCAACGTTCCCGGCGGCAGGCGTGTGGATCATATTATAAATATCACCCTGCCCGACATCAAGAGTGAGACTATGCTGCACCATCTTTCGGCTGACGGCATATACGTGTCCAGCGGCTCGGCGTGCTCATCCCACTCTTCAAAGCCCAGCGGAGCGCTTATTGCCTTTGGGCTGACACCCCACATGGCGGACTGTTCGCTGAGAATAAGCCTTTCTGGCTACAATACTCGCGAGGATATAGACGTGCTCTGTGAGTCCATGAGGGCAGGACTTGAAAAACTGGTCAGGATCAAAAAATAAATAAGGGGACTGAGTTTTTGGCTCAGTCCCTTTGTGCTGTTATGACCTGAAATTTTTGATTTTTAGGCGTGTTCGCACCGCACCCATATTTTTAAAGTTTAGGTCAAGCCTTTAAAAAGGCTTGACCTAAACTTTAAGATGGGGTTGGTGTGAACACATCAAACAACCGCTTATTTTTATTCGTCCTCTTCGCCGTGCTTTTGCTCAAGCTGAGCCTTAAGCATCATGTCCTTGACCTTCATCAGTCTTGTGGTATTGCCGCGCTCGTTCTCGTCAAGCTTCATCTTGATAGTTTTGATAGCCGAGAGATACTGAGGCATCATGATGTATTCAAGGGCGTTTACACGGCGGCGCGTTTTTTCGATCTCCTCTGCTAAGAGCTGAGCCGTCTTTTCAAGCTCGGACATTCTCAGAAGATCCTCCATTATTCCGTTCAGCTCGGAAAGGGATGCGTCAAGCTCGCCAGAGGTGAACGCCATGCCGTAGTTGATACCGTCGCCCGTATTGGCACCTGTGAAATTCATATCAAATCTCGGCACGATAACGCTCATCATGTTTTTATATTCCACACCTATGCTCGCCGTTTTCTTGGGGCAGATAAGCGCTTCCTCAAGCATCTGCGGATTAGTCGCCGCACTGGCAACTGTAAAGCCGCGATAGAACTTGTCAAGCGAGTTTTCCACACGCTCGCGCAGTGCCTTGTCCTCGCGGACAACGTCGAGAAACTGCTTCATCAGCTCGTCTCTTTTGTCCTTGAGCAGCTTGTGCCCACGCCTTGCGGTGGTGTATCTTGCCTGGAGCTTTTTCATCTCCATTCTGGTGGGATTTACTCTCAATTCAGCCACTTTGGAAGCTTCCTCCTATGCAAAAGCGTTATTTCTTCCAATACTTTTCGACCATTTCGGGCTTTATTCTCTTCATCTCACTCTTGGGCAGAATGGAGAGAAGCTCCCAACCAAGGTCGAGGGTCTCTTCAATGGTTCTGTTTTCGTTGAAGCCCTGATTGATATATTTTTCTTCAAAGGCATCGGCAAACTTTGCGTAAAGTCTGTCCATGGGCGTCAGCGCCGCCTCTCCAAGCACCACCATAAGCTCCTTGGCTTCCTTACCTCTCGCGTAGCTTGAGAAGAGCTGGTTCATCGTTCCCGCGTGATCCTCTCGGGTCTTGCCCTCGCCTATACCCTTGTCCTTGAGTCGGGACAGAGAGGGAAGAACGTCAACGGGAGGCAGATAGCCCTTTCTGTACATATCTCTGGAGAGGATTATCTGTCCCTCGGTAATATATCCCGTAAGGTCGGGAATTGGGTGGGTCTTGTCGTCCTCGGGCATGGTGAGAATGGGGATCATGGTGATAGAGCCCTCAGAGCCCATTTTTCTTCCCGCTCTCTCGTACATGGTAGCAAGGTCGGTGTAGAGATATCCGGGGTATCCTCGTCTGCCGGGGACTTCCTTACGAGCCGCGGACACCTCTCTGAGTGCCTCGGCGTAGTTTGTGATATCGGTTATGATGACCAGCACGTGCATGTCGCACTCGAAAGCGAGATACTCCGCTGCCGTCAGCGCCATACGGGGAGTTGATATTCTCTCGATAGCCGCGTCGGAGGCGAGGTTTATAAACAGTACAGTACGGTCGATAGCTCCCGTCTTTTTAAAGTCGGAGATAAAGAAGTCCGCTTCCTCAAAGGTGATACCCACGGCGGCGAAAACAACCGCGAACTTTTCGTCTTTTCCGCGTACCTTTGCCTGTCTTGCTATCTGTGCCGCAAGATTTGCGTGGGGAAGTCCCGAGCCTGAGAAGATAGGCAGCTTCTGACCTCTGACGAGGGTGTTAAGTCCGTCTATAGTGGAAATACCCGTTTGAATAAACTCGGAGGGGTAAAAGCGCGCCGCGGGGTTTATGGGCGTTCCGTTGATATCCAGACTTTTTTCGGGAATAAGCTTAGCACCGCCGTCGATAGGCTCACCCATTCCGTTGAAAACGCGTCCCAGCATGTTGGGAGAAACTCCAAGCTCAACGCCGTGACCGAGAAAGCGCACCTTACTCTCGGCGAGGTTAAGTCCCGCGCTTGACTCGAAAAGCTGAACAAGCACGTTTCTTCCGTTTACCTCAAGCACACGGCAACGGCGAACGTCTCCGTTTGGCAGCTCTATTTCGCCAAGCTCGTCGTACTTGACGCCGTCCACCTGCTTTACGAGCATAAGAGGACCCGCTACCTCTTCTATAGTCTTATATTCTCTGATCATTATTTATTGATCCTTTCATATGAAATCGGCATCAGCCGCCGCCTTTGCCGTAAGAGCGTCAAGCTGCTCGGTTATCTCGGCGTCGATCTTTGCGTATTCTGTCTTGTATGACTCATAAGGAATAGCCTTTGCGCGTCCTATACGCTCTCTTACGGGAAGCTCGGATACGCTTTGGATATCAGCGCCAGTGGCAATAGCCTTATTAGCCTTGTCTCCGAAGGAGAATATCAGCTCGATTAGCGCGTTCTGCTTGTCAAGCTCGGTAAAGCTATCGGTGTCCTCAAAGGCGTTCTGCTGCAGGAAATCCTCGCGAATGGACTGAGCAAGCTCAAGGGTCATGCGGTCCTCAGCGGAGAGGGCATCAACGCCGACCAGCTTAACGATCTCCTGAAGGTCGTTTTCTATCTGAAGCGTTTTGAGAAGCCTTGCGGTGTTGTCCATCCACGACTTGGAAACGTTATCGCGGAACCAATCCGACAGCCTATCGCGGTAGAGCGAATAAGAATTGAGCCAGTTTATAGCGGGGAAGTGGCGTCTGTAAGCCAAGGACGCGTCAAGTCCCCAGAATACCTTAACTATACGGAGCGTTGCCTGTGTAACGGGCTCGGAGATATCACCGCCCTGAGGGGATACCGCGCCGATAGCCGAGAGAGCGCCCTCGCGTCCGTCAGAGCCGAGGCAGATCACCTTTCCCGCTCTTTCGTAGAACTGAGCGAGACGGCTGGTAAGGTAAGCGGGATAGCCCTCCTCACCGGGCATTTCCTCAAGTCGTCCCGACATCTCACGGAGAGCCTCAGCCCAACGGGAGGTGGAGTCGGCGATGACCGCTACGGAGTAGCCCATATCGCGGTAATATTCCGCAATGGTTATACCTGTGTAAATAGAAGCCTCACGTGCCGCAACGGGCATGTCTGAGGTGTTTGCTATGAGAACGGTACGCATCATAAGGGATTTGCCCGTTCTTGGGTCCTGAAGCTCGGGAAATTCACGGAGAACGTCAGTCATTTCGTTTCCGCGCTCGCCGCAGCCTATATAGACAACGAGATCAACGTCGCTCCATTTTGCAAGCTGGTGCTGAACGACCGTCTTACCCGATCCGAAGGGACCGGGAACGCAAGCCGTTCCGCCCTTTGCGATGGGGAAGAGAGCGTCGATAACTCTCTGTCCAGATATCATAGGCTCAACGGGAGGGAGCTTCTGAGCGTAGGGACGGGAGACACGGACGGGCCATTTCTGCATGAGAGTGATCTCCTCTATAGTTCCGTCCTCAAGCTTTATCTTACCTATTCTGTCGGTTATGCGGTATTCACCCTCGCGAAGGTCAACCACAGTGCCCTTCTTTCCCGGAGGGACCATTATCTTGTGCACAAGCACCTCGGTTTCCTGCACGGTTCCGTAGACGTCGCCTGCCTCTACCGTGTCGCCGAACTTGAGCGCGGGCACGAAATGCCATCTCTTTGTTCTGTCAAGAGCGGGCTCGTCTATACCCTTGGTGATATTCGCTCCGCACTTTTCGCGCATTGCCTCAAGGGGACGCTGAATACCGTCGTAAATATTTGTGATAAGTCCCGGACCAAGCTCCACGGAAAGGGGAGCACCTGTGGAGACTACCTTGTCTCCGCGTCCTATGCCCGCTGTTTCCTCGTAGACCTGTATGGACGCTCTGTCTCCGTGCATCTCTATTATCTCGCCGATAAGTCGCTTCTCGCCAACACGAACGACGTCGAACATGTTAGCCTCTCGCATGCCCTCGGCGATGACCAGCGGTCCTGATACCTTCAGTATCTTTCCTTCAATCATATAAAGCCTCCGTTGCCGCATAGCGGCAATAATTTATTAATGAAACTCGTAAAACGGATAGCGTTGTCGAGTTTCTACCTTGGATATATCTATAATTTACGCACAAACTAACAAGGAAAAATATAAAATATTTTAGTCTTGCTTTCTTTTTTGGTTACTTTTTTCTTTCGCGAAAGAAAAAAGTAACACGCGTCCTTTAATCTTTAAAAAGGATATCAGCGCCGACCGCTCTTTGGGCGGCACTCTTGATATTTGCCATGCCGTAGCCGTTTGTGCCCGACATTCCCGGGATAACGGTTATGGCGGGGAGGGGGACGTCCTTGTATTTCGCTATCTCATTCTCAAGCTCTACGGCGTAATTCTCAACTATATAGATGATAGCATACTCACCGCTTTTCGCAAGAGTGTGAAGAAGTCTCTCCGCCACGGAAGCGTTTTCTGCCTCGTGAACTGAAAAGCCAAGAGCCATAAAGCCGAGAACGCTATCACGCTCGCCTATTATTCCTATCTTATACATAGCTCTCCCTCAACCTTTCGCGCAGTGTCTCGGAGCTGAGATCCGCGTCCTTTCCAGCCAGAATTATGCGTATATTTTTCACCTGATACTCAAGAGCCGCCATATATCCGATGAGAACAGGAGCGCCGAAGGGTACCTGCTTTGCTTCCTTTGCCACGGAGATCCACTTATTGTCGCACTGTCTCTCAAGTGCCGCCAGCGTGTCGCCCGTTCCGATATATTGGGAGAGGGGATAATAGCTGTCGGTATATTTCAGCTCGTCGGAGAATTTTGCCTCGTCCGAGGATATGGCACGGCTGAACATATCGGTGTCGAGATATCCTCCCTCAATTACCGCGTCGGCAAGCAGTCCTGCCGCCGCGTGTCCTATCCTCATGCGAAGAATTCTGACGCAGGTCATGATGTTGACAAGGTCAATTTTTGTCCTTACCAGCTTTTCGGCAAGCTCTGTGCCCGTGCTTTGGGCGTTTGAGCGCATGTCGGCAAAGCAAGCGCGGTCAAGTATGAAATCCACCGTTTGCGGATTTGACGTCTTGGCAAATGCCTCCTGTGCCTTTTCCACTGCCTCTGCCATTTCTTTCGGAAACGCCGAGTGATCCTTTTGCTCGAATGCCTTGAGCGTGTCGGATACGCTTACGCTTCCCGCGCCTATGAGCATAGGTTTTGGGTCTATTCCGCGAGAGGCGCATTTTATCACCGACTTCAGATTGTTGCAATCGTAAGGATAGCGCATGAAATCAACTATCTCTTGACCGTCGGTCATTTTTTTTACGTCATCGTAGCTTTGGCAGAGCAGGGACATCAGCGTGTCCTCACGTCTTACTGCCGACGAAGGGTCGTCGCTCTCCCTGATGACCTCAAAGCCGAGATCGGGGAGCATAGCCACGATATCCGCTGAGCTCTTTGCGTCCAGCATACGCTCAAGGGTCTCTCGCGTCGCAAGCTTTACCTCAAGAGCACGCACTCTCGTGGAGCTATACATGTAGTCGGTGTCTTTATACCTTACTGCCATAGCTCTCAGCTCCTTTTCTCGGGAAACAGTGTTTTGCTTACCCGTGCCTCAAGGGTGGGGCGAAGCTGTCCTATTACAGTGGAAAGAGAGCAGTTTATTTCAATATTACCGTATCTGAATATAAGTCCTCCGTCGATAGCGGCGGGAGTGTCGCAAAGAACGAAGGCGTCGGGGCAGTCAGTAAGCCTTGCGCTTGCCTCGGACAAAAGCTTGCTTCCGTGTCTTTGAAGATCGCGGGAGCTCAGACAGACGGTGCACTGGGTAACGTTTTCCTCACCCTCATCGTCACCGTATTCACGCCTTATGCGCTCGTCCTCCGTTTTTGTGCGTGAAGCGGACACCAGCATTGACACCAGCAGCTCAAGATATTTTTCATCAGGGAGCTGAAGTATCTCCTCGCGCGCCTTATCAAACGCCGCGTCTATCATCATTCCCTTTGCCTTGAGTACAGTATCTCTTGAGGTCATTGCCTCGCCCGATCTTGCGCGGGAGAGTATCTCCTCAGCCTCGCGCCGTGCTGCGGCGTCAAGCTCTGCGCGTATCTGCTTTGCCTTCTCGGCGTATTCCGACGATATGCGCTGACATTCCGCCTCGGCAGTCGATAGCCTTTCCTCAGCGTCCTTGCGTGCCTCGCCCAAGATCTTGTCGGTTATTTTGCTTAAGCCTGTCATCAAATTTCTCCTTTATACGGGAGCGAAGAGAACGAGAAGAAGGGAAACGAGAACCGCGAAGATAGCGTATGTCTCAACAAGAGCCGCGGAGGTGATAGCCTTACCGACCTCCTTAGGTCTCTTTGCTATAAGAGAAATACCCGCAGCCGCGACCTTACCCTGCTTGATACCCGAGTAAAGACCTACGATAGCAATGGGAAGAGATGCCATAAGGAAGTAAGCGCCCTGTGCCACTGTCAACTGAAGAGGACTTCCGCCGAGTATTCCCATCTTGAAGATGATAAGGAATGCCGTGATAAGTCCGTAGATACCCTGTGTACCGGGAAGAGCCTGAAGGATAAGTGCCTTACCGAACTTGGAGGGGTCTTCGGAGAGAAGTCCCGCGGAGGCTTCGCCCACAAGACCAACGCCCTTTGCGCTTCCCATACCCGAAAGTGCCGCCGCAAGAGCCGCACCCAAAATTGCAATGTTGTTACCTGTAAAAATTGTGCTTAAAAGTTCACCGAAAGTCATTTTTTTGATCTCCTTTAAAAATTGTTTTATGGTTTTTATTCACCGTCGTCAACGGTATATTTATCCGAGGGAGTAACGGGCTCAAAGGCAACGCCGCCGTCCTCGTAAAATTTATTGAAGAATTCGATATACTGAAGTCTTGAGGTATGGACGAAGGTTCCCAATACGTTTATTACCATATTGAGAAGATGTCCGATGATAAACGCTATTACAAGTACGATAAATCCGCCAACCGACGGTCCTCCCATGGTGGCGAGGATATTTACGACCTGCGCTATAACGCCTGCCGCAAGTCCCAGCGCGAGTATTCGCGAATAAGAGAGCAGGTCGGAGGCGTAGCTTATGAGATCGTACAGTCCGAGAAGTCCCTTAAGAAGCTTCATGACTATATTTTTCTCCTGCCGTCCGTGGGTAAGGACGATCACCGCCGCCGCTCCTATAAGAACCCATTTGCCCACGGCGGGGACGACGAAGAGAAGTCCAAGTCCCGCAAACAGTACCCAATACGCGCCGATATCAAGTATAGCGTCTATTGCCTGACCCTCACGGCAGAGTATTACAAACTTTACCGCCATTCCCGCGATAAGGTGTACCGCTCCCACTCCAAGGGAGATAAGCAGGAAGCCCATGGGATTTTGCAGAGGATCGAAAAGTATCGCGAGGTTTGCGGCGCTTCCGCCGAGCAACGCAAGATTTGGCAGCTCTGCCTCGGGAATGCCCATCATATTTCTCATGATAGCGAGAGGCAGGTCTCCGAAATACGCTCCGAACAAAATGCCGAACACAACGCAGGATATTCCGCAGTATCCAAACATTTTAAGAAAGCGCTCCATGCTCTGAGAGGGCTTTAGCAGCTTAACTCCGCCGAAGCAGGCGAGTATGAGCAGAAGTCCGTAACCCGCGTCTGCAAACATTATGCCGAATATAATGAAGTAGCATATACTCATTATAAACGTGGGATCGAATCTGCCGTAAGCGGGGTAGGAATACATTCCAAGCACCCACTCGAAGTTTGAAGCAAATCCGTTGTTTTGCAGTAATATAGGGGGATTTTCGTTTTCCTCTGGCTCTGCTATGTCGTAAGCACAGCCGTATTTTTCAAGAACAGATATTACCTTTGACTCGAAAAATTCGGGTATCCAGCCCGTAAGCACCACCACGCTCTCGGTGGTTATCATTTTCTGCTTTGCTAACGTGCAGTTTAGGTCGGTCTGCTCTATATCGTAGAGTATCTCTACGGAGCAAAGATTGTCAGCCAGCGCCGCCAGCTTATCCTCAAGCGAGGAGTATTCCTCGGAAAGCTCGGCAGTTTTTTTTCTCATCTCTGCGATATAAGCCTTCGCCGTTCTTTCGACACCCTTGAAGGTGGCTCTGATAAAGCCGTATTCCATAAGCGCCGACATGATGTCTGCCGTGTCGTCCCTGTGGCAGATAACCGAGATATAGATACCCGTGTTATCGGATAAAAGTATCCTTGCCACCGCTCCGATATCCGCCAGCCTGTGTCCAAGCGTTTTCAGGTCCGTGCCCGACGGAAGAGCCCCGAGAATTATCTCTGTCCTTTCAGTTCCCGCAAGACCAAGCGGCAGATCGTGCTCGGTGTAGGGAACCGCAGATACCGCCATCGCCTCGGCTCGGGCGATCTCTGCTTTTATAGCGCTTTGCCGCGATATTGTAGCCAGCGTTTCGGATACGGTAAAGCGCGCTTGCTTTTCATATCCGTCACGAACGAAGCTTTCACTGTTGACAGATGTTTTTGACTTGAAAAGTCCACCCGTGCGCTTTTGATATTTATTGAGCACGGTTATAGCTTCGTTGATATCCGCCACACTGCTCTCAAGCTCCATGCGAAGCTTGTCACAGTTATAAACGGCACAGGAGAGCACCTTATCACTGTCGGCGGGAGAGATGTCCACGCACCTCAGCCGCACCAGCTTTTTTATTATCTCGCTCTCCTCGCGCTTGTGGGCGAATACCGTAAGCTTTTTCATTTTGCTTACTGACATTGTTCAAAAACTCCTTCAACAATAAGTCTGACCGCCTCGTCCATATGCGGAGCGCACGAAAGCTCCAGCTCGTGGGCTTGATCCTCGGCAGCCCGCAGGCTTTCCGATACAAGCTCCTCGGCACGCTCACGTGTGAGTCTCAGCCTTTCCGCGTTTATGCGCGCGGCGTCAGCCTCCGTTCCGTCACACAAAAGCTTTCCGTCCGCCTCGGCGCGCCGTATTTGCGCTTTTGCCCGAGCATCCGCGTCAGCTCGTATTTTTTGAGCCTCAGCTTCAGCCTCCTTGATCTTGATAATTGCTTCCTTAGACAAAACATCACCGCCTCAGAATTATTTATATATAAAATTTATGTCCTTTAAAGCATAAATGACAGTTGATTTTATATAATATAATAATATAATACCATATTTTTGATTAAATTACAATATTTTTATGAAATTTTTGGCAATAAAAACGTCAATTTATTACTCTGTTACATCTTTTTGTCCTTTTTCTCGGCTTAGGCATCATCATATCGTTTACAAGGGACCATAAATGACTTTCCGAGTGGCTTTTCAACATCTTTCGGGAGGTCTTGTCGTACAGTGCGGAGGTGACAGATATCTCAAGATATTCGTTCTCCACGTGGGGCTTGAAGGTCAGTCGATATGAGTATTCCCATGCAGCGTTGCCGTGATCTTCCTCGCAGCAAAGCTTCAGTAACCCGTTCCTACAGTATTTTTCACATTCTGCCGCCAGACGTTTGTAAAATTGGTCTATTTTGGCGTGTCCTTCTATCACGGGTAGAAGGACGGTGTACGTCAACCGTCCTCTTTCGTCGGGGGAGCAAAATTGCTCTCTCTGTCTTTCGGTGCTCACATTCGGTGCGGTAGCGCTTTCCTGCATGATGATCTCCTTTCGTTGCCTTGATAAATTGTTGACGCAAAATTGGGATTTATCGGTGTGTTCGATATAAACGCACAACACAAATTGTAGGGACCGGCGTCCTCGACGGTCCGTTCTTGACGATAATGTATCTTGATTAAAAACGTTAAGATTTCATTGTGTTT
>JAGAPH010000148.1 GCA_017623375.1 Clostridia bacterium | reverse complement strand
CTTAACGAGCTTAAAGGTGAAATCCAAGTAGCTATCACAAGACAAGGAAAAATAAGCGTTGTTACATATCCGCTGCTTTCCGATGAAAAGGGATACTACTTTGAATACGGTTGCGAATATAAGAAGCTATCCGTAAACGACTTTGAGGAGGTAACGTAATGAATACGCCTATATGGGATTACTCGGAACTACTCGAAGAAGCAAAAGACAGAACCCTCGAAAAACTTATACTTGAAGGAGAAATTAAAAATGACAGTAACAATCAGTAATGAAATTAAAATCGTTATCGGCTCTTGGGGATCATATAACGCCTGCAATTCGCGGGCGTTAGGCTCAAAATGGCTTGACCTTGCTGACTATGACGAATGGGAAGAAATCGAAGAAGAACTTAAAAAACAAGGCTTTCAGCTTGACGGCATTGACGAAGAACTGTTCGTACAGGACATTGAAAATCTACCGTCAGATGCTACGAATTGGGATTATATGAGCCCTCAGCGGCTTTTTGAGATTTTGAAAGAAGCTGACGTTTTAGACAATATGAGTAAATACGACACTATGATGGCGTTCCTTGAGGTGCGGAGCTTTGACGATTTTATAGAGAGAGTCAACAGCCACGGCGACAGTTGGGACGATGATATTTACATTTATAAAGGCTATGATTGGGAGGATTACGGACGCGAAATGTTCAATACCTGCGGCTATGAGATACCCGAAAGCCTTTTAGATTATTTTGACTTTGAAGCCTACGGCGAGTCCTACCGCTATGACGGAAATATTGAGGAATACTCCGGGGGCTTAATTGAAATCGGGAGGTAAATATGGATACTTTACTTAATCGCTTATACTACGGTCAGATAAACGAAGCCGAGCAAAACCCGAAGATAAAACAGACGGGTAAAGAGCTTGAAACCTATGACCTGCTTTGCAGCTCGCTTAACGAGGAACAAATAAAGCTCTTGGATACTTGGTACAAGCAGATAGCCGATAGGTTTTCGGCACGCATCGAATTTACGTTCGAGCGCGGCGTAAAGCTCGGTTTTCACCTTGCAACAGAGATAAACGATTTTGACTTATAAGGAGGTTTTACAATGAAGCATACGAAAGAATTACAGCCTATCCTAATGGCTATATTCATACTTAACCACTTGGACGAGCATACAAACGAAAAGGTTGCGAAGCTCACGGAATACGCATTACACGAGATATGCTGGGCTAACAGCAATATGATAAAGCTGCTTGCCTACACGGGCGAGAGAGCCGACCTGCTTGCTTACGTTGAAAGGCTGCTTGCCGAGGATACCCACTACAATCAATTTTTCGGAGGTAAACAAAAATGACGGTAAAAGAGCTTTATTCAATGAATTTCAATGACGCTTGCGAAAAGCTGTCAGAGGAAAACGACCAGATTACCACATACGAGAGCTTAAAGGAATTTGCCATTAAAAGCATCAAAGAAGAACGGCTTTTCGTTGCAATACATATCCTTGAAGCTATACACAAATTCCCGGCAGATTATTACGATTATGATTACTGTATTGGGACGCTTGAAACCCCTGCGCCACTTTCGGTTGTCGCCGATCTCGTTGACTACTGCGAGGACGCGGAAGAATAAAACATATAAGGAGTACGAAAATGAAAAATGCTATTAACGAACTATGGTACGGCAATATTCAGCCATTAGAAGCTACAACACCTACCGCTGAAATGAGAGAAATCTATCGCCATATCTCAAAGCAAAAGGACGATTTACGCGAAATGCTTTCGGACGACGGCAAAGCAATCCTTGATAAGCTCGCAGATAATTTCTACGAAACTTCATCACTTCTCGCCCGTGAAGCGTTCAGACACGGTTTTAAGCTCGGTGCGAGCCTGATGCTTGACGCTCTTGACGATGAAAGGAGTTGACGCTATGGCTAAAAACAAGAATAATCCCTACGGTTATAAGGTGTGTTACCGAGAAGAAGGCGCGAAAGAATATGTGCGGCACTTTATGACTTATACATACAGGCAGGCGGTAAACGCAAAGGCAGGATATATACGCTTTCCACCGCGCGCCCGTGAAGATAACCACATATTGAACAAACCCAAATGGGTGATAATCCCTATCCGCTATTCAGAGGTGAAAGACGGCATCTGGCGTCAAGATCCTTTTTGATACGGACGGGCCTTTTTTACTTTATACGAAAAAAATAAATACAAGGAGGATTGAACTATGACGTTGAATTTAACCGCAAAAGGTACAGAACAAGAAATACTGAAAAAATATCTTGAAGAAAACGCAAGCGAGGTGCTTGCAGAGAAAATCAATAACGGCGTGCGTATCGTCAAAGACGGTGTTACCTTAATTAGCCGTAAGACGCTTGACGGATTTATGAGTTACGCCACCGAAGAAGCTCAAAAACAAGCCGAAAAAGGAGCGCGAAGCGCTTGCGTACATAGTGACGTCGTTTTCGGCTGGTGTATCCACTACTTTGAAGAAGATAGCATTGAAGGTACGCTATATAACGAGGACGGAACGGAATATAAGCCACCGAAGCCTACACCGAAGAAAAAGACTGTTACACCCTTCGCTGCTCCTGCTCCAATCGTTACAAAGAAGCCGGAATCACCTCAGTTTTCACTATTCGATTTTGCTGACGACCTGATACCTTCAGAGCCGCAGGAAACGCCCGTAGAGCGTGACGAGGACGAAGCCGAGGAAGAACCTATAATCGAGGTTAAACCCGCCGAAAACGCGGCTATTTCGCCCTTATATCAAAAATATTTGCATCATCAAGAGGAATTACCGAACACCATCGTTGCTATGCGAGTCGGTGACTTTTTCGAGGTTTTCGGTGATGCTGCCGTCACGGTTGCAAACGAGCTTGAAATGACGCTTACAAGCCGTGATTTCGGACTTCCCGAACGTGTAAAGATGGTCGGATTTCCTTTCCACGTAGAAGAAGTTTACCGCGAGAAAATCCGCGCTTTTGCAAACGTCGCAGTCATTGACGGCGAGAAGATAAATTTTTATCCGAAGCACGAGCCTGTCATTGAAGTTCCCACTAATTACACGGTAAACGAAGAAACCGGCGAAGTGTTTGAGATCGCTCCCGTTCCCGAAACACAAGAGCCGCAAAGCGAAGAATATTACGCAGATATGGATTTGATGTATAAAATCTATATGCTACTCGACCAGAAGATAGATATTGTAAAGTGAGGTGTAACGCTATGAAAGAAAACAAGATAAAACCCGTTCCTAAATATATCGTTAAGTTAATCAGAAAGAGAGATAAAGAGGTACACCCTAAGCCTTGCGGCAATACCCGTTTTTACTCTTATCTTACTAAAAATGACGGCGAGCTGGTAAAGGTTACGGTAGCCGTCAGACACCGTTATTCACAATGGCATTATAAGCAGGTAGCAATCCACGGCGTACACTCGGATATATGCTTTATAAAAGACATTGTATTTTACTATATCAGCGGTTATAGCGTCGGTTGGTACGCCGAAGGGCTTACCAAAGATGCGAAATGGTACGAAAGCACCGAATGGGGCTGGCACGAAGATAGGCTTTTTGATCCTTACGCGCCTATCGTCAACCGTTACTATCTCGCAAAGCTCCCGGAATACAAATACGCCGCTTGGGAGCTTTTCAACGGTACGGATATTCTTAAATATCTCCGTATTTACGAGCAGTACCCACAGGCTGAATATCTGATGAAGCTGGGCTTACAGCAATACGCTCTGAGTAAGCAGATTTTACAGAAAGCCGGTACGGACAAGCGTTTTCAAAAATGGCTGTCGCTCAACCGTACAGAGCTTGCAAATCATTATTACTACGTTTCCACCGTCTTTGCCGCTTACCGCAGAAAAGAAGCTCTGCCCGATGTGCAAAAATTTGAGGAAAAGAAAAAGTGCTTTTGTAGTGAAAAGGATTATAAGCCTATACGCGAAATGCTGAACGGCGATTATAAGGCATACTTCGCATACGCCGCAAAGCAGGATATTTCACACCGCCTATATCTCGATTACGTGAAAGCCTGCACCTATCTCGGATTGGATATGACGTTGCCGAAAAATCGCTATCCTCACAATTTTAAGCGTTGGCACGATATTCGCATTGACGAGTATAAGACCGCAAAGGCGATTGCCGATGAAAAGGAACGCGCGGAGCTTTACGCTAAATTTGCTACCGTTGCCGAAAAGTATCTGCCATTACAGCGAGCGCAGGACGATGTATATATTGCCCTTATCGCAAAGAGCCCTGCCGAACTGATAGCAGAGGGCGATGCACTCGGTCATTGTGTCGGAAGAATGGGCTATGACCAGAAATTTGTACGTGAGGAAACACTCATATTCTTCATACGAAGCGTAGCAGAGCCGGACGTGCCGCTAATTACTATTGAATACTCCATAAGCTCCCACAGGATACTTCAAAGCTACGGCAAAAATCACAGAACGCCTGACGGTGAGCTTGAAAAATACATACGCAAAAAATGGTTGCCTTACGCAAATAAGGCATTGAAGAAAATAGCCGCATAAGGAGGAAAAGAGAATGACGAACTATTACAGAATCACCGCTTATTATCCCGCCGAGGATTGCACATTTATCGCAGACTGCAACGGCAAATTTGAAAAGCTCTGGCAATTCAGCGCGTACCTTGTCAGCAAGGGCGTTAAGGTGTTAGAGGTTTCCACAGACGAGAAATTTATTGACGGAAATATCCCTCGCGCAAGAGCCGACGGCGAACACATTTTTATTATGGCTGCCCGTAAGGGTAAGCCGAACGATACTACCGTAACAATAAACGGTAATACATATCGCGCTGTCGAGGTCGCAGGTAGAATGTACGTCCCCGACAGGTCGGAGGTGGTATAATGGATAGCGGATATAGATTTGAAAACGCCGGTATGGTTATCACCTGCATATCGTTTCATAGTATAGGCAATCGAAACGTCGGGCTGTTTCAGCGAGAAAGTGACGGAATGTATATCACGGCTCGGAATACCTCAAAGGATAAGGACGGTAAATACTCTTGGGCTTGGGGACATTACTTTACGGGATATACAGAAGCATTGATTGACTATTATAATCGTAAATCGGAAATGCAGAGATATACGGATTGACAGTTACGGGAGAGCCTAAAAACTCTCCCTTTTTTTATGCCGGTAACAGTTTGGGGAAAGTTTGGGTTTTGTTTAGGTCGTGTCAGCAGGGCGTGTGCTTGTCTTGATACAAGTGGCGTCGCTGCGCTCCGCCAGACAAGCACACGCCCTGCAACCTGACAAAACCGACTAAACTCGGAAAAACGAAAGCCCGACGGATGCGAGGTCGCCGCTGAG
>JAGAPH010000147.1 GCA_017623375.1 Clostridia bacterium | reverse complement strand
GGAGAGTGCGTCAAAACATAATGAAATCTTAACTGTTATGCACGCAGGCTCCTCCACCCGCTACGCGGGAGCCCCCTCCCGGAGGGAGCCTTATGTGAGTGCGAACATAGATTATAACACACCTATAAATCAAAATTTGAAAACAACACCTTAATGCAAATAGCCGAGTCAGCGGCAATGCTGACTCGGCTATTTTAGATGCTTTAATTATCAAACTGTGAATGGTAGAGCGAATAGTAAAAGCCCTTCTGCGACATGAGCGCGTCGTGGTTGCCCTGCTCTATTACGTTTCCGTCCTTTATCACAAGGATCACGTCGGCGTTCTGTATGGTGGAAAGCCTGTGCGCTATGACAAAGCACGTTCTGCCCTCCATAAGCGCGTACATCGCCTTTTGTATCTGCTGCTCCGTACGCGAGTCAACGTTTGACGTCGCCTCGTCAAGTATGAGCATGGGCGTGTCCGCAAGCATTGCGCGAGCTATGGTTATAAGCTGCTTATGTCCCTTGGAGATATTCACTCCGTCGTCGGAAAGCACGGTGTCGTAGCCATCGGGCAGTGACTCGATATACGAGTGTATCCGCGCCATCTTGGCTGCCCTTATTACCTCCTCGCGTCCCGCTCCCTCCTTGCCGTAGGTAATGTTGTCGTATATCGTTCCGTGGAACAGCCACGTGTCCTGAAGCACCATGGTAAATGCCTCTCTCAGGCTGTCACGGGTGATATCGCGTATCTCCCTGCCGTCAATAAATATCTTGCCTCCGTCAACGTCGTAAAAGCGCATGAGCAGATTTATTACGGTGGTCTTACCCGCTCCCGTGGGTCCCACTATGGCTATAAGGTCGCCCTTATTTGCCCTTATGGAAAGATCCTTGATTATGGTCTTTTCGGGCACGTATCCGAACCTTACGTTCTCAAGCTCCACCTCGCCCCTTACGTTCTCAAGCCTTACGGCGTTCCACGCGTCGGGCGTTTCGGTGGGCGTGTCCATTATGGTGAACACCTTTTCCGCCGAAGAGCACGCCGATTGCAGGTCGCTGACGATGTTGGCAAACTCGTTTATAGGCCCCGCAAATTTTCTCGAATACTGCACAAAGGCGGAAACACCGCCCAGGGATATGGTGAACAGAGGGAGTATATTCGCCTCTCCCGCCGCGTTAAGCTCGAAGAAAAGGAAGAATATACCGCCGAGCATGGTGACCAGTGACAGTGAAAGGTTGTTTACAAAGTTTACCGTAGGTCCTACCGTTCCCGCGTAATACTCGGCTATGTAATAAGCTCCCACCGCCTCCTCGTTCTTTGCGTCAAAGCGAGAGGTAATGACCTCCTCTCTGCTATACGCGCGTATGGTCTTCTGACCCGAAAGCATTTCCTCTGCGTATCCGTTAAGCTCACCCAGCTTCTGCGAGCGCCTTCTGAAAAGCGGACGCACTCTGGTAGAGCGGAATTTTGTGTAGATTATGGACATAGGCACTGTGACCGCGAACACAAGCAGAAGCACGGGGGAAATGGAGATCATCATAACAAGGGAGCCTATGACCGTCACCACGCTGGCGCATATCTGCAAAAGGTCGTGTGAGAGCGAGGTGTTGACCGTATCGATATCGTAGGATATCCTGCTTATTATCTCGCCTGTGGCGTGTGTGTCAAAGAAGGACACGGGCAGCTCGGTCAGATGATTGAAAAGCTGCTTTCTCATGGTGTAGATTATCTTCTGACTAAGGCGCACCATCATGATGGCAAGCAGGTAAGACAGAGCCGCCGACACCGCGTAGCATACTATCATTACAACGGCGTACCCGATGACCCGCTCTATATCCACTGCTCCCGCCCCAGGCTCGATGGCATCGATCGCCTTCTGCGAAAGCTTGGGCGCGGCAAGAGCCAACACGTTTGAGGTCAGCATTATCACAAGGCAAAGCAGCAGCATGGGCTTATGCGCAAGCAGATATTTCGCCATGCGCTTAAGCACCGCCGCCTTTATGCTTCCCTTTCCGCTATACTGCCCCTCTAATTCGTGTATCTCGCGCTTAAGCGAAGGACGTTTTTCCTTTTCTTTTTTCATGTGTTTTTTGTTATCAGTCAAGGAAAGCACCTCCGATCTGCGAATCGCTGATCTCCTTATAGACCCGGCAGGAGCGCAGAAGCTCCTCGTGAGTTCCATTTCCGATTATCCGTCCCTCGTCAAGCACAAGTATGAGGTCGCAGCTCATAACCGAGCTTACTCTCTGCGCCACGGTGATAGTGGTCACGTCCGACATCTCCTCGCGTATGGCACGGCGCAGTCTTGCGTCGGTCTTATAATCCAGCGCCGACGAGGAATCGTCAAGGGTAAGTATCTGCGGCTGCCCCGCAAGGGCGCGGGCGATAAGCAATCTCTGCCTCTGTCCGCCGCTGAGGTTAGTTCCCTTGGAATTGAGGTGATGGTCGTAGCCGTCCTCGTATGCCTCTATAAACTCAGCCGCCTGAGCGATATGCGCCGCTTTCCTTATAGCCTCGTCGGAAAGGTCTCTTCCGAAATCTATATTGTCCCTGATACTGCCCGCATATATAAAATCGTTCTGCATGACCACGCCAAACATGGTGTTAAGCTCTGAATGAGGAATAGTGCGCACGTCTCTGCCATCTATCCTTACGCTTCCTCTGTTAACGTCGTAAAGGCGCATGAGAAGCTGAAGAAGTGTGGTCTTGCCGCTTCCCGTCGCTCCGATGATACCCAGGCTCTGCCCTCTCCGAATGTCAAAATCTATATCCGACAGGTTGTCCATTTTACCGATATAGGAAAAGCTCACGTTTTCAAAGGAAATAAAGCTATCGGTCTTTACGGGGGGATATACGTCCTCACTCACCACCTCAAGATCGGGCTCGGTATTTATTACCTCCTCTATTCTCTGCGCCGAAGCCGCTCCCTTTGAAAAGTTAACGAATATTCTCGTAACGGCGATCATAGCGTTGGAGATCATGGTAAAATACTGAATAAACGCGATTATCTTTCCGGGCTCGCTCAGATCTCCGTTTACTCGGAACGCTCCCGTGACGATGACCGCCACAAGTCCCACATTGAGGAAGAGCGTTACGAGAGGATTGGAAGCCGCCATGGTGGAGCTTGCTCTTTTTTCGTTTTCCACAAGCGTCTTATTCGCCTTATCGTATCTTCTTCTCTCATAGTCCACCTTGGAAAGTGCCTTTACAACTCTTATTCCCTGCGCGTCCTCACGGACTATGCGCACCATTCCGTCCACCGAGCCCTGCGTCTTTTTGAAAAGGGGCACGCCCTTTCTCGTAATAAAGGTGACTGTAACGGCGATAAGCGGAAGCACCACAAGCATGACCAGCGTAAGCACAGGATCAAGGGTAAGCGTTATCAGCACGCCGCCTATAAGAAGTATAGGAGCGCGCACGCCCATACGCATACTCATTCCCACCACGTGGTGCACCTGATAGGTGTCCGACGTAAGCCTTGATTCAAGGCTGGGTATGGTAAAGCGGTCTATCTGCCTTGAGCTGAGGCGCATTATGCGGTCAAAAAGAGTGTGTCTTATCCTTCGCGTTGTATTTCTCGCCAGCTTCGCCGCCATGCGGTTGGCAATTATGTTGCCAAGGCAGGCAAGCAAGGCGCAAACTATCATCACCGCGCCCCAGAATACTATCCGACGAACGCTTTTCAGCGGCACCACGTTATCAAGTATGTGACTCAGTATGTAAGGAATAGCAAGCTCCACCAGAGCCCCCGCTATCTTTACCGACAGCGTAAGGGTAACGTAGCCCTTGAATGCGCCGAGATATTTAAAAATAAACTTCATTTCAGCTTCTCCCCACCGTATCAGTCAATTATCTTCATAGAAAACCTGTTGCGTTCAGCCTTAGCGCCTCTTATCTCTATTACGTAGTCAAGCTCCAGTGTCCCCGCCTCGGCAATAAGATTTTTTACGTCAATGGTCTTTACGCATATCTCAAAGGGCATATATGGCGTGGAATACACGCAATGGTGGCGCTTTCCCTTTTCAAACACCAGCGCCGTTGACACAGAGCCCGATCTTAGCATGGTGATTATTCCCTCATCCTTCACATCGAAGGATACTGCTGTCCTGGAGCCGCTCATGCCCGTTGCCTCACTCTCGTCGTAGGACACCTCCACCCTGCCGTCGGATACGGAAAAAACGCC
Source organism: Clostridia bacterium (assembly GCA_017623375.1). Classification (GTDB taxonomy): domain Bacteria; phylum Bacillota; class Clostridia; order Oscillospirales; family CAG-272; genus HGM12713. The sequence continues at coordinate 415 of JAGAPH010000147.1, read as the reverse complement.
CTCGGTATTTATCTCCATTCGCTCAGGCTCGAGAGCGCTCTCTATATCCTCCTCCGTAAGAATCATATCCTCAAGCTCCTCAGCCGAGAACAGTGACGCCTCCACCTCATATCTCACGGAATTTATCTTAATTCGTATCTCTCTCTCAGCCGCCATATTTTTCTTCCTTTTCTTAATTAATAATTATTCTCAAAGCATTTCAAATTTTGATTTATCGAAGAGTTTACATTTTATGTTCGCACTCACATAAGGCTCCCTCCGAGAGGGGGCTCCCTCGTAGCGGGTGGAGGAGCCTGCGTGCATAACGGTTAAGATTTCATTATGTTTTGACGCACTCTCCCTCAGTCAGCTTCGCTGACAGCTCCCTCCCGGAGGGAGCCTTATGAAGTAAGTGCTAATATAGCGAACACATCGC
>JAGAPH010000015.1 GCA_017623375.1 Clostridia bacterium | reverse complement strand
AAATTGGTTTGGTGCTAACATATCAATCACCCCGCTAAATCCCAATTTATCAATCTCCGCCTGTGCCAACGACATTTCAACGACATTTTTCTAAAAAGCAAGATAAATCCACCAAAAAAGCGGCTGTTTTTTGAAAAAATTTCTATTGTGTATCTTTTTTCACGAATTTTTCGACAAAAAATCGTGAAAATTGAATATTTACAAATCCCACTTTTTTAGGTATAATATTAAGGCTGTCGGCGGCACCAACTCCACAGCGTCACGCACAACGGTCACTCGAGCCTGCGGAATATCAAGCTTATGATATCACCGCGCAGGTAAGGTTTCGGTTGTGCTTTTTTCTTTTTGCCGGAGGCTGGCTACACGTCATGTATATTAATTTGGTTAATAAAATTTAAAATAATTAAAAAAGCTATGGAAATCCGCGAGAATATATGATATAATATAATGAATGTATGTTTCTTTCGGCAGAAAATGGTTCTTTGCCCCTCTGTTTTTGCCCCAATGAAACGTACTTGCTAACCCCTGAAAGGATAAAAACAATGTCTAATTACACAGTTAAAATAAAAAAAATGACACTTCCCGTAGTCCCCGTCAGAGGGATCGTGGCGTTTCCTGGCGCTGCTATCACCTTTGAGCTGACGGAGGATATCGCCATTAAAGCGGCAGAAGCGGCTTTTGAGACCGATTCGCTGATCATGGTGTGTACCTACAGAGACCCCGAGGCTGAGTCCCCGCTCCCAAGCGGACTTTTCCGCACGGGAACGGTATGCAAGATAAAGCAATCCCTTAAGACCTCCGAGGGCGCTATGAGACTTCTCGCCGAGGGCTACTCAAGAGCCTCCGTCACCGAGTTCCGTCCCTTCGCGGACTACATACTCGCCGAGGTCAACTCAAAAACACATACCGCCTCCGACGAGGACAAAATACGCGATCAGGCTTACTGCCGCGCCATACTTACCGAGGCAAAGAAGCTGGCTTCCTTCCTGCCCTCTCTGAGCGACGACATGATGAGCACGGCGTCCGCTATCAAGACCCCCGCGCTCCTTGCCGATTTTATCGCGGCTAACATGTTAGTCAAGTTCACCGACAAGCAGATGATACTTGAATGCTTCGATCCCGAAAAGAGGATAGAGCTGCTCATAGCGCTGCTCACAGAGGAATCGGGACTGCTCGCGTGTGAGCTTGATATCCACAAGAGAGTAAGATCAAACCTCAATCAGAATCAAAAGGAATATTACCTGAGAGAGCAGATGCGCGTCATACGCGGAGAGCTTGGCGAGGGAGACGAGGCTGACGAGTATTACGACAAGATCATGTCCGCAAAGCTCCCCGACGAGGTCAGAGAAAAGCTGCTCAAGGAAAACGACAGAATGTCCAAGGCGCCCTTCGGCTCCGCCGAGGCGACGGTTGCACGGACCTATCTTGACACCTGCCTTGAGATACCGTGGAGTGCGTCCACCAAGGACAGAGTAAATATTGCCACGGCAAAGAAGATACTTGACAGCGACCATGACGGACTTGAAAAGGTAAAGGAGAGAATACTTGAATTTCTCGCCGTAAAGCAGCTCAACCCCGAGCTTGGCAATCAGATACTCTGCCTCGTAGGACCTCCCGGTGTGGGTAAGACCTCCGTGGGAGCGTCCATCGCCCGCGCCATGAACCGCAAATACGTGCGAGTGTCTCTGGGCGGCGTTCGCGACGAGGCTGACATAAGAGGACACAGAAAAACCTATATAGGAGCTATGCCGGGAAGAATAATAAACGCTCTTATCCAGGCGAAGGTAAACAATCCCCTCATTCTCCTTGACGAGATCGATAAGCTGACCCGTGATTCCCACGGAGACCCCGCCTCAGCACTGCTTGAAGTGTTGGACGGTGAACAGAACAAGACCTTCCGCGACCATTTTGTGGAGCTTCCCTTCGACCTGTCAAGCTGCCTCTTCATAGCCACGGCGAACACACTTGACACAGTTCCCCGTCCCCTTCTTGACAGAATGGAGGTCATAGAGCTTAAGTCCTATACCAAGAACGAAAAGATATCCATAGCGCGCAATCATCTTATCCCCAAGCAGCTCAAGAGGCACGGACTCAACAAGCGCATGCTGAGCATCACCGACAGTGCGATATCCGAGATCGCCGATTACTACACCCGAGAGGCGGGAGTGAGAAATCTTGAGCGCTCCATTGCCGACGTCTGCCGTAAGGCGGCTAAGAGATTTGCCGAGGAAAGCGTTACGGGTAAGATAAAGCTTGACGCCGACAACGTAGGGGACTATCTCGGTCCGCGTAAGCGTCTGCCCGAAGCCATCTCCGACACGGACGAGGTGGGAACGGTAAACGGTCTTGCATGGACAGAGGCAGGCGGAGACCTGCTTAAGGTAGAGGTAGCCGTTCTTGAGGGAACGGGAAAGATAGAGCTTACAGGCTCTCTCGGCGACGTTATGAAGGAATCGGCGCATATCGCCGTAAGCTACGTTCGCTCCATTGCCTCGGAATACGGAATATCCCCCGACTTTTATCAGAAGCATGATATACACATTCACTTCCCCGAGGGAGCAGTACCCAAGGACGGACCCTCAGCGGGTGTGACCATGGTAACGGCACTTGTAAGCGCTCTTACAGGCTGCCCCGTTCGCCGCGACGTAGCCATGACGGGCGAGATCTCGCTCAGGGGCAACGTGCTGGCTATCGGCGGACTTAAGGAAAAGACCATGGCGGCGTACTCCGCGGGTGTCCGCACGGTGCTCATTCCCTACGACAACGAAAGAAATCTTGACGATATCGATCCTGTCGTGCGCGAAAGTATAGAATTTATTCCCTGCAAAAAGGCAAGCGAGGTGCTCTCACATGCCCTTTGCACGGTATCCGCCTCCTCTTCGGTAAGCGCCAAGTGCGCCTCCAAGAGAAGTAGCAAAAAGGACGTGGATATGCTCCACGCGCCAAGCTCAGGCGAGAGCACGGCAATACCTGTCGCAAGATAAATTGAAAGGTGAAAAATGGCTCTTAACGTTCAGAACACTAATTTGAAGATAAGCGCGGGCACTCCCGCTCAGATCCCCTCAGACCCCAAGCCGCAGATAGCCTTTTCGGGGCGTTCCAACGTGGGCAAGAGCTCGCTTATAAACGCGCTTCTCGGCAGAAAGTCGCTGGCGCGTGTCAGCTCCTCACCGGGAAAGACCATAACCATAAACTTTTACGACGTGGATAAAAAGCTTTATCTCGCCGATCTGCCCGGCTACGGCTTTGCCAAGCGCAGTCCCGAGGACAAAAGAAAATGGTCCGCACTGACAGACGGATACTTTACAGCAAACAAGAATATAGACAGACTCGCTCTTGTCATACAGCTTGTGGACAGCCGCATAGGTCCTACAAAGGACGACGAGATGATGCTTGAATACCTGAGAGCGGCAGAGCTTCCCTTTATCGTGGTAGCCACAAAGACCGACAAGCTCAATGCCACGGAGAGAAAGAAAAATATGGAGGCTATCACCTCTCACCCCTTCATATTCCCCGAAAAGGTAATTCCCTTTTCCTCACTTAAGGGCGAGGGCAAGGACGAGCTTTGGAAGACTATTCTCGCCCACGTAAAGCTTTAAAATAAAGAAAGGCTGACCTATGACAAGACTTGTAATCACCCGCCACGGTCAGAGCATCGCCAACGCGGAGCATCGCTTTGCGGGGCACTCGGACTTTGACCTTTCTCCACTCGGAAAGCAGCAGGCAGAGCTGACGGCGGACTATATCTGCAAAAACGAAAAAATAGATATCATATACTCAAGCGATCTGCTCAGAGCATATAACACCGCCGTTCCAACCGCCAAGCGTCTGGGAATGGAGATAATCCCAACCACCGATCTTCGCGAGATATTCGCGGGAGACTGGGAGGGCAAGACCACCGACGAGCTTGCTGTGGAGTTTGAAGAGGACTTCGGAATATGGAGGAACGACTACGCAAGAGCGAGATGCACGGGCGGAGAATCCGTAGCGGAGGTGTACGCGAGAACGGTAAATACCATGACCGAGCTTGCAGAGAGACATGACGGCAAAACGCTGCTTCTGTCCACACACGCCACCGTGGTGCGTTCCATCACCGCACATGCACTCGGCTTTGATGCCGAGCACGTGGGCGAGGTAAGCTTTGCACACAACGCGTCGGTCAATATCTTTACATATGAGGACGGACGATTTGCTCCCGTAAGCCTCAATATAACGGAGCAGCTTGGCGATCTTGCCACACCTGTTCCCAAGGAGCTCAGAGCTTAATATTCAGCCATCAGGGAGGACTATATAATTAATGATACTTTACGATCATATTGATACAAATGAAAAAGGACATCTGACCATTGGCGGAATGGATACCGTAGAGCTTGCAAAAAAGCACGGAACTCCCCTTTACGTGCTTGACGAGAACGTTATCCGCCGTCAGTGCCGCATATACAGAGACGCCGCCACCCGTTATTTCGGAGAGGGAGCGCTTCCCCTTTACGCCTCAAAGGCGCTTTGCTTTACGGCTATCTACAAGATCGCCGCTGAGGAGGGCATGGGAATAGACTGCGTTTCGGGCGGAGAGCTTTACACCGCCAAGCGCGCGGGCTTCCCTGCCGAGAGAATATATTTCCACGGCAACAACAAGACAGACAAGGATATCAGCGACGCCATGGACATGGGCGTTGGCACGTTCGTTGTGGATAACACAGACGAGCTTAGTGCCGTCAGCGCTGAGGCTGTCCGCCGCGGTATCACCCAAAGGATACTGCTCAGGATCACCCCCGGTATAGACCCCCACACCCATCGCGCCATAATAACGGGAAACGTAGACTCAAAGTTCGGTAACGCCATAGTCACGGGTCAGGCAATGGATATAGTAAAGAAGGCTATTGCCGCAGAAGGCGTGTCTCTTGCGGGACTTCACTGCCACATCGGCTCGCAGATATTCGACATCGAGCCCTTTGCCGACGCGGCTAAGATAATGACTGAATTCATATCGCAGATAAAGGCCGAATGTGGCTACATTATCCGCGAGCTTAACCTTGGAGGAGGTCTTGGCGTAAGATACACCGAATACGACAGAGAGGTAGACTACGCCTCCGCTATCCGCGATATTGCCGCCGTTGTCACCTCCCTTTGCGAGAAGAACGGCATACAGATGCCCCGCGTTATACTTGAGCCGGGACGCTCTCTCGTTGCGGCGTCGGGAATTACGCTCTATACCGTAGGCGGAGTAAAGGAGATCCCTGGCTTTAAGAACTATATCTCCGTTGACGGAGGTATGCCCGATAATCCCCGTTACGCCCTCTATCAGTCCCAGTATACCGCCCTTATCGCAAACCGCGCCACAGAGCCGAGAGATTTCAGAGCCACACTTGCGGGAAGATGCTGCGAATCGGGCGACCTTCTCGGCGAGGACATGGATATACAGAGACCGTGTCGCGGCGACACGCTGGCAGTTCTTGTGACGGGCGCTTACAACTACTCCATGGCATCTAACTACAACCGCCTCCCCCGCCCTGCCGTAGTAATGGTAAGGGACGGAGAGGACAGAGTGGCGGTCAAGAGGGAGACCTACGAGGATCTCGTAAGAAACGACGTTATCTGATATTCATTTGAGTTAATTTTATTAATAAATTAACGGAGACAAATATGCTTAGTTCACTTTTTTCAGGCGATATACAGGGCTTTATAGTAAGCCTGCTGCTTAGTCTGCCCATCGTTTTCCTTGCGCTTTCGGTGCACGAGACCGCCCACGGCTACGTGGCGTATAAGCTTGGCGACCCGACGGCGCATAGCCTCGGCAGACTTTCGCTCAATCCCGTGAAGCATCTTGATCCCATAGGCTTTATCTGCATGCTGTTTTTCGGCTTCGGCTGGGCAAAGCCCGTTCCAGTAAACACAAGATATTTCAAAAAGCCCAAGAGAGACATGGCGCTGACGGGTCTTGCGGGACCGCTTTCCAATCTTCTGCTCGCCTTTATTTTCGCCATACTCCTGAGAGCAAGCGTTTTCGCTTGGGAAAGACTTCAGCCCGAGAGCTTTACCTATTTTTGGTACGCCCTTGTAGCACCCTCGGACTTTGCGGGGCTTTGCTTCTATTGGTTGTTTCAGTTCTTGCTCATCGGCATAAACCTGAACGTCACCCTTGCGGTGTTCAATCTTATTCCCGTGCCGCCCCTTGACGGCTCGAGGATATTCCTCGTTCTGCTCCCCTCAAATCTTTATTTCAAGGTCATGCAGTACGAGAGATACATCTATATCGCCCTTATGGCGGCACTCTTCTTCGGGCTTCTGGACGGTCCTATCAATTACGTAACCAATTTGTTTATGGATCTTATATTTATGGTAACGTTTTGATAGCTTTTCCACCTTTATGTTCTACAGTAGATCTTTTACTGTAAAATTGGGATTTATATGTCTGTTTGGTGTGTTCGCACACCCCCAAAACTGTAGGGACCGTGCGTCCTCGACGGTCCATCCTTGGCGATAATGTATCTTGTTAAAAATTATAAAATTTCATTATGTTTAGGGCGGACCGTCATGTAGCGTAGCGGAATTGGACGCACGGTCCCTACAATAAAGAGAGAGCGAACATAGATTGTAAACTCTTCGATAAATCAAAATCTGAACAATTTTACCAACCTATTCCGCAGTATTATTCTTTACTTAAGAGGTACAAATGGACTCACTTACTTACAGGCTTGACCAATTTGAAGGACCTCTGGACCTTCTGCTTACCTTGATACAAAAGAATAAAGTCAGCATTACCGACATTCCTATCTCGCTTATCTGCGATCAGTACATGGAGTACATTACCGAGGCGCAAAGGCTTGACATGGACGTGGCGGCGGAGTTTATCGTTATGGCAAGCGAGCTTATGCTTATAAAGAGCAGAATGCTGCTGCCCAAGGAGTCGGACGACGAGGACGATCCAAGGGCAACTCTTACCGATGCCCTGTTGCGTTATCAGCAAGCCAAGGAGGCTGCCGCAAAGCTCTCGCCTATGTATGCGTACTACAGCGGACGTATGGTCAAGGATACCGACGAGATATCTATCGATAAATCCTACGTTCAGGATCAGGACGTCACCGCACTTTGTACGGCAATAAGGCGCATAATCGCGTACAACAACGCCCTTGAAAGGGCGGCGACTACCACCTTTACCCCCATGATAAGCAAGCCCATCATTCCCGTTGAGATAAAGATAGTTTCAATTCTGCGGAATATAGAAAAGCGAGGCATCGCAACGCTTGAGGATCTTATCATAGACGAGGTGACGCTTCCCGACCTTATCGCATCCTTCCTCGGAGTACTGGAGCTTGTCAAGATACGCAAGCTTCTCGTTGAGGACAGTGAGGGAGACGGAGATAATGCCCTTTTAGGCGCAGGCACACGCTTTATACTCAACACTGACGACAGTACCGTTGAGGACAGTGAATATAATATAAAGACGGGAGATAAGGACGATGAATGAACAGACCGCTCAAAACGGACAGATAGATCAGATCAAAAATATTGAGGGCGCTATCGAGGCGATACTCTACGCCGCAGGCTATCCCGTAAAATATACCAAGATCGCCGAGGTACTGGGGCTTGACCTGCGCAACACCAAAACGCTTATAGAGCATATGGCTAAGGACTTCAATAGCGAAAAGTCAAAGAGGGGTATAAATCTTCTCGTATTCGACGAGACCTGTCAGTTCTGCACCAAGGAGCAGTACGCCCCCTACATAAGAGAGGCGCTTGGCATAAAGCGAGGCGGAAATCTGTCCGCGTCCTCTATGGAGGTGCTTGCCATAGTTGCTTACAATCAGCCGCTTACGCGTACCTTCGTGGATCAGGTGCGAGGAGTTGATAGCTCCTACGCCATGAACTCCCTTATAGACAAGGGACTTATCGAGGCTTGCGGAAGGCTTGACGCCCCCGGACGCCCCATGCTGTACGTTACCACGGAAAAATTTTTGCGCGTATTCGGGCTGCAGTCGCTTTCCGAGCTGCCCGCCACCGAAACGCTTCTGCCCCCCAAGGAGGATATCCCCATGGTGACGGAGGAGGACGGAGCGGATATGACCGACACAGAGTCGGGCACGGTGTCAGAGCAGGAAGCAATAGACGCGGACGCGTAAAAATATCCAAAAAACAGAATAATTCGGAAAAAGAACACCGATAATCTAAGAAAAACGGAGGAGAAATATGACGGCACTGACAGTCATCGGTTGTATAATACTGTTCTTTGCCTTCATTGGCGCTCTGAAGGCTAAGATAACGGTGGAATACAACGACGAGGTAAGGCTCAGCGTAAGGGTGCTTTGCTTCAAAATAAAAATACTGCCAAAGAAAGAGAAAAAAAGCGGCCCCTTCTCCATGAGTGAGAAGAAGGCTAAAAAAATAAAAGAGAGCCTTAGAAAGAAGGCGCTTAAGAAAAAGCTCAAAAAGCAAAAGAAAAAACAAGAAAAGCAACAAAAGAAGGAGCTTGAAAAAACTCAGCCCAAGAAAAAGAAGAGCCTTGGCGAGATACTTGATATGATCGCCATGGTAAAGGATATAGTTGCGGTGGTGCTCAAGAGATTTTTCGGACACCTTCGCATCGACCTGGCGCGGCTCAAGATAAACGTCGCCATGGGAGACGCGGCAAGCACCGCAATCGCCTACGGCGCTATATGCGACGCTCTCGTCCATCTGCTGCCGCTGCTTGAATCGGTAAAGGGCTTTGATACGCCCAAGGCGCAGGACATAGACGTGAGAGCAGATTATCTTGCGGAGAGCCTGACGGCAGACGTTAAGATATCCTTCTCGCTGAGAGTATGGCACGTATTCCACGTAGCCTTCGCCGCCCTTTGGGTGCTGATAAAGCATCTCTTCAAGGCAAAAGCCAAGAAGGAGCAGTCGGGACACAAGCCCACCGCAAAGGCAGCCACCAAAAAATAGTACGTTTGATTTTGTTAAATATAAGCCCAAAGGCTTGATTTATAAATAATAAGTGTAATTTAAGGAAAGGAAAAAACATATGGCAAACGAAAACAGAATTCCCGAGATCATACGCTCCTCTATGGAGAATATCCGCTCAATGTTTGACGCAAACAAGATCGTAGGAGACCCTATTACCACCCCTCAGGGCACGACCATCATTCCCATTTCCAAAATATCCATGGGTATCGCGGCAAGCGGCTTTGACTACAATCCCAAGAAGGAGGCTCAGCCCCGTCCTCAGAACTTCGGCGGTGGCGGCGGAACGGGTATCACTGTAAATCCCGTAGGCTTCCTGGTAGTGGATAGCGACGGTGACGTTGAGTTCCTCAACGTTTCCACCAAGGGCAAGCCCGATCCCGTTGACCAGATCGCAGATCTCGTTGAGAGAGCACCCGACATTATCGCAAAGATCAAGGATATCTTCGCAAAGGACGACAAGGACGAGGCAGCAGCTCCCGCTCCTGCACCCGCAACAGAGGAAAACTGACCTTTGGGGAATTGACGTTCCCTCTCCCTCATATATTTATATTGATGCCTTTGCGCGCAATATCGGTATATGAGGGAGCTTAAAATGAGAAAAAAATTATTTGCTTTTTTTATAACGGCAGCGATGCTTTTTCAATCGGCTGTGTTTTTTTGCTATGCGGAAAATACCGCCGTCCCGTCCGTATCCGCGGGGAGCGCACTGCTTTTGGACTTTGATAGCGGCAAGGTGCTTTATGAAAAGGACGCGGGAGTGCGGCTGGGTATGGCGAGCACCACAAAGATAATGACCGCACTGACGGTGGTAAGGCTGACAGACACTGCGCTGACTGTTACAGTTCCAAAGGAGGCGGTAGGTATCGAGGGCTCGTCCGTCTATCTGTGCGAGGGTGAAAGGCTGACGGTCGAGGAGCTGCTCTATGCCCTTCTTCTGTCCTCCGCAAACGACGCGGCGACGGCGCTTGCCATATTCACTGCGGGCAGTGTTGAAGCCTTTTGCGAGCAAATGAACGGCTACGCCGCCGAGCTTGGACTTAAGGACACTCATTTCGTCAACCCCCACGGGCTTTACGACGAGGAGCATTACACCACTGCCTACGATCTTGCCCTTATTTCCCGCGAAGCGCTGAAGGATCCCCTTTTGAGTGAGATATTTTCTACCTACAAGAGATCTCTTCCCTTCTGCGGTGAAGCCGACAAGCGGCTTGCGGTAAATCACAACAAGCTGTTGCGCACCTACGACGGCGCTATCGGAGTAAAAACGGGCTTTACCAAGAAAACAGGCAGATGTCTGGTCAGCGCCGCTCGACGCGACGGACTGACGCTTATATGCGTAACGCTCAACGCCCCCGACGATTGGCGGGATCACACCGCCCTGCTTGACTACGGCTTTGAAAATTACGAGCGCAGAATAGTGGCAGACGTTGGAGAATATCAATATCTTTTTCCCGCGACAGGAGCGCAAAGCGGCTTTGTCACTCTTTACAACACCGCCCCCATCGCCTTTACGGTAAGAAGGGGAGAGGGTGAGGCTGAGCTTTTGGTGGAGTCCCACGCCCCCTTTGTTTACACCCCCGTAAAAAAAGGCGCGGTATGTGCCATTCTTACGGCACGGTGCGGCGACGAGACGGTAAGCTCCCCCTTGACGGCAACAGAGGACACCTTAAGAGTAGAGCACAAAAAAAGCTTTTGGCGAAGGTTAACGGATATATTTAAAAAGGACTGAAAAATGGCTTTAGTACGATTACAGAAATATTTCACCGATTGCGGGGTCATGTCCCGCCGCGCCGCCGAGGAGCAGATAAGGCTCGGTAAGGTACGGGTAAACGGCGCCGTCGCCTCTCTGGGGGATACCGTAGAGGCAGGCGTGGATAAAGTGGAATATAACGGAAGGATAATACTTCCCCAATGTGACGAAAAAATATGTATAATGCTCCACAAGCCACGCGGATACGTCACCACCATGTCAGACGAAAAAAACAGAAAAAACGTCAGCATGCTGGTATCCGAGCTTGGAGTAAGGGTGTATCCCATCGGTCGTCTTGACATGGAGTCGGACGGTCTTTTGCTTATGACCAACGACGGCTCGCTGGCTGAGCTTTTGACTCACCCAAGACACGAGATACCAAAGATATACCGTGTAAGCGTGACAGGAAGAGTATCGACCGAGCAGCTTTCCGCCCTCAATAAGGAAATGACCATCGACGGCTATAAGATACTTCCCGTAAAAACGCAGGTGATATCTTATTCCAAGGAGCCCGCCGAGCACACAGTGCTTGAGATGACGCTCTACGAGGGCAGAAACAGGCAGATCAGAAAGATGTGCGACAGTCAAGGGCTCACCGTCAGACGGCTGTCCCGAGTAGCCATAGGCACGCTGAGACTGGGCTCTTTGCCCGTTGGAAAATGGAGAAGGCTGAATAAAAAGGAGATCGCTTACTTAAAAGGCGAGAAATAAATATCGGTAAATTGGGATTTATATGTCTGTTTGGTGTGTTCGCACACCCCCAAAACTGTAGGGACCGGCGTCCTCGACGGTCCGTCCTTGGCGATAATGTATCTTGTTAAAAATTATAAAATTTCATTATGTTT
>JAGAPH010000014.1 GCA_017623375.1 Clostridia bacterium | reverse complement strand
GGTATGGAATTATTATATTTTCTTGTATGAAGTTCGGTTTATACCAAGGCTCCCTTGTGTAAAGGGAGCTCCCGCAAAGCGGGTGAGGGATTGTTTTTTAACATAAATTATCTTTTCAAACACACCTACAAATCAAAATTTGAATACAGGTAAATTCACGGGGCTGAGTCAAGCGAATGACTCAGCCCCGTCTTTTATTCTTATTTTACCGACTTATCTACCGTAAGGTTGGGGAAATACTTGCAGAATTCCTCGATCTCCCCCGTGTAGTCGCCTTCCATTTCGATAAAGTGGTGAATGTAAGGTCCGTCAATGAGTCTGTCCTCAACTGACTGAAGATCCTCAAACTCGCCCCAGATGTACGTTCCGTGGGTCTGAGGTCCTTCGGTGGTGTGACACTTCATGGGAAGTATCATGTACTTACCGCCCTCTTCTCTGTCAAGACGGGCTACGGTATATTCGCCGTCCTTGCCTCTGAGCCAGATGCGCTGATTTACAAGGCGTGCCGTGCTCTCAGGTGCCTTCTGAGAAAGCGGGAACGGTCCGCAGTGCCACAGAAGCTCGGCGTTCTTGTTCTCGGGGTGGCGAACGGTAAACTCACCGAACAGAGGCTTGCCCTCTCCAAGCGTCGCGCTCTTGAGCATTACCATTACCATTGCCGCGTGCAGGTCGCTCTCGCAGGATACCATGTATCCAAGGTCGTTGAGAAGTCCGTAAACCGCACAGGGAGCCAGACCGTCAAACATAATGGGCGTTGCCGTCCAGCACTCTGCGGATATAACGTCAAGGTTATACTCCTCAAAAAGGTGCTTATACATAGCCGCAAGTGTAGCCATGGGTCTTATGTACTTGGGCGTAAGCTCGTCAAGTGTAAAGTTATAGGTGAAATACTTCTCGTATTCGGCGATCTCATCGGCGTAAAGCTCGGGAGCCGCCTTCATTCTCTGCTCGATAACGGCAAAGTTTATGGGAATAATTCTGATTCCGAACTTCTCCATAAGCTCGCCCTCGTTCCAGATGACCGAGAAGAAGGGAGCGGGACGCGCGCCTACCTGTCCTATGCGCATACCCTTGAAGTTCTTAACCATGCAGGCAACACGGACGAAGCGGTCAAAGCCCTCCTTGAATTCCTCGGACTCAACACGGCAGCAGGGCAAATGGGAGAAAGGAATATGATATCTCTGCATCTGACGGGAAACACCGAAGATACCGCACTGAGAGTCGGTGGGACGCATACCGTCAACGTAATACTCGTCGTCAAGAGGCGCCCAAAGAAGGACGGGCTTGCCGAGAGCCTGAGCAATATCAGCCGCCGCTTCCTCGTTACCGAAGTTGCAGTTGATTATCATTACGGCATCCACCTTTTCGTTCTTGAAGCGCTCCACCACCTCAGCGGCAGATGCGTCGTCAAACACAAGGTCGGCAATACCGATACCCTTATTGTCAACGAAGGACACGTGGTCGTCAGTAAAGTTGTTCTCTATGTACTCCACAAAGCGCTTTCCTCTCTGCTCTGCGGAATACCACGTGAGAAACGTACCTCTCGGACGGTCGGTGGTGTTTCTTCTCATCGCCACAAGACCGATTTTTACTTTGTAGTCAAACATGACTTTTCTCTCCTTTTTGTTTTTTATTTTAACATTGAATATTTAAATTAAATCATGAAATTAAATTGGGATCTATCGGTGTGTAGGCTATGTTAGTACTTACTGCATAAGGCTCCCTCCGGGAGGGAGCTGGCGGCGAAGCCGACTGAGGGAGAGTGCGTCGAAACATAATGAAATCTTAACTGTTATGCACGCAGGCTCCTCCCCCCGCTACGCAGGAGCCCCCTCTCGGAGGGAGCCTTATGTGAGTGCGAACATAGATTGTAAACCCACCGACAAATCAAAATTTGACCGTAAGCCTTACAGTATATTATCCGCAACTATTCCAAAATCCGCGTAATCGAATATGGGGGCGCTCTTGTCGGGATTTATGGCAATGACCGTTCCCGCGCGCTGCATGCCCACTATATGGTGCACCGCACCCGATATTCCTATGGCTATATACACGGGGGGACTGACCGTCTTTCCCGTAAGCCCCACCTGTAGCTCGTAAGGAGCATAGCCGTTATCCACAAGCTTCCTCGTGACCGCAAAGCCCGCGCCAAGCCTCTCGGCAAGCGCACGCGCTCCGTCTATTTTGTCCCTTACGCCGTAGCCCACGCCAACGATAATGTCCTCCGCTCCCTCCGTTTCCGTTCGGACGGTCGCCATGGCGGGACGGGTAAGGCTTTTTATTTTCGCTATTATACTTCCCGAAAGGGCGGGACGGTACATAATAAGCTCGCCTCCGTCACACTCAAGGCTTGTGCAGTCGGCGCAAAGACCAAGTCCCAGCCTTGCCGCTACCTCCGCCGCCACTCTCTTTGATTTCACGTCACTTCCCCAAAGCACCGCAGAGGGGTCGCTCTCCTTTATTTTTCTTGAGATATCCTCCGCATCGGTAAGAGGAATGACCGTTATGTCGTCACTGACCGTCTCGGCAAAGGCACGGGGTGCTTGGGTGACAATAAACACCTTTCCAAGGTTCTCTCCCCGTCTCTCGGAGGGAGCGGTCCTTTCCCTGTTTTTGCGAAGTCCCTCTTCTATTGCCCCTGAGAGCATATCCGCGGAGATAAATTTACATCTTCTTCTGCCCGACTCATTCTCAAAGGTCTTAAGCACTCTCGTGGGTGAGCCTGCAAGTCCGCACCGAGACGCGTCAGCGCCTATATCCGCCGCAGACCATATCTCCACCTCACCTACTTTAGATCTGAGCGAGGGCAGTCGGAGAACGTTCTTTTTCTCCACAGTTATCAGCGCGGGGTACTCCACCGTCTGCTCGCCCTCCTCTCGGGTCATGCAGCGCAAAGCACCGTCAGCCACGGCTACGTCCATGACTCCCGTCATGAGCGAGCGACCCGAAAGCTCCGCAAGCATAGGTCCCGTCTGCGCGGTGTCACCTATGAGTGTCTGTCTGCCGCATATGACAAGCTCGGGGGAAAGCCTTTCCACCGCCTTTGATAGGGCGTAAGCCGTGGCAAGCGTATCCGCTCCCGCAAAGGCTCTGTCGGAAAGCAGTATCGCCCTTTTTGCCCCAAGGCGGGTAAGCCTCAGCAAAAGCTCCCTCACAGAGGCAGGTCCCATGCTGAGCAGTGTGACCTCTGCCCCCTGTATTCTCAGGGCGGTCTCGTAGGCAGAGGCGTCAAAGGGATTTATCTCCCCGTCACTTCCCTGCCTTAAGCAAACGACTATCCTCATATCATCTCTCCCTGTAAACGGGGGCGAGAACGTCGTGTATTCTCTTATAGACCTCAAATACCTTGCGGTATTTCTCGGTATTGTCCGCATTTGGATAGGTGATATCCTTTTGCTTTACGCAAAGCTCTATCGCCCTCTTGGGGCTTTCAAAAACTCCCACGGCAATTCCCGCAAGCATTGCGGAGCCAAGAGAGGAGTCGGAGCTTTCCGTCGTTCTCAGCGCCATGCCGAGAGCGTCCGCCGTTATCTGACGCCACAGCTTGCCCTTAGCGCCTCCGCCGATAAGCGTTGCCGTACTGTTATAGGGTATATTCAGTGTGTCAAGATAAAGCTTATTATCAAGCAGAGCCAGCGCAACGCCCTCAAGGACTGCACGGGTAAAATGCGCTCTTGTGTGAGTAGCTCTCACGCCCGTAAAGCTTCCGCAAAGCTGAGGGTCAGCGTAGGGGGTAAGCTCTCCGTTAATATAGGGGTGGAAAATAAGCCCGTCACAGCCGATTTCTATCTTTTCTGCAGCACCGTCAAGCTCGCGGTAGTCTCCGCCGAAGGTGTCTCTGTACCAACGGTAGGAGGACGCCGCCGCTTTGGTCGCGGTTCCCGGATACCACAGTCCCTCGACCACGTGAGAGTAATTGACAAGATGTCTGTCGGGATAGGGCTTATCGGTGATAACGCATATCCTTCCCGCCGTGGCGAGCTTGACCGTCACGTCACCCACGCTTGCCGCTCCCGAGGCGAACACCTCAAGAGCCGTGTCTGTCGTTCCGCATATAACGGGAGTTCCCGCCACAAGCCCCGTTTCTCTTGCCGCCCGCTCAGTAACGCTTCCCACAACGTCCGTGGGAGCTTTTACGGGAGGCAGACAGGACGTATCAAGCCCCGCAAAAGCGCAAAGCTCGCCGTCCCACTGCATTTTATTGCAGTCGAAAAGCATGCTTCCCTCTGCCTCGATATAATCTGTGCAGAAAACGTCCGTAAGGAAATATCTGATATAGTCCTTCTCAAAAAATACGTATCTGATCTTTTCAAAGCACTCGGGCTCGTTATTTTTCAGCCACAGAAGCTGAGGAAGAGTCCAGATAGTGTCGGGCTTATGGTAGGTCTTGGCAAAGATATCCTCGCCAAAGCTCTCACGCAGCATATCCGCCTCACGGCGACTTCTGGAGTCAGTCCAGTGCATGGCGTTGCGAAGAGGCTTCATGTCCGCGTCGCAAACCAGCGAGGTATGCGTAGCCGAGTCAATGGCTACCGCTGTGATGTCCTTCATATCCACGCCGCTCTTCGCCTTGATGGCACCGATATTGTCGCACAGAGCCCTTATCCAATGGGTGGGATCCTGCTCGCAGGCGCCTGCCTGGGGATAAAGCGTGGGATATTCCACGGTATTTTCGCAAATTATCTCGCCGTTCTCACAAAGCAGAGTTGCCTTGGAAGCACCGCCTCCGAAATCTATTCCCAGCAGATATCTCATGTGTTTCTCCTGATCATCAATAATTTATCTTATAGTTTTCGCCGTAAATTCCCGCTACAACGCCCTTTGCCATAAGCGCGGAGTTGTCCTCGTGTGCAAGCAGCCACTTATTCTTGCGGAAAAGAAGCTTATCGTCGGTGGGCGCGTCAAGCGGAACGTTAGTTCCCACAGAGAGTCCGACCACGCAGCCAAAGCCGTCGGCGCTTACCTCGCAGGGACAAAAATGAAGCGTTGTTGCGTACACCTCTATGACTGTACCCTCGGGCACGTAAAACGCCTTCATGTGAGCGGAGTCAAGTCTGCCGTCCTTTATGTCGCTGCGCTTTCCGAGAATAAGCACGAGGGGGGTGACGGCAATATTCAGCTCGGAGCAGGCATGCCACTCGGTAGCGTTCAGCATATTGCTATGACCGTAGCAATAGCCTATCTGAGCGGGCAGCGTTCCGAATACGGTGTCCTCTATCTGCTTTGCGATATAAAGCGCCTCAAAGCTCTCAACGGACGCCTGATAAACCGAGCCCTCATTCGGCATTTCTATCTTCCTTGCCGTCTCGCATATCTCCGACACGTCCATTCCCTCTATAACTCTGCCGTACTCGGCAAACTCGGGAGAATGTACGTCAAAAAAAGCAATGTCCTTATTTAAATTCTTTAATTTGTTAAGCATTTTTACCTCTAAAGGATATATGTTTACAGCTAAATTGGGATTTAGCGATGTGTTCGCTATATTAGCACTTACTTCATAAGGCTCCCTCCGGGAGGGAGCTGTCAGCGAAGCTGACTGAGGGAGAGTGCGTCAAAACATAATGAAATCTTAACCGTTATGCACGCAGGCTC
>JAGAPH010000146.1 GCA_017623375.1 Clostridia bacterium | reverse complement strand
GAGCCTGCGTGCATAACGGTTAAGATTTCATTATGTTTTGACGCACTCTCCCTCAGTCAGCTTCGCTGACAGCTCCCTCCCGGAGGGAGCCTTATGAAGTAAGTGCTAATATAGCGAACACATCGCTAAATCCCAATTTAATGTGGTCTGATGTTGCTATGACATAAGGTAAATTCAAAGGGGAACCCATCATGGTAGTAACGCTTGCGTTACTTTGGTTCCCCTCTTGCCAAGGCTTGACCTGAACTTTAAATATTTGGTGCGGTGGGTCAAATGTCGGCGTCCTTCATGTATTCGTTTCCATGCTGAGAGATAAACTGCTTGCGGGCGGGAAGATTGTCACCAAGCAGCGTGTCAAACATCTGCTCGGTCAGCGCCGCGTCCGTGGGCGTCACCGCTATAAGTCGGCGCGTCTCGGGATTCATGGTGGTCTTCCACATCATGTCAGGCTCATTCTCGCCAAGTCCCTTTGAACGCTGAAGCGTATATTTCTTGCCCTCAAGCTTCTTGAGTATCTCCGCCTTCTCAAACTCATTGTAGGCGAAAAGTATCTCCTCTTCGTCCTTTCTGCCCTTCACCGTTATCTCAAAAAGCGGAGACTCGGCGATAAATACCTTCCCCTCCTTGAGAAGCGTGGGCAAAAGACGGTAGAAAAGCGTAAGCAAAAGCGTGCGTATCTGGAAGCCGTCCTCGTCCGCATCGGTACAAATGATTATCTTCGACCAACGCAAAAGGCTCATATCGAAAACAGTCAGGTCTCCCTTGACCTTTCCGTTTATCTCCACTCCGCAGCCGATAACACGCAACAGGTCGGTTATGATCTCACTCTTGAATATCTTCTCATAGGTGCTCTTCATGCAGTTGAGCGTCTTTCCTCTTACGGGAATTATCGCCTGATACTCGGCGTTTCTTCCCAGCTTACAGGACGTAAGCGCCGAGTCACCCTCAACTATATAAAGCTCGCGTATGCTCGGGTCCTTGGAGCGGCAGTTAACAAACTTTTCAACTCTGTTGGCAATATCCAGAGTTCCCGTAAGCTTCTTCTTTATGTTCAGTCGCTCGGACTCGGCACGCTCACGGCTTCGTTTGTTGATAAGCACCTGATTTGCAAAGCTCTCTGCAGAAGTGGGATTTTCTATAAAGTATATCTCAAGATTTTTCTTGAGGAAATCCGCCATAGCCTCGTAAATAAAGCTATTGGTGATGGACTTCTTGGTCTGGTTCTCGTAGGACGTCATGGTGGAGAAGCTGTTTATAACGATGCACAGACAGTCGGAGACGTCGTTGAAGGTTATCTTGCTCTCGTTCTTGTTGTATTTGTTCTGCGCCTTCATGTACTTGTCAAGGGCGTAAACAAAGGCTACCTTCACCGCCTTGTCGGGTGAGCCGCCGTACTCAAGAAAGCTGGAGTTGTGGTAATATTCGGTCATGTTTACGGTGTTGGAAACGCAGAATGAGAAATCCGCCTTGAGCTTGTACTCGTCCTTGTCCGCTCTGTCACGTCCCTGTGTCTCAAGATGCCAAAGCACGGGTGCGGTCAGACTGTTGTCCCCTGCCACCTCTGCGATATAGTCGGATATACCGTTGGCGTAGAAGAATTTCTGCTCCTCGAACTTGCCCTCGTCGTTCTGATGCTCCAGCACAAAGCTGATACCCGCGTTGACCACCGACTGACGGCGCAGCGTCTCCACGTAGAAGTCAAGGGGAATATTTATGTCGGTGAACACCTCAATGTCGGGACGCCAATGTATGACAGTTCCCGTCCGTCTTTCGTTCTTGCCCAAGGGACGGGTCTGAAGCTCGCTGACAGGCTCTCCGCGGCGGAAGCTTATCTTATACTCGTTGATACCGTCGTAGGAGAAAACGTCCATAAACTCCGAGCTATACTGCGTCGCACACGCGCCAAGACCGTTAAGACCAAGGGAGAACTCGTAAGCGGAGTCACCGTTGTTGTTGTCATATTTACCGCCAGCGTAAAGCTCGCAGTAGATAAGATCCCAGTTCCATCTGCCCTCAGCCTCGTTGTATCCGAGGGGAACGCCTCGTCCATGGTCGTCCACGCGAATGGAGCGATCGTTATAGGCAGTGACCTTTATTTCATTTCCGTGTCCCTCTCTCGCCTCGTCCACGGAGTTTGACAGTATTTCAAAGAATGAATGCTCACAGCCCTCAAGTCCGTCGGAGCCGAAGATAACACCGGGGCGTTTTCTTACTCTGTCCGCTCCCTTGAGCGCCTTTATGCTTTGGTCGTTGTACTGAGCCTTTGCGGCAGTGCTTGCTTTATTTGCCATTTATTCCTCCGAAAAAAGAGTTTACATTCAAGAAACTATATTCCCTTTTATTTTAACATAAAAAAACCTTTTTGAAAAGGGCTTTTTTTCTTTTTGTGCGATTTTCACCCATTTTTTTATTAAGATTTTGAAATTTGTACTTGAATATTCGCCTCGGTGAATATATAATATATATGTACCGACTGATTTTCAAATTTTGATTTATCGGTGGGTTTACAATCTGTGTTCGCACTCACATAAGGCTCCCTCCGAGAGGGGGCTCCCGCGTAGCGGGTGGAGGAGCCTGCGTGCATAACGGTTAAGATTTCATTATGTTTTGACGCACT
>JAGAPH010000145.1 GCA_017623375.1 Clostridia bacterium | reverse complement strand
TACTATTACTATTATTATAGGGTTTTTTGGGTTCTTCCGAAAACCGTTCGGTTTTGGGTCTGATTATAAAAATTGTTGTACAGAATGAAACATTTTCTTTTTTCGTTCAGTATTTTCTCTCCATTTCGGTGTTTTGTGCCTCTATTATACCGAGAAAAAGAGCGCCAAAGAGTGACAGGGAGTGTCAGGGAGTGTCAAAAAAGAAAAAATATTTTTGTATTGCTTTAACAATTATACCACAGGGCGGAGAATATTGCAAACGGAAGGTATAAATTTTTTTCGTCTCTCTTGAAAAATATGGGAAAATGCTTTATAATATCAGTATAACTTAACGAGAGGTGATACAAGTGATATTCAGTGAACGCTTTACGACAAAATGGCATGATACGGACGCTATGCGCCGAGTCCGTATAACTCAGATGCTGGTATATATGCAGGAGGTGTCCAACCACCACATGGCAAGCTGCGGCATGACTCTCGACGAGCTGAGAGACAAAAAGGGGCTGGCTTTTATTCTCAGCAAGATAAGAATGTCGGTCTACCGTCCCCTTTACGCCTTTGAGGACATAACCGTGCAGACGTGGACCTGCGACAGCCGCGGCTACGCCATCTCCCGTTCCTACCGCATAATGCGCGGTGAAGAGGTGATAGCGGACGCGGACAGTACGTGGGCGCTTATAGATATACGGAGCAGGGAGCTGGTCAAGGGAGAGGTTTGCGGCTACGCCTTTGAGAACGAGCCGCCTGTAGAGGTGGACGTTTCGGGCAGATTCAAGCTTCCCAAGGACGCCTCGCTTGAGAGCGCGGGGCAGAGGCGGATAGTCTACTCCGATCTTGACTACAACATGCACATGAACAATACGAGATATCCAGACATGCTCTGCGATTTTATTCCCCTTGAGGACGTGGAGAATATCAAGGGAGTATTTCTTTCCTACGTACACGAGGCGGCGTTTGGGGACGTGCTTGACGTGCGCCACGCCCGTGTGACGGAACGCACTATTTCAGAACGGTGAACGGACAGGGAAGCACCTGCCTTGAGGCAGAGCTGATACTGGGTTGATAAATCAACGGTTTATTGACACCGTCTCTGACCTGTGCTATAATGATATCAACGTATAAAAGGAGCATGTATATGAAGGATCACAAGCATAATATCAATTATTTCAAAAGAGGAGATTCTCTCAAGAGCGCGGGGCTTGGAATGGCAGTGGTCGGTCTTATCCTTTTGTGGATGGGCTGGGGCTATCTGTCGTATATACTGACGTGCATCTTACTGCCCACGGGTCTGGTGCTTTTCTTCGTTGGCTCTACGGCGAGGTCGTCGGACGAGGACATAGACACGGACATCAAAAGGCTTACGGAGGGACTTGAGGTACATCTTGAGGACGACAGGAGGTATGCCAAGAGAGTGCTTTCTCACATGGAGCCGCAGGTGTGCGAGGGATACGAATACAGAGAGGGTCTTATGTTTACCAAGGCAAGGGACGGCTCCGTCCGCTCCTCGGAATACACCAAGGCTATCATCTATATGCTCTCGGACGGGCTTTATATAGTCAGTCGCAGCTTTTCGCTGGTGTCTGACGAAAAGCGCAACAGTGAGGTGGAGATACCTTACGCCGACATAAGCTCGGTAAGGATAGTCAGAGAAAGGGCAAGCGTTGCGTTCGGAAAGAAAAAATTCAACGCCCGTCACGCGCGCATGGTTATAGAATACGGGGAGGGGCAGGTGTTCAGCGCTCCTATCCACGACGACGTAAATTCCGATAAGCGTGTGGAGACGGTAAGCGGGCTTTGCAAGACCTCGCAGAATATTTGAAAAGAGTATAAGTTAATATTTACATCTAAATTGGGATTTAGCGATGTGTTCGCTATATTAGCACTTACTTCATAAGGCTCCCTCCGGGAGGGAGCTGTCAGCGAAGCTGACTGAGGGAGAGTGCGTCAAAACATAATGAAATCTTAACCGTTATGCACGCAGGCTC
>JAGAPH010000144.1 GCA_017623375.1 Clostridia bacterium | reverse complement strand
GTCCTCGACGGTCCGTTTTTGGCGATAATGTAACTATAAAATATTAATATATAAATTTCATTGTGTTTGGAACGGACCGTCGAGGACGCCGGTCCCTACAACAAAGAAAGTGCGAACGTAGATCATAAACCCACCGATAAATCAAAATTTGAAGCCCCGTGTTGAGTCTGTAAATTGCGATTTGGTGCGTTATTCTAAGATGTGGCGACGGTTACCGCTCTCAGCGCTCTGTAAAACGTCTCCGCATCTGCCATCTTATTATACATTCCCACGCTCGCTCTCACTGCCCCGCCGTCGGGTGTGCCTAACGTCCTGTGGGCAAGGGCGGCACAGTGATAGCCGCCCCGCACGCATATCCCCTGTCTGTCAAGCAGCTCAGCTACTCTCTCCGACGGCACTCCCCTGACGTTGAACAGCACTATGCTTCCCTCGTACTCGGGGGCGTATAGCTCAATATTCTTCATGTTGCCAAGCATCTCGCGCATTCTTCCGCAAAGCGCTTTCTCGCCTCCCGCTATCCTCTCTATCCCCATGCGTCTGACTGTCTTTACTCCCTCGCAAAGTCCCGCAATGCACGGCGTTGCCACCGTGCCCGCCTCGTATCTCTCGGGCGCCTGGAGTGACATCTGTGCCTCAAGCGAGTCTATTCCGTTTCCGCCCTCAACTAAGGTATCGAGCGTTATTCCCTCGCCAAGTATCACCGCTCCGCTTCCCTGCGGGCCGTAAAGTCCCTTGTGCCCGGGCACGCATAACGCGTCAATATTCATATCGCGCATATCTATCCTCTCATGCCCTGCCGACTGCGCCCCGTCAACCGCAAAAAGCAGTCCGTGCCTGTGGCAAAATTCGCCTATCTGCCTGATGGGCAGTGTGGCAGAGCATATGTTGGACGCGTGGGTGCAAAAGACAAGTCTGGTATTCGGGCGTATCAGCTTGGCAATATTAGCGCATATGCGCATGGGATTTTGCTTCGCATCTCCCGTAAGAGTCTTGAATACGTCGTACTGTATCCTCCCATCCCTCGCCATCTTGCATACGGGACGCCACACGGCGTTGTGCTCCATATCCGATATTATCACGTGGTCGCCCTCGCGCAGCAGCCCCTTAAGCACCGTATTTATACCGTAGGTGGTATTTGGAACGAAAAAAACTCTGTCCGTATCCGCAGCCCCGAAAAGCTCCGCCAGCTCATTTCTGCATTCAAACACCTTTTTTGCCGCCGCAAGAGAGACAGAATGTGCTCCTCTGCCCGGATTTCCACCGTATATTCGGACACATCTGAGCATTTCGTCCCCGACGGAAAGAGGCTTGGGGAAGGTGGTAGCCGCATTATCAAAATACGTCATTATCCGCCTCCCATGACTTTACGTTTATTCCCGCCGATGAGAGAACAGACCTGACGTTTTCCATCTGATTGCAGGAAAAATTAACACTCCACACGCAACCGCGGTGTGACGAGGAGGAGCCGCTCTTGGTAACGCTCGTTGGTATCGCCGCGGCTGACAGTGCCCTTTGAGCCTTCTGCGCGTTGGTCAGCGTTCCCATGACCGCCGCGCAGCTCTTGTATTGTGATCTATTTCTGTCGGTCATTTTTTATTACACCTCCTTCACCATTCATTATATGCCTCTGTCGAAAAAGGGTGAATACATTGGGGGCTGTCGCATTTAGCGCAGAACAAAAATACACATAAAAATTGAAATTCGTAAGAATTTCTACCAAAAAACCGCTCCCACTGTCGCATTTTTGACGATGAGAGCGGAATTTTCACTTATTATTTATTCGTGTATTTTTGTTCTGCGCTAAATGCGACAGCCCCTGTTTTTATTTAAACTCTATTCCGTTGTCCACGCCCTCGATCCTGAAAAAGCTCTCGTTCAGCTCCGAGCCGCCCACGGTCACGTTCTCAAAAATTATGCCCTTGATATACGGCGCCACGCTCTCGTCCGCGTCCATTTGTCGGCATTTTATCACCGACGGGTAAAGCTTGTCCGTCTCTCCCCTTATCTCGATATTTTTGAATGTAACGTTTTCAATGCAAAAGCCTCGGCTCTCAGTATAGGAGGTCTCCTCGTCGCTTCTTACGTGCAGATGGAACACCTTTCCCTCATATCCCTTCGTCACGTCCACCGTGATATTCTCAAAGGTGATATTCCTTACCGTCTGCTCGCTCTGTGACAGTATTCGGAACACAGAAGTCCAGAAATACGAAAATCTGTCTGTGGCGATAGATAGCTGAACGGGTGTCTCGATTATGCTGCAATCGTGTATGTTGATGCCCTCAATGAGGCAATGGGGCTCAGTCGCTCCCGTTGCGTGTCCGCCAAAAACAAAGGGGCGGCAGTTTGTAAAGATGATGCTTCGGCAAAACTCAACGTCACGGCAAACGGGCACTACACCCTCATAGCCCTCGTCGTACAACCACGGTATGGAGTCGCAGGCGTTGTACATACAAAAGGCGTCGTCCTGGCTTTGGATAAAGCAATCCTCAACGTGGAGCGAGCGGGTATTATAGCAATTTATTCCGTCGGCATTGTGGCTTGAGGTGAAGATCTTGACGTTTCGTATCTCAATATTATCACTGTTTCGGGTGACTATTCCTCTGAACTCACAGTCAAGCAAAGGACCGTCCACCACTATACCGTCGCACCCGCTCCTTATTATGATATTGGGCTTTGCCCCCGTGCGTAAAAGACCCCAATAGTTGTCCTGTCGGAAATCCTCCTCCGCCCCGTGGCATCGGTCAATAAGTGTGAGTATTCCCGTGCCCGCCACGGTCACGTTCTTGACACCCCTCAGCTCTATAGCCGCGTTTACCGCCGCGTCCTTTCCTATCCATATAAGCGTGTTATCCTTGATACCGTCTATCACGGGTATGCCGTTTTCGTCAATGCGTATACGGTCGCAGTTATGTGCCGTATACACTCCCTCTGTGAACAGTATCTGATGCTCAAAGCAGGAGGGGCGGGGCTTTTCCTTGTCAAGCAGCACTCTCAGCCCGCCGAATATATCTCCGTCGGGGTATATAACAAAATAAAGAGATCTGTCGGTATCCACCACCGCCTTTCCGTCGCGGCATTTTACGTGCGCCTGTGCTTCATCGGGCTTTACACTTATGCGCTTTGTTCCCTCGGGAAGCCTTATCTCAAGAGAGACGCTTTCACGGAAGGTATACGTGGCATAATAGGTCTTGCGCGTATGGGAGTGGCACCGCCTTGAGGGGAAATTATACGTTTCAAATATTTCGTCGGGAATATCCTCAGAGAAGCGCTTTGTGCACTCCCCTGTCAGCGTGGTGTGAACGCAGACGGGTCGCCTTTGTCCGTCCTCGCAGGCAGACACCTCATACAGGTCGGTAAAGAACAGAATATTTTCGCTCATGTGATACTCCTCCTTTTATTTTCTGTGCACATTATAGCACATCAAAAAAGCATTTACTATAGATAAATGGGGGCTAAATTTCCTAATTTGCCCCCATCTTGAGTATTTTTCACATATTTTTTATATATCTATATATCTCCTCTGCCCTCATGGCTATCTGCCTGCTCTCCTCCTCGCTGCAGGTACGAAGCCCTTTGCTCTTGGGCAGTCCCCACACGTCAAAGAGGCGCGGACCTATCCACTCATGATACCCCGTGTCCTCAAATACACCGCGCAGTACGGAAAGGCAAGCCCTCCCCGGCTTCATGAAGATGACCTTCATTGGGTGCTTTATGATGGCGAATATGAGTTTTGGATAATGGGCGGTTATGTTGGTAAAGGTGATGCCCGGGTGAGTGACCGCAAGACGTGCCCCCTTTTCCTCCTTGAAAAGCTCGAAAAGCGAGAACATAAGATATCGCTTGGCGTTTCCGTAAACACGGGAGGCGCATGTCCGCGTGCTGAAATCCACGTCCTCCGCATCACTCCTTGAATAATTGTGGGCAATACTGCCAACCACCACTGCCCTGCCGTTCCTTTTCCTCAGCGAGTCGAGCAGCTCTCTTATGATGTAATAAGGGGAGACAAAATTTATCTGAAATACGTTGTCGTAGCCCGTGGAGCATTTATGGCGTGGTATGCTATACGCCCCCGCGTTGTGAATGAAAATATCCACGCCTTTCTCCTTCAGTACGGCGCAAGCGCGCTTCACCGAGTCCATATCCTCAAGGTCGGCATTTACACAGCAGGCAGATAGCCCAAGGTATTCACGCAAAAGCTCCTGTCTGAGAGCCTCCGATCGCTCAGCGTTTCTGTCAACGAGTATGAGCGACGCGCCAAGGCTCGCGAGATACCTGCACAGTTCTCTGCCGATACCGCCCGTAGTTCCCGTCACCGCCACGGTCTTACCCGCAAGCGATCGAGTATTCTCTTTTATCCATTTTTTTGATCTCATATACGTTCCTCAAAACTAAATTGGGATTTAGCGATGTGTTCGCTATATTAGCACTTACTTCATAAGGCTCCCTCCGGGAGGGAGCTGTCAGCGAAGCTGACTGAGGGAGAGTGCGTCAAAACATAATGAAATCTTAACCGTTATGCACGCAGGCTC
>JAGAPH010000143.1 GCA_017623375.1 Clostridia bacterium | reverse complement strand
TGTCAGCGAAGCTGACTGAGGGAGAGTGCGTCAAAACATAATGAAATCTTAACCGTTATGCACGCAGGCTCCTCCACCCGCTACGCGGGAGCCCCCTCCCGGAGGGAGCCTTATAAAAGTGCGAACATAAAATGTAAACTCTTCGATAAATCAAAATTTGAAGCGGAAAGCATGCAAAAAGGACGGAGCCGTTTATTGACTCCGTCCTTTTGGAAATCTTTTATCTCAGATAAGCTCCATTTGCTTAAGATAATCGCAGATGATGTCAACTGCCTTTTCAAAGCTTAGCCCCGAGGTGTTGAGGCAGAGATCATAATTCTTTACGTCACTCCACTCATTACCCGTGTAATACTTGTAGTAATTTGCTCTCGCCTTGTCAAGAGTCTCGATCTTCTTTTCCGCCTCGGCAGGGAGCATACCGTAAAGCTCGGTAACGTGCTTGAGGCAGGTGGGCTTGTCGGCATAGACAAGTATGCGCGCCACGTCCTTTCTGTCCCGCAGGATATAGTCGGCGCAGCGTCCTATGATGACGCAGCTCGATGTATCCGCCAGCGTTTTGATGATCTTTGCCTGATAGTTGAAAAGATTGTCGTCGGAAACGAACATGTCACTGTCGGGCGGTATAGTCCATTCTCCGTAGCTTCTTTTGTAGCGCTTGAAAAGATTGGTCTTGACTCGCTCATCGGCTTTTCCGAAAAGCTCGATATTGATGCCGCTCTCCTCGGATGCAAGCTTGATAAGGTCGTCGTTATAGTAGTTGATATCCAGCTTTTGCGCCAACAGCTTACCGATAGTTCTTCCGCCGCTTCCAAAGCCTCTGGCGATAGTGATAACGCAGTTTGCCATGATGCCCTCCTAATAATTATTTAGAATTTACGCAATCGATAAATCTGAGGAATGCCGCCTTGCCCTCGTCGGTGCGCTTGTAAACGCCCGCGTCCTCAAGGACTCTTTCAAATACGGCGCCGATCTCCTGCTTGAGGATATCCTCAGTGTCTTCGGGTGTAAAGACGTACTTATCCCTGATGCCCTCAAACCACTCCTTGTGCTTTTCGATATCAGCGTTGTCGGCAAAGTCCTTGCCCGCGGCTATATACTCGCACATTATCCTTATCTCATCGCGCAGTCTGGCGGGAAGAACCGCAAGACCCATGACCTCGATAAGTCCGATATTTTCCTTCTTTATGTGGTGAACGTCCGCGTGGGGGTGGTAAACTCCCAAGGGGTGCTCCTCGGTGGTGATGTTGTTTCTCAGCACGAGATCAAGCTCGAACAGACCGTCATTCATACGGGCGATAGGCGTTATGGTGTTATGGGGCTCGCCGTCTGTCTCGGCGTAAACGAACGCCGCCTCGTCGGTGTATCCTCTCCAAGCGAGGAGTATCTTGTCGGCGAGGTCGCAAAGCCTTGCCTTGTCCGCGCCCTTAAGTCTGATGACCGACATGGGCCACGCCACAAGTCCCGCATTTACGTCCTCGTAGCCGTTGAATACCACCTGCGTTTCAACAGGCGCCTTTGCCATAGCGAAGGTGTAGTGACCGCCCTGCATGTGGTCATGTGAGAGGATAGAGCCGCCGACGATAGGCAGATCGGCATTAGAGCCAACGAAATAGTGGGGGAACTGCTCAACGAAGTCCACAAGACGGCAGAATGTGTCCTTGTGTATCTTCATGGGTGTGTGATCCGCCGAGAGCACTATGCAGTGCTCGTTGTAGTAAACGTAGGGGGAATACTGCAGATACCACTGATTTCCCGAAAGCTTTACGGGAATGAGACGCAGAGTCTCTCGCGCGGGCTTTGCCGCGTTGCCGTGATAGCCCTCGTTCTGAGGACAGAGCAGGCACTTGGGGTATCCGCTCTGGGGCAGAAGCTTTGCCGCCGCGATAGCCTTGGGGTCTTTTTCGGGCTTGGAAAGGTTTACGGTAACGTCAAGCTCGCCGTATTTTCCGCCATATGTCCATTTAAGGTCCTTGGACACGCGATAGGTACGGATATAGTCGCTTGAGCGGCACAGGCTGTAGAAATAGTCGGTAGCCGCCTCGGGAGACACGCAGTAAAGCGAGGAGAAGGTCTTTATAACCTCAGAGGGGCGGGGAGTGATCGCGCCCATGAGCTTGGTGTCGAAGAGGTCGCGGTAGACCACGGAATTATTTTCGATAAGTCCCACACCGAAGGCATAGTCGCAAAGGGCGGCGAGGATCTCCTCAAGCTCCGCCTTAGGAGCTTCCTCGGGCTTTATATATTCGGGAACGTTAAGGATACCGAGTAGACTGTTTACGGAGTAATTTACGTCCTCCGTCTCGATAAGCCCCTTTTCAAGAGCGTAGTCGATAAGCTGCTTTATTCTGAGGGATACATTTTTGTAATCGTTTGACACGGCTGTCCTCCTTGATGAAACTATTGTAACTACATTAATTATAACACGAAAAGCTTCGTATGTCAAAGGAAATACCAACATTTTTAAAAGAATTTATTAAGATTTTTACGATTTGTTGACTTTTATGTCTATAGATGCTAAAATATAGGGGAATGTAAGATGTAAATTCGCTAAATTGGGATTTAGCGATGTGTTCGCTATATTAGCACTTACTTCATAAGGCTCCCTCCGGGAGGGAGCTGTCAGCGAAGCTGACTGAGGGAGAGTGCGTCAAAACATAATGAAATCTTAACCGTTATGCACGCAGG
>JAGAPH010000142.1 GCA_017623375.1 Clostridia bacterium | reverse complement strand
TGTCAGCGAAGCTGACTGAGGGAGAGTGCGTCAAAACATAATGAAATCTTAACCGTTATGCACGCAGGCTCCTCCACCCGCTACGCGGGAGCCCCCTCTCGGAGGGAGCCTTATGTGAGTGCGAACACAGATTGTAAACTCCCCGATAAATCAAAATTTGACAATTAACTTCCCCCCCTTAATGACAAAAATAAAAACAATTATCTTTCATTATATATTGTAAAATCGGGCAAAATGTGGTACAATAACTGTGTATGTATTTTTCAAGATAATGATACTTGAAAGGAGATCGCCATGCTTTCAACAGTTTACAGTGCCGGACTTTTCGGCATCGACGGATATATCGTAACGGTGGAGTGTAACGCTCAGAACAGAATACCCGCATTTGAGCTTGTGGGACTTCCCGATCTTGCCGTCAAGGAGGCAAAGGAAAGAGTGCGGACGGCTTGCGAGAATAGCGGTTACCGCTTCCCTGCCCTTGAGCTTACTCTCAATCTTGCTCCCGCAGACAGACGCAAGGAGGGCTCTGCCTTTGATACGGCTATGCTTCTCGGCATTCTCCAATGCGCGGGAGTCATCAAGTATGATGTAAACTTTTCAGATAAATGCTTCGTTGGCGAGTTGTCTCTTTCAGGTGATCTTCGACCCGTTCGCGGAGTTTTGTGCATGTGCGTGGCGGCAAGAAACGCAGGAATAAAGGAGTTTTACGCTCCTGCGGAAAATGCGGGCGAGGCGGCAGCGGTAGAGGGCATTACCGTGTATTCAGTAAAAAACATGCGTGAGCTTATACTCCATCTTAACGGAGAAGCAACCCTCTCCCCCATGCAGTGCGACAGATCGGCATTTGAAGCGGCGACACTGTCGGCAGCCATGGATTTTTCCGACGTCAAGGGACAGGCTATGGCAAAGCGTGCCATGGAGATCGCCGCTGCGGGTGGACACAATATCCTGCTTATAGGCCCTCCGGGTACGGGTAAATCTATGCTTACCAAAAGACTTCCCACCATACTCCCGCCGCTATCCTTTGACGAGGCAATAGAGACCACCAAAATACATTCCGTGGCAGGCACTCTGCCCGAAGGTGTGTCGCTTTTGACTCAGCGCGCATTTCGCTCGCCGCACCATACGATGAGTGCGGTGAGTCTTGTGGGCGGCGGTGTAAATCCACTTCCCGGGGAAGTGTCTCTTGCACACAACGGCGTACTCTTCCTCGACGAGCTGCCCGAATTTCCAAAGATAGTCACCGACTCTCTGCGTCAGCCCCTTGAGGACAGAAAGGTCACTATAACCCGTGCCAACGGAAGGGTGACCTACCCCTGCTCCTTTATGCTCGTGGGCGCGATGAATCCTTGCAGATGCGGATATTTCGGACACCCCACGAAGAGCTGTACCTGCTCTCCCAACGAGGTCAAGCGCTACATATCCAAAATAAGCGGTCCTATGCTTGACAGAATAGACATTCAGATAGAGCTTCCCTCTCTGTCCTACGACGAGCTTTCCACAAGTGAAAGGTCGGAGACCTCGGCACAGATAAGGAAGAGAGTCATTGCCGCGCGGGAGTTTGCCGCAAAGCGAATGGCGGGCACGGAGGGTATTTACTGCAACGCTCAGATGGGCTCGGCGGAAATACGCAAATACTGCGTAACGGACACCGCCGCTTCCGCTCTGCTCAAGTCTGCTTATGACCGTCTGGGTATGTCCGCAAGAGGATATGACAGGATCATGCGTGTGGCAAGGACTATTGCCGATCTGGACGGCTGTGAGACTATCGGTGCAAAGCACGTGGCTGAGGCTATCCAATACAGAAGTCTGGATAAAAAATATTGGGGACAGGGATAAGACAAGGTAAAAAGTAATAGTGAAAAGTGAAGAGGTAATATGTTAGATAAGGATAAGATAAAGCAAGCGATATTCTCGCTATGCTCTGTGATGTCGGTATCGGGCTTTGAAAAAAGAGCAACTCCTTATATCGAGTCAACCTTCAAGGACAACTTTGACTCCATAAGCTGTGATGCGGTGGGCAATCATCTTCTGGTAAAAAAATGTGGAAAAGAAAACGCGCCGAAGGTTATTATAGACGCCCACATGGATGAGGTTGGCATGATCGTCACAGGTATAACCGACGACGGATTTTTGAGGATCGCGCCCATGGGCGGTCTTGACGTTTCCATAATGCAGGCAGCTGACGTGATAATATACGGCAAGGAGGAGCTGCGCGGCGTAATCGCCTCCACTCCGCCTCATCTTAAAAAGGACGATAAGCTCCCCGCCCCCGACGAGCTTTTGGTAGACACTGGGCTTAACGGCAAGGCAGTAAAGGAGCTTGTGGATATAGGCACTCCCGTGGGCTTTGCTCCCGTTTACGGAGAGCTGCTGAACGGCAGACTGATAGGAAAGAGCTTTGACGACAAGGCGTGTGCCGCCATAGGGATATGCGCCGTTGCAAGCACGCCGCCAGAAGTGCTTGCCGCCGACGTTTACGTGCTTCTGTCTGCCACAGAGGAAACTAACAGGCTTGGCGGAGTATCTGCGGCGGTATTCGCTACCGATCCCGACTATGCCATGGTAATAGACGTAAATCTCGCCCGTGTCCCCGACACAAAGGACTTTGAAACAGTGGAAATGGACAAGGGCATCTCCATTTCCCACTCTGCGGCAACGCATCGTGGACTGACGCTTGCCACGGAGGAGCTTTGCCGAGAAAAGGATATTCCCTACACGCCCGTTGCCGCGCCCTCGTCCACGGGTACTAATGCCGCCACGGTAAATCTTGTGGGTCTCGGTGTGCCCGTAGTGGACGTGGGACTTCCCCTCGCCTGTATGCACACCTATAACGAGGTCATATCCATGACGGACATCTGTTCCCTCGCTTCACTTGTGAGGGAATTTATATCCTCAGATAAGCTGGCGGATAAAATGGCTCGGAGGGAGGATATAATAATATGAACTCGGTACAACTTATAGAAAGGCTTTGCGCCGCATTTGGTCCCTCGGGACGTGAAGAAGCGGTAGCTCAGCTTATAAAAGAACAAATTAAGGATATCTGCCACTCAGTCCACACCGACAGAATGGGAAATCTTATCGCGGTTATGAAATTCGGCGACGTAAACGCCAAGAGCCGCAAGCGCATTATGATAAGCGCTCATATGGACGAGGTTGGCTTTATGATAAACGAGATAAAAAGCAACGGATATCTGGGCTTTGATACGGTGGGCGGTATCAGTGAGAGCGTGCTTGCGGGCAGACGTGTCACTGTGCTTGGAAAGGACGCTACACTCAGCGGGCTGATTGCCTCCAAGGCAATACACCACAAGGAAAAGAAGGACAGAAGCAAGACCACTCCTATAGACAAGCTTTATATTGATATAGGCGCGCTTGACGGGGACGAGGCAAAGGAGCACGTAAGCATAGGTGATTTTGCCACCTTCGACTCCCCCTTCTACACCTTCGGAGACGGCATGGTAAAGGGCAAGGCTCTTGACGACAGAATGGGCTGTGCCGCTATGATAGAAATTATAAGGCGGCTAAAGGAAAACCCTGCTGAGGGAAATACAGACGTTTGCTTCTGCTTTACCGTCCGTGAGGAGATAGGACTTTCGGGCGCAAAGGCGGCGGCTTACAGAATAAGACCCAATATGGCGATAGTCCTTGAGACCACCGCCATTGCGGATATCGCAGACGTTCCCGCCTCAAGAAGGGTGGCGGACGTGGGCGGCGGTGCGGTAATATCTGTTATGGACCGCTCTACTATCTACGACAAGGCGTTGGTAAGCATGGCGCTTGATATTGCTAAAGAAAGATCGGTGAAGGCACAGGTCAAGAGATACGTGTCAGGCGGAAATGACGCAGGAACAATACACAAAACGGCAGAGGGCGTAAAAACGCTCGCCATATCCGTTCCCACAAGATATCTGCATTCTCCCGCTTGCGTTGCAAGCATCAACGACTATTACGCGGTGCGTGACCTCTGTGAGGGGATAATTCGCGCAAGCGCGTCCAAGGAGGAAATATGAAGCTTTACAATACACTTAAGGAGCTTTGCCTGTGTCCTGCCGTTTCGGGCAGAGAGGAAAAGATAAGAGCAAAGCTTGAGCAGCTTATAGCGCCCTTTTGCGATGAATACCGCACCGACGCTCTTGGCAATCTCATAGCGGTAAGGAAGGGCAACAGAAATGGCAAGCGCATCATGCTTGCGGCGCATATGGACGAGATAGGCTTTCTCGTTACCTTTATCGAAGATAGCGGTATGCTCCGCGTAGCTCCCGTTGGGGGCATATCCCTCGCGGCGGCGGCTTACTCCCGCGTTGTAAGCGAGAACGGAGTCAAGGGCGTTATCGTGCCCGAGGACAAGGTAAAGGCGGCTGACTATAAATCCGAGGTGTTCTATATAGATATCGGCGCAAAGAGCAAAAAGAGAGCTGAGGCACAGGTATCTATAGGAGATTTCTTCGTGGCGACACCAAGCCTTGACAAGCTTCTCGGCGACCGCGTGTGCGGCAGACCTCTTGACGACAGAGTGGGCTGCACAGCTCTTCTCGGTATCGCCGAGGCAATGCAGAGCGTTCAGTGTGAGCACGACGTATATTACGTGTTCTCCGTTCAGGAGGAGGTTGGCTGCAGAGGCGCTAAAACGGCGGCTTTCGCTATCGCGCCCCACGTAGCGCTTTGCTTTGATGTTACCGCAACGGGTGACACCCCATCCTGCGCTCCCATGGCGTGCAGTCTCGGAGATGGCGCGGCAATAAAGATAAAGGACGCTTCCGTCATATGCGACGAGGACGTGACCCGTCGCCTTTGCGAGATTGCCAAGCAAAAGAAGATCAAGGCGCAAAAGGAGATACTTCTGTTCGGCGGAACAGATACAAGCGCTATGCAGCTTGCGGGAGCGGGAGCAGCAGTAGGCGCTCTGTCTATCCCCACGCGCTATATCCATTCGGGAGTTGAGATGTGCGATCTGGGTGACGTTCAGAGCTGCATAGATCTGGGCGTGGAATTTATAAAAAGCATTTAAGACGTAACAGAGGTATAAAAATGGAATTTTCACAAAAGGTGCTCTCGCTTGCCGCTGACGCGGAACGTGAGCTTGCGGATATCTTTTCGAGAATAGATAAGATATCGTTTGAGAATACACAAAAGATAATGAACGCCTTCAAGGAGCACCGCGTCAGCGAGGCGGTGTTCAACCCGACCAGCGGATACGGCTATAACGACAGAGGCAGAGAGATCCTGGACGAGATATGGGCTGACGTTATGGGTGCGGAGGCTGCCTTCGTGCGCCACAGTATCGTCAACGGAACTCAGGCGCTGACAATAGGTCTTTTCGGACTTCTCCGTCCGGGCGATATCCTCTTCTCCATTGCGGGCAAGCCCTACGACACTCTCGACGAGGTAATAGGAAACACGGGAACTCCAGGTAACGGCTCTTTGCGCGATTTCGGGGTTGAGTATATGCAGTCGGAGCTTTCCGACGACGGCTCCTTTGACCTCGACAGAATAAAAAAGGTACTGTCAGAGGAAGATAGAGTAAAGGTGGTATTTATTCAGCGCTCCAAGGGATATCTCAACAGAAAAACACTGAGCGTTGACGCCATAGGCGAGGTCATCAAATTTATACGCTCCATAAGACAGGACTGCTATGTGGTGGTAGATAACTGTTACGGTGAATTTACCGAGACACGGGAGCCCTGCGCCGTGGGCGCGGACATGATAATCGGCTCGCTCATTAAAAACCCGGGCGGCGGAATGGCTGAAACGGGAGGCTACATAGCGGGCAGTGCGAGAGCGGTGGAGCTTGCCTCCTACCGCCTGACGTCTGTGGGCTGCGGACTTGAGGTTGGAGCTACCCTCGGACAGAACAAAAATCTGTATAAGGGACTTTTCTACGCGCCTCACACCACCGCGCAAGCGCTTAAAACGGCGCACCTTGCCGCATATATGTTCGGCGAGAAGGGCCTTGGATTTGACGTAGAGCCCCGTTGGGACGAGCCGAGATACGATATAATTCAGGCAGTGATAACACATAGTCCCGAGGGACTGTGCGCTATCTGCCGCGGAATACAGGCAGGCTCGCCCATCGACTCATACGTAGTTCCCGAGCCTTGGGAAATGCCCGGATACACCGACAAGGTCATTATGGCGGCCGGCGCTTTCACACAAGGCTCTTCTATCGAGTTGTCCGCCGACGGACCTCTGCGTGAGCCGTACACCGCCTATCTTCAGGGCGGTCTTACCTACGAAAGCGGAAAGATCGGCATAATGTCAGCCGCCCAGGAGGTCCTCAACTCACTTAAATAGCTATTTGAAGTTTTTGATAAAACTTTTTTCAAAAAGTTTTTGCGGTCAAGGGCGCATAGCCCTTGCCGCCGTCCGCAGACGGCGGAATTCCCTTTCACTGTAAAAATGCAGGAGTGGGTGAATTTTCAACTGCAAGCAGTTGAAAAGAGGGCGAACCCACATGAGGGGTTCGCCCTGTCTAAAACAGATATAATACATAAAAACCAAAAAGAGGTGCTTTATGCTTTTTTCCTCTCTGGAATTTTTGTATCTGTTTTTA
Source organism: Clostridia bacterium (assembly GCA_017623375.1). Classification (GTDB taxonomy): domain Bacteria; phylum Bacillota; class Clostridia; order Oscillospirales; family CAG-272; genus HGM12713. The sequence goes on along the minus strand of JAGAPH010000142.1, from coordinate 3,405 downwards.
CCGCTGACGCTGGTCGCTTATTTTATCTGCCCGAACGGCGGAAAAAATCACGTGCTGCTTGTGGCAAGCCTTGTCTTTTACGGTATTGCCGACCCAAAATATATTCCGCTCATGCTGGCGGTGTCCCTTGGCGACTACGCTCTCGGTCTTTTAATAGCCGCTAAGCTGAAGGGGGGCAAAGAAAAGAGCGCAAGACTTCTCGTGGGAGTAACCGCTGCCCTTAACGTGCTCGTGCTCTTTCTTTTCAAGTATCTCGATCCCCTGCTCTCCTTTTTCAAAATATCTCCTCTTGGACTGACTCTTCCGCCCGGTATATCCTTTTATACCTTTCAGGCGATGTCCTACGTTTTTGACGTTTACCGCCGCGAAACAGAGGCGCAGAGAGATCCGCTTACATTCGCAACGTACGTTTCGCTTTTTCCGCAGCTTGTGGCTGGGCCTATCGTCCGATACAGTGAGGTTGCCCATTCACTGAAAAAGCGCGCACATTCCCTCAGCCTTTGCGCTGACGGAATAAGACTGTTCGCCGTAGGGCTTGCAAAAAAAATACTGCTCGCCAACGGTGCGGGCGAGGTGTGGCAAACGCTCGCTACCGGCTCAAGGGTGGACGGAACAGTTATCGGAGCATGGCTTGGAATAATCTTCTTCGCCTTTCAGATATACTACGATTTTTCGGGATACTCCGATATGGCAAAGGGTCTGGGCAGGATATTCGGCTTTGAATTTCCCGATAACTTTCGCTATCCGTATATATCAAAAAGCATAACAGAATTCTGGCGCAGGTGGCATATCACCCTGTCCATGTGGTTCAGAGAATACGTCTATATTCCCCTCGGGGGAAACAGACGCGGCAAGGGCAGAATGTACGTCAATCTGCTGATAACGTGGCTTCTGACGGGCGCTTGGCACGGCGCGGGACTTAACTTTATTTTGTGGGGGCTTTATTTCTTCAGTCTGCTTGCCTTGGAAAAGGCTTTTTTACTAAAGGCTTTGTCTCGGCTTCCCAAAACGGTCTGCCGTCTCTACGCGCTCTTCTTTATCCTTTTGGGCTGGCTTATATTCGCCTGCGACGGAGAAGCGCTGGAAATAGCGGACGGCGTAAGGTATATGGGACAAATGCTCGGCATAGGTTGCCCACTTGCAAATAACGATTCTCTCTTTGAGCTGTGGCGCAATCTCCCCTATCTGTTTATAATGGCAATAGGAGCTACTCCACTTCCCTCACGCTTTATGCGGCGCTTGCAAAGTGAAAGACCTGTTGGTGCAAGAATTGCCGCATGTACGCTGGGTGTCTTTTCTCTTGTCATATGCACATGTTATCTTGCGGATTCGGGATACAATCCCTTTTTATATTTCAGATTTTGATTACAGAGGTCAATATGATCGGTCTACTTTCTAAAATTTTCATCAAAGACAGACAAAACACAAAATCTCCCGCCGTACGCCACGCATACGGAGTGCTGATGAGCATAGTGGGTATCGTTGCAAACCTACTGCTTTCCGCCATTAAGCTTGTTTTCGGAACGCTCTGCGGCTCTATCTCCGTCACCGCCGACGCGCTGAACAATCTGTCAGACGCAGGCTCGCAGATAATATCTCTTATAAGCTTTAAAATAGCCGCCAAGCCCGCTGACCGCGACCACCCCTTCGGTCACGCACGCATTGAATACGTGGCTTCGATGATAGTCTCGTTTTTGGTGCTCCTCGTTGGAGTGGAGCTTATGAAGGAGTCCATATCCAAAATAATCGAGCCTGTCAGCGCAAGCTTTGACGCGGCAGTAATGATAGTACTTGCCATTTCCGTAGCAGTAAAGCTCTGGCTTGGATTTTCGGGCAAAAGAATAGCTAAAAAAATAAAATCCTCCGTCATTTCCGCCACCGCCTCGGACAGTCTTTCGGACGCCATTGCTACCTCTGCGGTGCTGGTATCCGCGCTCATCAGCCGATTTACGGGCTTTGACACCGACGCTTATATGGGAGCGATCGTGTCAGTCATAATTTTGATCGCGGGCATAAAGATACTCAACGAGACCAAAAACTCTATTCTTGGCTCTCCTCCCGAGCCCGAGGTGGTGGAGAGCATGGTTGCCATAACGGCTGAGTACCCCGAAATATGCGGAATACACGACATGGTGGTCCATAACTACGGTCCTGGTAATACCATAGCCTCACTGCACGCCGAGGTTGACGGTACATTGAACGTTTACTATATCCATGATATAATAGACAATGTTGAAAAGCGACTATACACAGATCTCGGTGTGCGCGCAACTATCCACATGGATCCCATAGTTACCAACGACGAAAGAGTGTCCGAGCTTCGCGACCTGACTCTTGAATGTGTAAAATCCATAGACAGTCGGTTGGGCATACACGATTTTCGTTTCGTTGAGGGACATACTCATTCAAATCTTATTTTCGACATAACCGCTCCGTTTGAGCTATCACTTTCAAACAAGCAGCTGACAGAGCTTACGGAGCAAAAGATAAAAGATATAAATCCAACGTTTTTTGCCGTTATAACCGTTGACAGGCAATAAACGCGAAGGAAGGTCGTAATGAATATTATTTACAAGGATAATTACCTGATCGTGTGTCAAAAGGACTGCGGAGAGCTATCCGAGGGAGACAGTCAGGACTCCGTCACCGTAAAGCTTTCCGAGGCGCTATGCTCCCAAGGAGAGAAAAATACTCAGGTATTTTCCGTTCACCGCCTTGACAGGGAAACTGTTGGTGTCATGGTATTCGCAAGGGATAGCAAAAGTGCCGCTGCTCTCTCCGAGAGCATACGCACAGATAGCTTTACCAAGGAATATCTTGCTATAATACACGGCGTTCCCGAAAAAGAACATGACACCCTTTCGGATCTCCTGTTCTATGACCGTAGCCACTCAAAATCCTTTGTAGTACATAAAAAGCGGGCGGGCGTTAAGCAAGCGTCGCTTGAGTATTCCGTTTTGGAAACGGCAAGCCTCTCGGATCTGCCCATCTCTCTTTTGAGGATAAAGCTGCATACGGGAAGAACACATCAAATAAGAGTTCAGCTTGCCTCTCGGCGTCACCCGCTTTTGGGAGATCGCAGATACGGTGCGCCAAAGGACGGTGTCTCCTCTGTTGCGCTATTGTCGCACACGCTCTCCTTTCCGCACCCTCAAAGCCACCAAACGCTTACCTTTTCCGTGACTCCCCCCGATGTGTTTCCATGGAATATATTTAAGTTCTTGAATAATTAAAGTTTTCTCTATCATATATAAAAATTACTGTACAAATTGGGATTTAGCGATGTGTTCGCTATATTAGCACTTACTTCATAAGGCTCCCTCCGGGAGGGAGCTGTCAGCGAAGCTGACTGAGGGAGAGTGCGTCAAAACATAATGAAATCTTAACCGTTATGCACGCAGGCTC
>JAGAPH010000141.1 GCA_017623375.1 Clostridia bacterium | reverse complement strand
GCGATGTGTTCGCTATATTAGCACTTACTTCATAAGGCTCCCTCCGGGAGGGAGCTGTCAGCGAAGCTGACTGAGGGAGAGTGCGTCAAAACATAATGAAATCTTAACCGTTATGCACGCAGGCTCCTCCACCCGCTACGTGGGAGCCCCCTCTCGGAGGGAGCCTTATGTGAGTGCGAACACAGATTGTAAACCCACCGATAAATCAAAATTTGAAGGAAAAGCTTCTTTACTGACAAAATGTTGTCAGTAATAAATACGCAAGATGTGGTATGATTATATCGGGATAACGTGAGACCGCAAAAAGGATCACGAAAATGAAAATAAAAATTGACAATTATTCAATGCAGCCCTCAAGATTTATCGCGGGAACTAAGGGAAGCTACGGCTTCGACTTTATCGACATCGAGTTCGGCGAGGATTGGGAGGGGCTTTCCAAAAAGATCGTTTTCAGTCCGCCCGAGGGAGATCCCGTAAGTGTGGTGTGGGCAGGCGACCCAGTGCCTATACCCGCCGAGGTCATGGCAGTTCGTGGCAAAACGGGCTTTGCCGTGGTGGGCTACGAAAACGAAAAGACAAAAATAACCGTTACGGGTGAGCTTGACGTGCTCAATACGCTCGACCCCGACGGTATAGAAACAGTGCCGCCTACTGAGAATGAGGTGGCTCAGATAATGAAGTATATGGAGCAGGCGGTCAGCGCTGCGGAGTCGGTAAGGGAGGACGCCGACAACGGAGTATTCAACGGAAACGGCTGGCTCATGGGCACGGCACTCAGCGGCAAGGGACAGGATATTGCCGCCGATATCCCGATCTCGGGCGTTGGGGACTTCTACTTCAATACAGATACCTACGAGACCTATCACTGTACCGCCAAGGGGCTTTGGAGCTATATGGGAACGCTCAAGGGTACGGGAGCGGCAGCAGGCTGGGGAACACCTACCGCAGAGATACATATGGTGGATGATAACGCTCAGCCTACGGTAAAGATAAGCGCCTCGGGAGAAGACACCGCAAAGGTATTGTCCTTTTCCTTTGGCATACCCGCCTCTTACACGCTTGGAGGCGGAGGGGCAACGCCGAAGAAATATTCCGTCCGCTTTCCCGATGGAGGAGTACAGGGCGTTCGTGAGGACGCGGCGGAGGGTATGGTCGCCGAGGTGGCAGTGGGAGACGCCACTGTAAGGAACGATTTCGACGGAGTCAGCTTCTATAACAGGCGCATATGCAACGGCATATGGAACGAGCTGCGCGGTAAGTGGGAGATAATATATTACCTGGGCGACCAGTATTTTTCATGGACCTCCTCGGACTACGAGTTGCTTTATGAGTGTACGCCGTTCTACATCTCAGACGATACGGATATAAACAACTACGTCAGCGTCTGCGGCTCTCCCTGTGACGGTTATTCGCTTGCGCCCATGTTCAAAAACGGACATGATAAGGTATATCTGCCCTGCTTTGAGACCTATCTGAAGGAAAACACCGACGGAACGTACAAGCCACGCTCCACGGCGGGTGTAATACCCACCTGTATGCCCTATATCACCTTCTGCAAGAACATCGGCACATACAATGCCAAGGCATTCGGAGAGCCTGTGGAGGTATTCTATTCGGAGACCGTACTTCAGCTGGTCGAGTTTGCCACCAAGGATCTTGGCTCGGTGATGAAGGGAGTCAGCGGTCTTGCCTACGGAGACAGTACCGATAAGGTCATAGCAAGAAAGGACAACTACAATTTCACCGTTTCCGCGGCTACTGCGGCAAAGCTTACGGCAGGTCAGACCTTTTCCATAAGCTCAGATCTCTCTCAGATAAATATCATACACGACAACATCTTTATCAACAGCATTACTTATAGTGCCGACGGAACGCAGGCGACCGTAAATACAAGCCAATATCTGTCCACGGCTGTCGCGGGCAAATACATAAATAGCAGAATGTTCAAGACGGGAGTGGCGGCACAGGCGGTAACGGGGGCGTCGTCAGGCTCAGCTACAAGCAACACGGACGGCAAGTCGCCCTGCATCTGGCGAGGTAAGGAAAACCCGTGGGGCAACGGACGGAATATGCTTGGCAACGCGTATAGCGCGCGCATGTACAGCTCCATTCTTGAGGATTACTTCAACGATCCGTGCTACGTATATAATCCCGAGACCAACCGCTCGGGGTCTATGGCGTCGGCAAAAAAGAGCAGCAGCTATATGCTTCCCGGAGTAAGCGGAAGCGTGACTGCCTTTTCCTCTGACAACGGACGCATGTGCATGACCCTTCCGTCGGAGGTTGGAGAGGAGACGGAGACAGGACCGTATTTCATAACGGATAATTCGGTCTATAGCAGATGCCTGAGTGTAGGCGGAGGCTTTGCAAACAGTGGCAGATGCGGACTGTGCATAGACGTTACGGTGCAGATGGAAACGTCGTATTACGACACGTGCCTCAGATACTATATGGAGCAGGGGTGACAGTATGGCAGAGGAGACTGTAATAGCGCTTCTTATATCTGCCCTTTCGCTTGTCTTTGGAATATACACGGGCGTGTTTTCAATAAAGCGGAGCGCGCGCAAGGACGAGCGGCGAGACGCATCTGAGCTTACCACAGTGATGGTAAAGCTTGAGGATATAGTCGAGGGAATAGGTGAGATAAAGAGGGATATTGCAAACGTAAAGCTCGATATCAAGGAGCTGACGGAGCGGCTGATCGTAGCGGAGCAGAGAATAAGACAAGCGGATAAGACCATAGATGAAATACAGAAAAGGAGAAATTAAGCAAATGAAGGAAAAGCTACTGAACAAATTATGCAGCAGAAAATTCTGGATAGCGGTGGTAGGAGGGATCGGATCGATAGTTGTGGCATTTGGTCTGCCTGAGATCACCGCGGAGCAGGCGAGTGTGATAGCCACGGGCTTTGCCACTCTTGCGGCGTACATAATCGGAGAGGGAATAGCCGACTCCAAAAAATAACGCACCGCCCCCCACTCTTTTAAAGGGTGGGGGGCGGTGATATATAAAGGAGATCACTCCTTATCTTCTTTATCTTTATCCTTATCCTCTTCCTCGGTCTCCTCCTCGGGTGCCTTCAGCGTTACGATAGCTCTTTCTATCTTGTGCTCTTTTATCGCCTCTATGCTTATCTCAAGCTGATCGGTGGATAGGCTGAATGTCGCTCCGTCCTCGGGAACTGTTCCGTAAAGTCCAAGAACATATCCGCCAAAGGTGTCCGAATCCTCGTCCGAAAGATTTATTCCAATGGCTTCCTCTACGTCCGATATGGGCGCCGTGCCGTTGATCTGCCACGTGTTGTCCTCAAGCGCGGTAATAAGCTCCTCAGGCTCCTCGCCCTCCTCGGTCTCCGTGATCTCTCCCACAAGACACTCAACAAGGTCGGTAAGCGTTACTATTCCAAGCACTCCGCCGTATTCGTCAAGCACTACGGCAAAGAACTCCTTGTTGGTCTTCATGTTTCTGAAAAGTACGTCCGCCTTGACCGTTTCGGGCACGAAATACGCGGGAGACACCGCTTCCTTAAGTATTGTTTCTTTGTCCTTGTTCTCAAGTCTGAAGTAAGCGCGAGCGTCAAGAATACCGATTATGTCGTCAACTCTCTCTCCGTAAACGGGATAACGGGAGAAGCGGCTGTTCTGGATCACGCTATCCCATTCCTCAACGGAATCCTCAATGCAGAGCATGGTGAGATCCATGCGGTGCGTCGCGATCTCTCCCGCGGAAAGGTCGTCGAACTCAAATATGTTCTCAATAAGCTCCTTATTGTATTCGTCGATGCTTCCGTCCTCGTGAGCTTCGTCAACAAGCGTCAGCACCTCGCCCTCGGTGATAGCATCCTCCTCGTTGGGCTTGAATATCTTTGTTACGAGCTTTTTCCACATCATAAAGATGAAATTTATGGGGGAGAGTATAATAGTCAGAAATCTCAGAAATTTAGCAACTGCCATGGCAAAGCCCTCGGGGTGATCCTTTGCAAGGCTCTTGGGCGTTATCTCGCCGAAGATAAGCACGATAACGGTTATAACCGCCGTTGATATGGTGGTGGCGTAGCCGTGCGCTTGGGTGTTTGCCAAAAGCTCCATGAACCAAAGGGTTGCGAGTGATGAAAGCAAGATGTTGACTATGTTATTACCTACGAGGATCGTGGAAAGCAATTTGTCGTAGTTCTCGTTCATTTTCATAACGAGAGTGGCTTTTTTATTTCCCTCAATAGCAAGATTTTTCATCTTGTTTCTGTTAAGAGAAGTGAAAGAGGTCTCGCTTGCAGAGAAGAAAGCAGAGAAAGTAAGGCAGATCAGCATACCGATGATCGTAGGTAAACTCCCGTCGGGTAACATAATAATAAAAACTCCTTAAAATAAGTATTTCCGCTATGCGGATAATTAAATTTTACAATGCCGTATTTGAAAGATCGGTGAAACGCAAAAAAGCATAAGCCCGAGTTTTTTTCTCGGAATTATGCGTCCACAAAAGCTATTCGGTTAAGGTAACAGGTACTTCGACAGTTACCGTCACTATCGCCGTTATCCACTTTGATTTTTCTCCTGATCAAGCATTATATTTACTCTATTATATCATAAAAAATTTTTTTGTCAATAGCAAACCGAATTTTTGTGAAATTTGAACAAAAATGAGTATGAAGATGTTTATCGCTAAATTGGGATTTAGCGATGTGTTCGCTATATTAGCACTTACTTCATAAGGCTCCCTCCGGGAGGGAGCTGTCAGCGAAGCTGACTGAGGGAGAGTGCGTCAAAACATAATGAAATCTTAACCGTTATGCACGCAGG
>JAGAPH010000140.1 GCA_017623375.1 Clostridia bacterium | reverse complement strand
TTGGGATTTATCGGTGTGTTTGATGTGTTCGCACCAAACAAAAACTGTAGGGACAGGCGTCCTCGACTGTCCGCATTAAACACAATGAAACCTTATGATTTTCAATAGTTACACTATCGCATAAAATGGACCGTCGAGGACACCGGTCCCTACAATCAAGAGAGAGCAAACACAGATTGTAAACCCACCGATAAATCAAAATTTGAATAAATCACCTAATAAAAAACAGGACTGCCGCATCTTATGCAACAGTCCTGAAAAATACTGTATCGGTCTGCTGCTCCTGATTATTCGGCGTCAGCAGCTGCCTCTTCAGCTACAACCTCGTCGGCGGGCATTGCCTCTTCAGCCGCCTGTGCCTCGTCAAGAAGCGCGCGGATAGAAAGGCTTACCTTCTGGTTCTCCTCGTCGATAGCGATGATCTTCGCGTCAACTACCTGACCGAGCTCAAGCACGTCTGCAGGCTTGCCGATCTTCTGCTGAGCGATCTGGGAGATGTGGATAAGACCGTCAACACCGTCAACGATCTCTGCGAATGCTCCGAAGGGCATCATGTTTACAATCTTAACGGAAGCAACGTCGCCTACTGCGTACTTGCCGGTGAAGATGTACCAAGGATTGTCGCAATCCTTCTTGTAGCCAAGGGAGATGCGCTTCTTCTCAGCGTCAAAGCTCTTAACGAATACCTCGATCTCCTGACCGATCTCGAGAACTGCCGCAGGAGTAGCGATAGGCTTCCAGGACAGCTCGGACTTATGTACCATACCGTCAACACCGCCAAGGTCAACGAACGCACCGTAAGAGGTCATGCTCTTAACAGCGCCCTTGAATACCTTGCCCTCTTCCATGGAAGCCCAGAAAGCCTCCTCGCGAGCGCGGCGCTCTTCTCTTGCAACGACTCTGATAGAGCCGATAGCTCTCTTGCCCTTGATCTCAATAATCTTGAGGCTTACTTCCTGTCCCTTGATGGTGTCAAGGCTCTCGTCTTTCGGAACGCCAGTCTGGGATGCGGGAACGAATACGCGGTTTGCGTCAACAAGAACGGATACACCGCCCTTAACGACCTCTACGACCTTACCCGTAAGAACCTCATTGTTCTCTGCTGCGTCTACGATCTTCTGCCAATTCTTATCGGAATCAACACGCTTCTTGGAAAGCTCAGCAAAGCCTTCAACGTCACTTACACGGATAACGAAAGCTTCGATCTCGTCGCCGGGCTTGTACATCTCGGTAAGCTTTACAGAGGAATCGTCGGTTATCTGCTCAGCCTTGATAAGGCCTGTGACCTGTGCGCCGAAGTCGAGATAAAGCTCAGCATCGGTAACAGATGTTACGGTTCCTGTAACGGTGTCTCCTGTATTTAAAGTTTTGATCTCTGTCGCATCCAACAGCTCTGCAAAATTTTCATTCATTTCGCTCATGGTTTTATATACCTCCTGAATTACGCCTGACGGGGTAGATGCTCCCGCGGCTATACCCACTTTCGTGTGGGCCGACGTTATTAAATTGTTAACCGCAAGCTCCTCGGGCCTTTCGATCCAATAGGTCTGCGGACAATTTTCTTTACAAATGGAATACAGCTTAGCCGTATTCGAGCTTTCTCTTCCTCCGATGACCACCATAAGGTCGCATTTTCGGGACAGAGAAGCCGCCTCGGTCTGCCTTGATTCCGTAACATTACATATTGTATCAAAAATTAAGGCATTTGTATATAGTTTTTTAAAAATTTCTTGACTTTTTTTCCATTCCGACAAATTTTGAGTAGTTTGAGCCGCTAAAATTGGTGTTTTTTGCAATAGATTTTTTTCATCAAAGCTATTAACAAGCCCGTATAGCTCCTCAGCGGAGTTTACTGTAAATTTTTCATACTCAAAATAGCTCATTATGCCCACCACCTCGGGGTGAGATGCAGAGCCGAGAAGGATAAACACCTTATCGGGGGAGGAGTTCTCCTTCGCTATGTTGTGTATCTTTTTGACGAACGGACAGGTACAGTCCCTGTAGGAAAAATACGGGGTGCTCCCTGCCAGCCTGTCCAGCAATTGCTCGTGCTCCAAGGGTATCCCATGGGCTCTGACGAACACCGTCACGGGGCTTTCCGCCGTAGCGCTTGCGGCAAGCGCCTCTATCTCACCGATATCCGTAACGCGCACGCCCCTGTCGTAAAGCCACTTGTTATAAGTTTCGTTGTGTATGAGCGTGCCGAGCGTATATATCCTCTCTCCCGCCGCCCTGTTTTCTATCCGCTCCTCAAGAGCATCAGTCGCGCGCTTGACACCAAAGCAAAAGCCCGCGTTTTCGGCAACGGTCACATTCACTTTATCTTGCCCTCCGATCTCAGCCTCTCGGTGAAGTCCTCTCCTATGGCACACACTCTGTCAAACACCTGCTCGGTGATCTTGGAGTAAGCACCGCTCTCTTCCTTATCAAACCCGAAGCTCTCAAAGGGTATCTTTTCTCCGATTATAACGTAGGTCCTTCTGAAAAGCTTGTGCTTTCTGCCCTTTGTCCATATATAAACGGGGACTACGTCAGCAGAGGCACGGGACGCTATGAGCGCCGCTCCGTTCTTGGTCTTGGTCGTTCTCGGATCCTCACCGGGGTATCTGTGTCCCTGAGGAAATACTCCGAGGCATTTTCCCTCGGTCACAAGACCCACCGCCTTCTTTATAGCGCCCACGTCGTTGCCCGAGCGGTCGATTGGGAAAGCTCCCAGCATGCGTATAAGCCCCGAAAGAAGCGGTATCTTAAACAGCTCCTTTTTAGCCATAAAGCACACCTGATGTCGACGAAAGGCGTAGCAGACAACTATTGGGTCGGTCGCCGAGATATGGTTGGCACAGACCACAAATCCACCCTCCTCGGGCTCGTTCTCCGCTCCAATGACCTTAATTCTGAATATAAGTCCTATAACACCCGATAGCAGAGCGTATATGATCCGAAAGAATCCGCTTCCCTGCTTTTTGCTTTTTTTATTACTCAATGCGGCTTCCCGCCTTTCTTACTTATTCTGCGCCTTCTGGGCAAGAGCCACCACGGCGTCCACGGTCTGGTCAAAGGTCATTCCCGTATTGTCGAGCAGAACGGCATCCGCTGCGGCGGCAGTGGGAGCCACCTCTCTGGTGCTATCCTGTCTGTCTCTCTGGTTCATCTCGTTCAGCACGTCCTCGTAAGTGACCTTCTGCCCCTTGGCGATAAGCTCCTCATAACGGCGCTTTGCCCTGCACTCCTCGGAGGCGGTGAGGAATATCTTGACCTCGGCGTCGGGCAAGATCACCGTACCTATATCTCTTCCATCCATGATAACGCTGTTTTTGGAGGCTATATCCCTTTGAGTATCCAAAAGAAATGCTCTGACCTCGGGAATAGCGGACACCTTTGAGGCATACATGGACATCTCGGGAGTACGTATCTCATCACCGTGATCCTTGCCGTTCAGGTAAACGTGCTGCTTACCGTCAACGTATCCAAGCTCTATGTGTATGCCTCCGAGGCAGCCGATAACTCCCGCCTTATCCTCGGGGGAGACTCCCTGCATCTTGACGTAAAGTCCGACCGTGCGGTAAAGCGCTCCCGTGTCCACGTAGATTATTCCCAGCTTTGCGGCAACCGCCTTGGCTACCGTGCTCTTTCCCGCTCCTCCGGGACCGTCGATCGCTATTTTTATCATGCTTTTTCTCCTTGATTTTATTTTTCAAATTTTGATTTATCGGTGGGTTTACAATCTGTGTTCGCACTCACATAAGGCTCCCTCCGAGAGGGGGCTCCCGCGTAGCGGGTGGAGGAGCCTGCGTGCATAACGGTTAAGATTTCATTATGTTTTGACGCACT
>JAGAPH010000139.1 GCA_017623375.1 Clostridia bacterium | reverse complement strand
ATACCGATATTTTCTTGATTTATATGAAATTACGCACTTTCTTCGTTAGGCTCCCTTGTGCAAAGGGAGCTGGCGCCGAAGGCGACTGAGGGATTGTTCGTGGAATAATGTAACTATTAACACCCCGATAAATCCCAATTTATCAATATACCCACCACACGCAAAAGGAGTCAAGACTCAACTTGACCCCTTTTTCTGTTCGATTACCTCGTAAAGCTTATATCTCCGACGCTATTACCGTCATTTTGCCCGAAAGCGCAAACGCGCCCGTGCCCGCGGGAACGAAATAGCTGTCTCCCTTGGCTATGGCGTATTCCTCACCGTCAAGGACGATCACGCCGCCGCCATCGATACAAAGCAGGGATACAAAGCTCTCCTCCGTCGCCGTAAGCTTGACGCCGTTATCCACCTTAAGTCTCCTCACCTTGAAAAATTCGGAGCTTGCAAGCAGCTCGCCCTCATCACACTCCCGTCCGCGTGCGTAGCGTATGGCGTCTACCTGTGCCTCTGTGTAGGGTCTGGTCACTGCCAACGCCTTGTCAACGTGCAGCGGACGCTTCTTTCCGTCCGCTCCAACGCGGTCAAAATCATAGGCTCTGTATGTAAGATCAGAATTTTGCTGGATCTCGGCGATAAGTATTCCCGCGCCTATAGCGTGAAGCATTCCCACAGGGATAAAATAGGTCTGTCCCGCCTCTACTGGGCAATAATTCATTACGTCGCCTATCCTGCCCTCCTCTACGGCAAGCGCAAGATCACGTGTCGTCAGCCCCTCCTTGAGTCCGTAGACAAGCTGAGCGCCCTCGGCGCAGTCCACCACGTACCACATCTCGGTCTTTCCGCTATCGTTCTACACTCTGCGCGCGTAGTCGTCGTCGGGATGCACCTGAACCGAAAGCACGTCCGCCACGTCTATAAGCTTGACAAGCAAAGGAAAGCGCTGACCCTTGCCAAATGCAGGGCTTACGCAGTCGTATCCGCACGCCTCAAAATACTCGGCAAGCGTCATTCCTTCGGCTTCGCCGTTGAGCACTCTTGCCATTTCGTCCTCACGGACGGAAAGCTCCCATGTCTCCGACACCGTCTCATGCTCGGACACCTTTCCAAACTCCCTCTTAAGTCTCTTTCCCGCCCAAAGCGCGGTCTTTGCCGTATAGCTTAATTTCAATGGGTATTTTTTCATCAAGTCTTACCCTCTCTCACTCTTTTACAGTATTCCTCAACGATCTGCGTTTCGCTGAAGCTCTCGCGGACACCGCATATTATCTGATAGGACTCGTGTCCCTTGCCTGCAAGCAGTATTATATCTCCCTTTTCGGCGTTCTCAAGGGCGTATTCTATAGCCTTACGCCTGTCGGGAATAGCCACGTAAGGACACGTTCCCGCGGTAAAATAGGACGCTATCTCGCCAATAATTGCGTTTGGCGGCTCATTATCGGGGTTGTCCGCGGTAAGTATGCAGAAATCCGCGTCTCTTGATGCCACAAGCCCCAGCTCCGCGCGGCGCATCTTGGTCCGTCCGCCCACCGAGCCGAAAAGGCAAATAAGTCTGTTGGGGTTGTACACTCTCAGCGCGTTCAGCGCCGCCTTAAGACTGACTCCGTTATGAGCGTAGTCTATCACCACTGTAGCTCCGCAGGGAAGCTCGTGGGTCTCAAAGCGTCCCTTTATGCGGATATGGCGCATGGTCTTTGTTATCTTACCCGCCGAAAGTCCAAGCTTCATGCACACCGCGATAGCAGTCAGCGCGTTATAAACGCTGAACTCCCCGGGGAATGACAGTGCCACGGGGAAGGTCTTTCCCTCGCTTGTGCACTCAAAGCTTACGCCAATATTGCCCTCGGAGCGGAAGTAAGTGATGGAATCCGCTCTGAAGTCCGCCTCCGCTCCAACGGATATGCTCGCCTTTTCGCAGCGGTTGCCGCCAACCACGTCGGAGGCATATTCATCGTCGCCGTTATATACTATGTACTCCGCTCCGTAGTCGGTAAAGAGCGTGTGCTTGCACTTTTTATAGTCCTCAAAATCGGGGTGCTCAAACTCGCCGATATGGTCGGGCGACAGATTGGTAAACACGCAGATATCAAACTTTATCCCGTGAACTCTCGCCATCTTCAATGCCTGAGAGGACACCTCCATAACAAGTATCTTTACCCCGCTATCCACCATTTTTCTCATGTGGGCGTGGAGGTCGTAGCTCTCGGGGGTGGTATTTACCGTGCTGAACTGACAGTCAAGGTAGCTGACACCGTTTGAGCCTATGTAAGCCGTTGGTATACCGCTCTCATTGAGTATGTTATAGATAAGCAGTGAGGACGTTGTCTTGCCCTTTGTGCCCGTGATACCGATAACGGTCAGCTCCTTGGCGGGATCTCCGAAGAAGCGGGCAGACAGGCAGGCAAGCGCCACTCTTGTGTCACTCGTTATAAGCACGAAAGCGTCGTCGGGAAGATCGGCGCGGTGCTCGGTAACGAACACACGGCAGCCGCCCGCGTATGCGGCTCTGGCAAAATCGTGGCCGTCGGCAAGTGTGCCCGATATACAGACGAACATAGAATCGGCGCAAGCCTTTCTTGAGTCACAACAAAGAGACCTTATCTCCACCCTCTCCGAGTCCACACCCGAACGGTTGATAGTCTCCTTATAGTCGATGACAGACATCAGCTCCTTTAAAAGCATAGTTCTCTTCCTTTCCACTTCTTCGTATTACGGCTTGAACTGCATAAGCCTTGGGTCAAATCCAACGGGCGTCTTGCCGCACAGTCTTATAGCTGAATAAGCAAGCACCTCAAGGGAATCTATAAACCACTCGTCCTCAAGCGCACCGCTCCTCTTAAGCAGTGAAAGCTCGGTGCAGCCGAGTATTATTTTATCGCACCCACGCGCCCTCAAACCGTTTGCCACCGCGGCAAGCGCCTCTGCCGAGGGCATAACGCCTTTTTTTATCTGACCGTATATCATATCGGTCACCTGTCTCTGTCCTTGCTCGTCGGGCGAGATACATTCCATGCCCGCAAGCCCGAATATTTGTGAGTAAGCGCCCGAGAGCACCGTGCCCTCAGTGGCAAGTATTCCTGCCCGCTTTACACCCTCGCGCCTGCAAAATATTGCCGTCTGGCGAATAATATTTATAACGGGAACAGACGCCGCGGCGCTTATGCTATCGTAAAAATAATGCGCCGTATTGCACGGAATGGCGATGATATCCGCCCCCGCGCCTATAAGCCTTGACACCTCGGACATCATGGTATATATGGGGTTGTCGCTTGACCGCCCCGTTATATAATCCGTCCTGTCGGGAGTATCGGCTCTTGAGGAGAGTATGATATTTAGGTGATCCTGATCGCGCTCCGCCTTTGTGTGCGCAGTCAGCATCTCGTAAAAATATACGCTTGACATCGGTCCGAGACCGCCAAGTATCCCAAGCGTTTTTCCGTCCGTCAACATTTTATCCTCCTCTCCGTTTTATATCCGTTATTTTCAAGGGAGCGCGTCAGCCGTTACACCTGAAAGGCGCGCTCATTGAAAAAATACTGCTCTTATCCGCAATTATATATCTGCTCTCAAGTGCCTCGCGGCGGCTTTCCATAAGGGTGCGGAATCTTTCCGACCCGAACACGAGAAACCTGACTCCGTCCTCAAAGCTATCCGCCATATCCTCAAGCTGCGCCTGAACGAGCGCCCCCTCGGACGTGGGGCAAAGACCGCAATACGTCCCCGCGGGGATGAGAAGCCCAAGCGCGCTTCTCTCTGTATCGCATACCACCGAGGCTATTCCCTTAAACAGGAGCAGCTTCAGCGCAAGCATACGCGCCGAAAATCCGTCTCCCAATATAACGCAAGCCACGGGCGCGTCCAGCACCTGCCTCGCTCTTCTCGTCAGCATAATATCCTCCGAATCAAATAAACGCAAATATACAGTATAATTATAACACATAACGCTCTGTTTGTCAAAGGGACAATAACAAAAATACCGTCATTTAAGAATATTTTTACAAAAATCCTCTCAAGCTATTGCAAAAAGGCTGAGGATTGATTATAATAATTGTGTATAATCTTATGAGGTCATATTGAAATAACATGAAAAGAGAAAAGATATATAAGATATTTGCCCGAATACCCACGCTGAGGACGGAGCGGCTGATCCTTCGCCCCATGCACATCACCGACGCACCCGACATGTACGAATACGCCTGCCGCGATGATCTGACGGAATATCTGTTATGGTCTCCCCATCCCTCGGTGTCCTATACAAGGGATTATCTGGCGTACATAGAGAGCAGATACGCCACCTGTGATTTCTACGATTGGGCAGTCACCCTTGCCGATAGCGGCAAGATGATCGGCACGGCGGGCTTTACAAAAATAGACGCTCCCAACAACTGCGCCGAGATAGGGTACGTTCTCAATCCCGAGTATCACGGCATGGGGCTTGGAACGGAGGCGGCAAAAAAAGTGGTGGATTTCGGCTTTGATACCCTTGGGCTTCACAGAATAGAGGCAAGATTTATGAAGGGCAACTCCGCCTCGGAGCACGTTATGGAAAAGCTGGGCATGACCTTTGAGGGATATCACAGAGACTGTATCCTTGTAAAAGGGAAATACCGCACCGTAGGCTTTTGCGCTATCCTGAGCGAAGACAGAAGATCGGACGGCGAGGCGTCCCACCCGACAAATAATGCTTAGATATTGTTTTGGCTTGACTTTTCCAAAATATTGGTATATACTGAATACAGTAAAATTATAAAAAGGAGAATATCCATGTTCAAGATCTTATTTTCTTTGGTCTTTGCTTTCTTTGCCGTGATTGCCATGCTTATCGGCTTTCTTAATGGAAAGAAAAACAAGTGGCAGTACAACCTGTCAAAGATCATCTTCACCATAGCGGCGGCCATCGCTGCCATGCTATTGTCGGCGCTGGCGGCGTATCTGGTGGCAACGCTGATCTATGCTTTGCTGACGGGCGCGCTTTCCGATCTTATCCCCGAGCTTGCTGAGCTTACCGCATCGGCAGACGCCGTAAAGGCAGTATTCGCTATGGTTACGGCTCCCCTCCTCTTCTATCCCATGTTCGCGCTCTGCCGCCCCATTCTCGGTATCTTTACCGTTCCTGTGGCAAGCGCTATGTCGGGCTCGGGAAAGAACCGAGGCGAGAGCGAAGAGGCTGAAGAAAAGAAAAAATACACCCGTAAGGAACGCAAGGCGCGCCTTAAGAATGAAAGGATAACTGCCCTCTCCTCCGTTCTCGGAGCACTATCGGGCGTCCTTATCCTCTGCGTCATGTCTATACCCGCGGTATGCGGTATATCCACCCTTGGCGGTATTGCCGCCGCTGCCACGGCAAACGCCGATGACGGCGTGACCGCTATCGTGCACGATATATCCGAGGGAGCTTCTTCAAACGCCGCAACGCTTACCGTGAAGCTTACAGGCGGAGAGGCAATATACGCGGGAATGACCACCTATCCCGTTGACGGGCACATGGCAACGCTCTCCGACGAGACCGATTTCATCGTTTCTCTGCTGACGGCGGCAAGCTCCGCTACCGCCGATAAGTCGGTATATAACGGTGAGACGACCCGCGACCTGTTCTTTGAGGCAGCTGAGGAGTTCTCCCACACCACGGTGGTCCCCTCTATCATTCCCGAGCTCGCGCACCAAGCCGAGGCTCATTGGAACAGAGGCGAGAAATTCTTTGGCATAGGAGATATCCGAAGCTCCAATCCCACCCTTGAGCCCGCGACAAAGGCCATCTTCGGCGCGCTGACTGCTGAGGATTTTGAAACTGTCAAGGAGGATGTGGCTACTATCCTTCACACTGTGGGAACACTTTCAAGACACCACTATATTCCCGAGGTCACCTCAGATCCCCTCGCCCTGCTTGACAATGAGGAGGACTCGGCAGAGATAATGCGTGAGCTTCTCAAGAACGAGCGTATGCACACCCTTGTGGCGGGCATTACGGAAAGCGGAGTTATCGCATTTGGAAATATCATAGACATACACTCAAACGTGGACGGCCTTTACGGTAATATGACCGAGGAGCTTGCGAGCAAGATAGCCGCCTTTGACGTACCCGCGCTCGCCGTCGAGGACACTGAGCATAGCTCCACGTTGGCAAAATCTCTTTCAAAGCCCATCTCCGACGTATTTGGAAAGTACGGAATAAAGCTTACAGATGAGTCGCTTGCCGCTTTCTCGGAAAGAACAGTTGAGGAGTTCCCCGATTGGGGCAACGTTACGGCAGACGGCATGAGCCAACTGCTTGCGGACACATCTGTCACAGTAATAGCACCCGACGGAAGTGAGCAGGCGGTAAAGCTTGACTCTCAGTCGGTATTTGAGAGCTTTACTCATATAGTAAGCGCGGAAAACATCAAATTCCATTACGAAACAGTGTCCAATATAGACAACGAGGCTATCCAGCTTGCGCGAGGCTTCAGATACGTTTCCGAGCTATATCACAAGATGATGGGGGACGAGTCATATCCCGTGGATCAGATGATTAGAGACATCGGACCCATACTTGACTGCTTTGCCGCTACGGAGACCATAGGAAAGGCAAACACCAAGTCACTGCTTATGAGCATACTTCAGTCCGACCGCTCCTGCGGCATGATAAAGCTTTCGCTGGCACAGGTGACCGACATGGCAACACACATCTGCGAATCCTCCGACAGTGAGTCCTACGCAAATCTTCTCGGCGGACTTTCTCAGACGGTGAACGTAATACAGGCAGCCAACGGAGACGGCGACACGGAGGAGGCTGTAAAGCAGCTGATGAACGATCTGACGCCCACGTCTGCCGAGACCATCAAGAAGCTTTCCACTCCCGCTCTTATGGAGAACTACGGAATTTCCGAAGGAAGCGCAAAGCCTACGGCTGATCTTGTATCCAATATTTTCGGAAATCTTTCTGATATCAAGAGTGAGAACGAGCTGACCGACGAGCAGTACGATTCCGAGTCAAAGGCAGTCTCCGACATGATGAACATTGCCATGAACGCGGACAAGGGCAACGGCAAGACATTTGGTGAGGGCAGTGCCACGGGACTGACGGCAGAGGACTTTGTACAGAGAGTGGTCGACTCGCAGGTAATAAGCAAGACCTTGACCGAAACCGTATATGCGGAAGGCTCCGACGAACCCACGTTAAATCCGCTTAACTCTACCAGAGAGCTTTCCGACGATGAAAAGACGGAGCTTGTAAGTGCGATAAACGCAGAGCTTTCGTCCACGTCCAACGAGGATAAAGCAGAAAAGACCAAGCTTCTGGTATCTGCGGCATCAATACTGAACATTGGCGTAAAGGTAACGGATAGCGGAATCGTAATGGCATAAGCTATCCACCTTCCCCTCTTTAAAAATTTCGCCCGCCTTAAAAAAGGCGGGCGAAAACTTTTTACGCCAACATTCTGATAAATAAAGCACCGTGTTATGTGTGTAAATTGGGATTTATCGGTGTGTTCGCACAAACCAAAAACTGTAGGGACCGGCGTCCTCGACGGTCCGTTTTTGGCGATAATGTAACTATAAAATATTAATATATAAATTTCATTGTGTTTGGAACGGACCGTCGAGGACGCCGGTCCCT
>JAGAPH010000138.1 GCA_017623375.1 Clostridia bacterium | reverse complement strand
GCCTGCGTGCATAACGGTTAAGATTTCATTATGTTTTGACGCACTCTCCCTCAGTCAGCTTCGCTGACAGCTCCCTCCCGGAGGGAGCCTTATGAAGTAAGTGCTAATATAGCGAACACATCGCTAAATCCCAATTTGCCGATATTCTCCACGCAAACGAGCCGAGTCACTGAGGTGACTCGGCTCGTTTGATTATCTTACTACTATATTAACTATCTTATTGGGCACGGAAATTTCCTTAACGATAGTCTTGCCCTCGATAGCAGCGGCAACTGCCTCGTCTGCCTTGGCAAGAGCGATGACCTCAGCCGCGGGCGTATCAACGGCAGCCTTTATCTTTCCTCTCAGCTTACCGTTTATCTGCACAACGATCTCCACCTCGTCGTCAGCAGTCTTAGCCTCGTCAAAGGTAGGCCAAGGCTCAAAGGCGATGGTGTCGTTATGACCGAGTATCGACCAAAGCTCCTCACCGATATGAGGACAGATGCAGGACAGCATCTTGATAAGTCCCTCCGCATACGCCTTGGGGCACTTGCCCTCCTTATATACAGCGTTTACGAATATCATCATCTGAGAGATAGCCGTATTGAACGCAAGCTTCTCGAAATCCTCGGTTATCTTCTTAACGCTCTTGTGGTATACCTTCTCAAGAGCACCGCCCTCTCCTTCGGTAAGATTATCGGGCTCAGTGAAGAACGCCCAAACACGGTTGAGGAACTTTCTCGCTCCGTCAACTCCCTGATTGCTCCAGGGCTTGGACACCTCAAGCGGTCCCATAAACATCTCGTAAAGTCTGAGCGTATCAGCGCCGTAGTCCCTGACCACGTCACTGGGATTTACAACGAACTCGGGATAACGTTTACCCATCTTGATACCGTTTGAGCCGAGTATCATTCCCTGATGCACCAGCTTCTTGAAGGGCTCCTTAGTGGGAGCAAGTCCCTTATTGTAAAGGTATCTGTTCCAAATTCTTGAATACATAAGATGTCCCACCGCATGCTCGGGTCCGCCTATATAAAGGTCAACGGGCATCCAATGCTCAAGGAGCTTGGGATCGGCAAACATCTTGTCGTTGTTGGGATCAATATAGCGCAAGAAGTACCAGCTGGAGCCTGCGGAGCCGGGCATGGTAGAGGTCTCTCTTACACCCTTGACGCCGTCCTTGTCGTAAGACTTCCATTCGGTGGCGTTCTCAAGAGGCGCCTTACCGTTTACGCCCTTGTAGTTCTCAAGCTCGGGAAGTATAAGAGGAAGCTCCTCGTCGTCAAGCACGTGAATGCTTCCGTCCTCACCGTGAACCACGGGAACAGGCTCGCCCCAATAGCGCTGTCTTGCGAATATCCACTCTCTGAAATGGTAGTTGACCGTTCTCTTGGCAACGCCCATCTTCTCAAGCTTACATGTAATTGCTTCCTTAGCCTCCTCAACGGTAAGCCCCGTGAACTCCTCGGAGTTTATAAGCTTATAGCCCTTTCCGAGATACTCGCCCTTTTCAAAAGCCTTTTCGGATACGTCAACGTGTCCCAGCTTTTCGTCTCCGTCGATGACCTGAAGCATATCGATGTTATGTGCGATAGCGTATTCAAAATCGCGCTGATCGTGAGAAGGAACCGCCATTACCGCTCCCGTTCCGTAGTTAGCGAGAACGAAATCACCGATAAACATTCTCACCTCTCTGCCGTTTACGGGGTTGATACAGGAAACGCCCTTGAGCTCACAGCCTGACTTTGTCTTGTTGAGCTCGGTTCTGTCCATATCGTTCTTCTTGAGAGTCTCGTCTATATAAGCCTGCACCTCTGCCTTGTTCTCAATGCGGGGCATAAGCTGCTTTACTATCTCTCCGTCGGGGGCAAGCACCATAAAGGTTATGCCGTATATGGTCTCTATACACGTTGTAAAGATAGAGAACTCACCGCCGCCTACGATCTGAAACTTGACCTCAACACCCGTGGACTTGCCTATCCAGTTCTTCTGCATAAGCTTGGTTGACTCGGGCCAGTCTATCTCCTCAAGTCCCTCAAGGAGCTCCTCGGCAAAGGCGGGCTGATTGATGACCCACTGCTTCATGTTCTTTCTTACAACGGGATAGCCGCCTCTCTCGGACTTGCCGTCGATGACCTCGTCGTTTGAGAGCACCGTTCCAAGCTCCTCGCACCAGTTGACGGGCATATCGATATACTGCGCGTAGCCGTCAAGATAGAGCTGCTTGAATATCCACTGCGTCCACTTGTAAAACTCGGGATCGCTGGTTGCTATCATCTTGCTCCAGTCATAGTCAAAGCCCAGCTCCTTGAGCTGCTTTGAGAAGGTTCCTATATTCTCCTGCGTAAAGCCGTTGGGGTGATTTCCCGTTGTTACGGCATACTGCTCCGCGGGAAGTCCGAAGGAGTCGTAGCCCATTGGGTGAAGAACGTTATAGCCCTGCATTCTCTTCATTCTTGAAACTATATCCGTTGCCGTATAGCCCTCGGGGTGACCTGCGTGCAAGCCAACTCCCGACGGATAGGGGAACATATCAAGAACGTAATATTTGGGCTTGGAAAAATCCCAGACGTCCGTCTTGAAGGTCTGGTTCTTTTCCCAATATTCCTGCCATTTCTTTTCGATATCGGTGTGATTGTACTTCATGTCTGTATCCTTTTAATCTATGAAATTAATATTTTAATCTGCGTAAAGCTTATCAAGATTATAAAATTCTCTTGCTTCTCTGCTGAAAACGTGAACGATAACGTTGCTGTAATCGAGTATGAGCCATGAGTTATTGTCTCTGCCCTCAACGCCGTAGGGTCTTACACCTCTCTGCTCAAGTCTGTATTCCACCTCGCCCGCAAGAGCCTTTATCTGGGTGCTGGAATTACCCGTGCAGAGAACGAAATACTCGGTTATGACTGTCTTGTCCTCAACGTGAATGACCTTTATCTCGTGTCCCTTTTTAGAATCGAGCACGTCAGCTATCGCCTCGGCAAGCTCCTTAGCGCTTGCGTTTTCAAGAGAAGGAAGTTCTGCCGTCTCGCCGTTGTTATCAACAAAGCTATTGATGTTTTCCATATTTTTGTCCTTTATATCAAATTCATTACCTTACATTGTAATGCAAAAAGCTCGATTTGTCAAGTCAAATTTCACCTTTTGACCCGATTTCCTACTTAATTTGTATTTTTATCCCGTTCTCGGTTATATCCTCAAGAGACTGCGCGTCGTACTCGGTATATTTGCGGTAGGCATCTCCAAAGCTTTTATAATCGTCATTGAGAAATACCTCTTCCCTGTCAAAGTCCGCGCTTCTGCCGAAATATCTTTCCATTATCTCCTCGTTTGCCGCCCTTGAAAGCACGTAATAGCTCGCCCCGCTCTCCGTTGCCACAAGCTCCTCACCGGGAAGCGTGAGAATGCGTATCCTTTGCTTATCCATATCCAGAGTCTGAACACCTATTGAGAGCATGTCCGCCACGCTAAGATCGGTCTCCACGTTTTCCGCCGCCTTGCAAAGCTTGAGAGTAAGCGCGGGGGAAAGATCTTCCGCAAGCTTTGAAAACAACGCCGCCATAAACATCTTCTGAGCGTCGATCCGTCCAAGGTCGCCCTGAGCGTAAGCCGCACGGAAACGAATGAACTTCTCCGCAAGAGCACCGTCAAGATGCTGAAGTCCCTTTTTCAGGTCTATATAAAGCCCCTGCTCGGGATCCTTATAGAGCATGTCGCAGGGGAGATCCACATCAACCCCGCCCATGGCGTCCACAACGGCGACCAGCGTATCCAAGCCGATACAGATATAGTGGTCTATCCTGATGCCCATAGCGCCCTCTAAAAACCTCGCCGTCTGCTCCGCTCCGCCCAAGGAGTTATACGCTCCGTTGAGCTTTTTGTAGCTCTTCTCGGTATAAGCCGCGTAGGTGTCACGGGGGATCTGAGCTACCGTGACGCTATCGTCGGTATAATTAACGTTTACGAGCATCATAACGTCGCAAAGCCCCGCTTCTCTGTCAGTGCCGAGAAAAAGTATATTGCTCGCGCTCTCCGACTGCCCGTCCGAGGAAGCCGTTTCCATAACGCTCCCCGCCGCGTGTCCGTCACCGTATCTTAAAGCCACTACCGCGCCGAATGCTATTGCCACCGCCGCCACCGCCGCTATTACCGAAAATATTATTTTTGTTGTTTTTTTCATTGTACTATAGCCTCACTGTTCTCATATCAATATTGCTTTTGATATGTAACAGAGGGCTATAGCAGCGCCTTATCCTTCAGCCATCAGCTCTCTTATAAGACTGTTTCTCGCCTCGACCGTATCGCGGCTTATGGGGAGCCTGTCAGAAAGCAGCCCTTGTACGGTCATGTCAAAGGACATGATGAGCGTTTTTGTCAGATGCTTCATTCGCTCTTCCTCGCCAAGCTCCTCAGGACGCGCCGACATGAAATATTCTCTGAGCCTTACACAATCCTCAAAGGTCCTTGACATGTCGATATAATCGGCGAGATATATGATCCTCTCGCATATACTCATGTCTGCCCTTCCCGTAGTATGCCACCTTACGGAGGATATTATAACGCCGTCGGCAAACTCGGGGTACTGCTCGGGTATCAACGCCGCCGCAGTGCGCGCGTGAAGCGTTTTGGGAGCGAACACCGCGTCCGCGTCAAGCGGAATATCTCTCTCGGCGCATATCTTCAGCTGAAGCTCCGTGGTATACTCCTTGGTGATATCGTGAAGCAGAGCCGCCGCCCTCAGCCTCGGTATATGCTGGGGAGCGTAAAGTCCGCCAAGATATTCAGCCATTTTTTCCACCTCAGCCGTATGGCGAAAGCGCTTTGGCGACATAGTGGCGCTGACCTTCTCTCTCAGCGTATCAAGCATTGATTCCGTTATATTCATAAAGCACCTCACGTCTCAGCGATAGAGACCGTTCTCTCTAATAAATTTCTCCACCTTTTCGGGAACCATACCCGAAATATCTTTTCCTTCTTTTACCGCCCGCCGAACGTCGGTGGAGCTTAGCTCCAAGGGCTCTGTAAGTATCTTTCGGAACATGACACCGTATTTCTGATAATACTCGGTTATCTTTGCAACTATCCTGTTGCCGATCAGAGGATCGTTCTCTCGGCGGACATAGACGGGATAGCACATTTTGAAGATATCCTCAAAGCGAAACCACGTATCAAAGGTGAGCACCATATCCGTGCCGCAAAGCAAAAACAGCCTTGTATTGGGACGCTCAAGCTCCTTAAGCGTATCGTAGGTATAGCTCTTTCCGCCTCTGGCGATCTCGCAATCGGAGATAACGATCCCATCCATATCGCCAAAAGCGAGCTCGCACATGCGCAGGCGGAAAAGAGGATCGTCGGAGCTGTCTATCTGCTTGTGCGGGGGCAGATAAGCGGGGATAATGAATAGGTAATCCAGCTTCATCTGCTCCATAAAAGCCTTTGCCGCTCTCAGATGTCCGTTATGAACGGGAGCGAACGTTCCGCCGTAGATACCGACTCTGGTGTGATCGAATCCGTTCATAGCTCTATCTTTTTATTATTTACCGATTCGCGGTAAAGTATTATTTTTCTGCCCACAACGCCCACCACATCGGCGTCTGTTGCGTCAGCAAGCGCGTTTGCGATCTCCTTAGGGCTTTCCATTGAATTTTCGAGAGCGGTAAGCTTTATAAGCTCTCTCGCTTCAAGGGCATCGGAAACTGTTTTTATAAGATTTTCACCGATACCGCCTTTACCTATCTGCATGATCGCGGGGATACCGTTAGCGAGTCCGCGCAGGTACGCTCTTTGTTTTGATGTAAGCATTTTATATTTCCTTCTTTTCCTTTAAAAGTTCCTTTGCGAAAAGCTCAATGGCTTTTCCTCTGTGGGAAATGGAATTTTTCTCCTCAGCGCTCATTTCGGCAAAGGTTTTTCCAAACGGCTCATAGTAGAACAGCGGATCGTAACCGAATCCACCCTCGCCGCGATATTCGTCAATGATAACGCCCTCGGTCTTTCCCTCAAAGAAATACCCTTTTTCTGTATCTTGTGGATACACGCAAGCTATAACGCACACGAACTCCGCGTGCCTGTCCTCTTTATCCTCAAGATTTTTAAGAAGCAAGGCGTTGTTTGCCGCGTCGTCTCCATGCTCGCCCGCATATCTTGCCGAATATATACCGGGTGCTCCGCCAAGGGCGCGGACGGAAAGCCCCGAATCGTCTCCAAGACCGATATATCCCGTGCTTGCCGCCGCCCTCGCCTTTATAAAGGCGTTTTCGCAAAAATCCTTACCGTCCTCAACTATCTCCTCGGTAAAGCCAACGTCGTCAAGGGACAGTATCTCTATATCGGGTATATACTTTTCAAGGAGAGCCTGAAGCTCGCTTATCTTGTGCTTGTTTCTCGATGCAAGTACTATCTTCATATATATCACTCAAACAGTGCGCTTACAAATTCCGCACTGTCAAACTCCTGCATGTCGTCTATCTTCTCTCCAACGCCCACGAACTTGACGGGTATGCCAAGCTCCTTCTTTATGGAGATAACTATGCCGCCCTTTGCCGTTCCGTCAAGCTTGTTGAGAACAAGTCCCGTAATGCTCGCCGCATGGCTGAACTCCTTAGCCTGAATGATCGCGTTCTGTCCCGTTGTGGCGTCAAGCACCAAAAGATTTTCCCTGACCGCCTCGGGCAGCTCTCGGTCTATAACTCTGTTTATCTTCTCAAGCTCATTCATGAGGTTTTTCTTGTTGTGAAGTCTGCCCGCCGTATCGACGATAAGCACGTCAGCCCCTCTGCGCTTGGTGTAGCTGATGGCATCGAACACCACCGCCGCGGGGTCGCTTCCCTCGTTCTGCTTTACTATCTCAGCACCCGAGCGCTCGCACCACACCGCCAGCTGATCGATAGCCGCCGCGCGGAAGGTATCCGCCGCCGCAACGACCACCTTTTTGCCGCTCTGAATGAGTCTGTTGGATATCTTTCCGATAGACGTGGTCTTTCCCGCGCCGTTTACGCCGATAACAAGAATGACCGTTGGACTTCCCGAAAGGTCAAGGGGCTCGCCCTCTCCGATCATCTCCTCAAGAATAGACTTGAGCGTGTCTATGACCTGATCTCTCTCCTTAAGACGTCCCGACTTCACCTCGTCGCGAAGTCTTTCTATTATCTCCTCGGTAGCTCCCGCGCCCACGTCCGACATGATAAGAAGCTCCTCAAGCTCGTCAAGCAGATCGTCGTCCACCTTGACAAATGCCTTGAGCACCTGGTCTATCTGTCCGAACAGCGCGTTTTTGGTCTTTGAAAGCCCTGCCTTCAGCTTATCCAAGAATGCCATCCCAATCGTCTCCTTTTTTCTTTGAAATATCGTTTATGTTAAGCTCCAGCACCTTAGAGATTCCTCTCTCGGGCATGGTAACTCCGTAAAGCCTGTTAGCCGCCTCCATGGTGCCTCGTCTGTGGGTGATCATGATAAACTGAGTACCGTTTGAATATCTCTTTATGTACTCGGCAAATCTCGCAACGTTCACCTCGTCCAGCGCCGCCTCTATCTCGTCAAGGATACAGAAGGGCGTGGGGTTTACCTGAAGTATGGCAAAGAACAGAGCTATAGCGATAAAGGACTGCTCACCGCCCGAAAGCTGCACCATGTTCTTGATGATCTTTCCGGGAGGCGCCGCCTTGATCTCAATTCCGCTCTCAAGCACGTTTTCGGGGTCTGTCAGCGAAAGCTCCGCCGACCCTCCTCCGAAAAGCTCGGAGAATACTCTGTTGAAGTTTTCGTTTATCTGATTGAAGGAGTCGATAAACGCCGTCTCCATCTCTCCCTCAAGCTTGCCTATAATGTCAAGCAGGTCGTCGCGAGCCGCGCCAAGATCCTTTATCTGTCCTTCCATGTAGTCGTATCTGGACTTGACCTCTTTATACTTATTGACCGCGTCAAGGTCAACATTTCCAAGCACCCTCAGCTTATTGCGGCATTCCGTCTGCTTTGCCGCCGCCTCGGCTCTTGTGGACGGGTCAAGGGCAGGATATCCCAGCTGCACCGCATCGGCACGGGTAAACTCATGCTCGTCCCAAAGCCTTGTCGCCAGCTTGTCCTGCTCCGCGCGCAGATTGGAAAGCCTGTTCTCAAATCTGGTGTATTCCTTGATGATGTTTTCCTTGTGCTGCATCTTCTCGCGCATCTTGGCGTTTACCTCATTGAGCTTGCGCTCAAATTCGCTTCCGCCCTCCTCCACCTTGGAGCGCTTTTCATTAAGCTCGGCGAGTATCCTTACGCCCTCGTCGTACTCCTCTCTGTTAACCCTTCTCTGCTCCTCAAGGGCAAGTATCTTTGCTTCAAGCTCTCCGATATACGCTCTCTGCTCCTCAAGCAGCGAGGCGTAGCCCCCGATACGGATTCCCGACTCCTCTATCATTCTTTCCTCGGTCTCTATATCCTTGCGCGCCTCGGTAAGAGAAATGTATATCTCAGTCATCAGACGGTCAAGCTCGTCCTTTCTGTCAAGAGCCGCGCTGCGCCTGATGTCCATTTCCGCCCTCGCGGCACCTATCTCGGACACCTGCTTCTCAAGCTCGGTCTTACGAACGGACAAAGCCTCCCTGTCCGCCTCATACTGCTCTCTTGCCCGAACCTGTGCCTCATAATCCGCTCTGAGCTTTTCCGTAAGTGTCATGTTAGCCTCAAGCTTGGCCGTAAGCTGCTCAAGGCGGACATTCTCCGAGTCCCTCATTACCTTGATAAGGCTTATCTTCTGCTCGCAGGACTCCTTGTCGTCCTCTCTCTCGCCAATATCCGACGCAAGAGACTTAAGTGAGCTGTCAAGCTCGGCTATCTTCTTATCAAAGACAGCTACCTCCTCTTCAAGGCGCTTGATCTCTCCCGCCCTGCCGAGAATATTTCCCTTTTGCTTTACAGAGCCTCCCGTAAACGAGCCGCCTACGTTTATCTGCTGACCGTCAAGCGTTACTGCCTTTACTCTGTATCTGAGACTCTTTGCCATAGCAGTGGCATTATCTACCGTATCAAATATCAGCGTTCTGCCGAGAAGCCCCGATACGATCTCGGAAAATCTTCCGTCACAGCCCACAAGCTCGTCCGCGACGGCTATATAGCCCGCATAGCCCGACGCCTCTCTCATCTCCTGCGTTGCCGACTGCCCCCTCATAGATGTGAGTGGGAAGAAGGTCGCCCTTCCCGCCTCAGCCGCCTTAAGAGCGAACATAGCAGCCTTAGCCACGCTCTCGTCCTCAACCACGATGTGCTGAAGATTTGCTCCGAGAGCCGTCTCGATAGCGGTAATATATCTGTCCTCAACGCTTATAAGCTTTGAAAGAGGACCGTATATCTTGCCGCAGGGCGCGCCATGTCTGTCTCTTATCGCACCCTCGGCGTATTTTTTCATAACGTAGCGGACACTTCCCGAATAACCCTCAAACTGCTGCTCCATAGCCTTGAAGGTATCTATCCTCTGCTGCGCCGAATCACGGCGTAGCTTGAGCGTGGAAAGCTGCTCGCTTTCGTCCTGACGCTTTACGTAAAGGTCGGAAAGCTCAGCCGTCAGCCTGTCCGCCTCAGCGGCAGATGATGCCGTTGCCTCGTCGTATTCCTCCACCGTTCTCTTTACGGACGCTATCTGCCCGTTCATCTTCTCGTTCTCCGACTCGTATGCGGCTATCTGCTCACGCATTGCGGTATTCTTGTCGGTATCCGTGTTTCTTGAATTGTCAATGAAGGATATTCTTGCGTTTACGTCGGCGATATCCGCGTTGATAACGTGAATGTCGGAAAGCGCCCTGTCGATATCAAAGCCAAGCTTCTCAGCCTCATCTGCCGCCTTTTTGCGGTCAGCCTCGGCACCCGAGTGCTCTGCCGTTTTGCTCTCGACCGTTCCCTTAAGCTCCTCTATCCTTGCGTATCGAGCCTTGATCGACTCTTCCTCCGCCGCCACCGACTTTTCGGTAGATTCGCACGTGCCGCGAGCACCCGCTATGAGCTCGTTCGTATGTAGTATATTCGTCTCGCCGACTCTGTATTCACTGTCAAGGGAGTGATTTATTTCCGTCTGAGCGCGTATCTCGCCAAGCAGCTTTTCCGATTCGCTCTTATTGGACTGAGATATCTCAAACAGTCTGTCGTTCTGTACCTCAAGCGCCTTTATGGAGTCCTCCGCCGTGTGCAGATCAAACTCAGCGTGCTTGAAGCTCTCCTCGCATTTTGCGATATCCTCTCTCAGCTTTTCCGTGTCGTAAAGCCAGAGCTGGATATCCACCCGCTTTTTGACCTCCAGAAGCTCTATAGCCTTCTTTGCCTTAGCCGCCTCCTTTTCAAGAGGCTCCACCTGAGCGGCTACCTCTTGGAAAACGTCGTTGATACGCGTCATATTGTCCTCAGTAGAGGCAAGCTTTCTCTCCGTCTCGCTCTTCTTGTGACGGTACTTGGCAATACCCGACGCGTCCTCAAATATGCTTCTTCTCTCGTCGCTCTTTCTTGAGATTATCTCGGCTATCTTTCCCTGTCCGATAATGGAATATCCGTCGCGTCCCACGCCCGTGTTCATGAAAAGCTCATAGATATCCTTAAGTCTCACCGCGCGGCGGTTGATAAAATATTCACTTTCTCCCGAACGGTAATAGCGGCGTGTGACCGTCACCTCGTCATAAGGACAGTCAAGCCTGCCGAGCATTCCCGAGTTATCAAAGGTGACCGATACCTCCGCGTATCCCATGGGACGGCGGCTATCTGCTCCTCCGAAAATTATGTCCTCCATTTTCGTGCCTCGGATACTCTTTGAGGACACCTCTCCGAGCACCCAACGCATGGCGTCGGATATATTGGATTTTCCGCTTCCGTTAGGTCCGACAATGACCGTAGCGCCACCCTCAAAGGTGAGCTTTGTCTTATCGGGAAAGGACTTGAAGCCTTGAAGCTCGAGTGATTTCAGATACACGGTATTTCTCCTTTCGGATATAAGGATATAAAATATAAATTAAATATTATGCTCCAATATAATATTATAACCCAAAATCTGATTTTTTTCAAGCACTTTTATGTGTTTGAAGCCATATTTTTGACAAATTCTCTCTTTATTCCGCTTTTTTTGCCCTACTGCCTTGGAAACGCACCCCACTGGCACGTAAACTGTCAGTTCTCCGCCTCTGATATTCCTGCTTTCTATCTCGCGGCATATTCTCTCGTAAAACAGCTCTCCCATGGCAAGCTCGCCTATAGCGCTGTGGTTTGCGCCCCCAAGCACCTTGGACTCGTCCGCCAGATTTTCCGACGACTGAAGCCCCACGCGGATACAAGGAACTCCGTATTCGTCAAAAACGGAAAGAACGTTCTTCGTGCGCTCCACCGCCTCCTCATCACAAAGCGGCGTATATTGTCCTCTCTCGGTCATTGCCGCAAGCTCGGTATCGTAAAACACCACCGTGGGATATACACGCGCGCCGTCAGCACCCGCCTCGGCTATCATACGGGCGGTCATTATCTCGCTCTCAGCGGTGGATTCGGGAAGCCCTATCATCATCTGACCTATCAGCTCGTATCCCGCCCGTTTTATGTCGGCACAGGCGCGCAGAGCGCAGGCGGCATCGTGTCCTCTTCCGCTGGCAATAAGCACGCGGTCGTCAAGGCTTTGCAACCCCAGCTCAACGGTACGCACGCTGAAGCGCGACAGATCGGAAAGCACACAACGGTTTATGTAGTCGGGGCGTGTGGACATGCGTATGCCTTCCACTCGTCCGGCGTCGATATATTTCTGCGCCACGCCGAGAAGATATAGCATAAGCTCCCTGTCGATGCCCGTAAAGGAGCCACCGAAAAAGGCGATCTCGCAGCTGGCGTCCCCGTCAATGGTTGACAGTGCCTCGGCGATCTGCCTATCCACCGATGAGGGGTCAAAATCGGTATGCCCCGAGATAGAGCGCTGATTGCAAAAAACGCAAGCGTTGGGACAGCCTATATGCGGTATGAATATGGGAATATTTACGTGTCTTGAACCCATTTGTCTACCTTCCTTTTTTGATATTTTCCATTCAGTGAAAACAAAAGATAATAAGTAAAAATCCCGACTGCTTACGCAATCGGGATTTATGGGGTGAGATATGGGATTCGAACCCACGGCCTTCAGGGCCACAACCTGACGCGCTAACCAACTGCGCCAATCCCACCATATTCAGGTGCTGACATCATCAACGGCATATATTATACCACAAAGATTTTCAATTGTCAATAGCAAATTTTATTTTTTAAGAAAAAAGATATTCAAGGGGCGTTTGCCTATCAGATTTTGATTTGTCGGAGAGTTTTGTGAGAACGGACGACCAATGGTCGCCCTTACAATGTATTCGGGTGTACGCCTATGTGAGTTTTATAATCTATGTTCGCTCTCTCTTTGTTGTAGGGACCGGCGTCCTCGACGGTCCGCCCTAAACATAATGAAATTTTATAATTTTTAACAAGATACATTATCGCCAAGGACGGACCGTCATGTAGCGTAGCGGAATTGGACGCACGGTCCCTACAGTTTTGGGGGTGTGCGAACACACCAAACAGACATATAAATCCCAATTTAACAATTATAAAGACATATTCAAAAACAACACCGTC
>JAGAPH010000137.1 GCA_017623375.1 Clostridia bacterium | reverse complement strand
GAGTGCGTCAAAACATAATGAAATCTTAACCGTTATGCACGCAGGCTCCTCCACCCGCTACGCGGGAGCCCCCTCTCGGAGGGAGCCTTATGTGAGTGCGAACACAGATTGTAAACCCACCGACAAATCAAAATTTGTTTTTATTCGCCTCTTTTACTGTTTCCTTAATTTCCGAGGATAAGATGCAAAGCCGCGAGAACTATCAGGGGAATGACCGCGCCTCCAACAAATTGCTGCCACGTATGCCTTTTCATGTCAAGACTTGCCCAAAGCGCTAAAGCGTAAAGAGCGAGAGCGGGTATCACTGCCCACGGAATACCGAAATATACAAGAAGCGCCGCAGGTCCTATTATACCGCAGGCGTGGGCGCTTGCCCGCAGGCGAAATACCTTGTTGATGATTACTACCAACGCGCCCGAGATAAGGTAATCCAGATATATTATCCACAAAGACAGGGGTGCGTGGAGAAACAGATTGGTTATGCACCCTGCCACATAGCCAACAACGGCGAACACCATGGCAAGATTGCGCTGCCCCTCGCGCCCCTTGCCCTTAAAATAGGGAACGATAGGCTGACAGGGATAGGCGAGTATAGGCAGCAGAAAGAGAAAGAATACCGCAAGTGCCAGCATATGCGCGCCGCCGAAGAGGTCTTTGCTTTTTATATACAACGCGCAAAGCGTTATCAATGCCATGATGGGTGCTAAGGTGAGCACGCGTATGGCTTTTGTTGTTTTTGCTCTCATTTTCACATCTCCTTATATCAAAGCGCAAAGAATATAACGCAAAGGGCGTGGGCAATGCTTCCCAGCAACACGAATATATGGAATACCGAATGGAAGTATCTCTTTTTACTGCCAAGCTTGAAGAAAAGCACGCCGAAGGTGTAGAGCAGTCCTCCGCTGAGAAGCAATGAAAAGCCAACGGCGCCGATCGCCTCGAACATAAGCTTTACCGAGAAGATTATTGCCCAGCCCATGCCCACGTAGGATATCATGCTGAATACCTTGTATTTTTCTATGTCGATGGCGGTCAGCGTTACCGAAAGGACGGTCAGTCCCCACACCACGGCAAAGGTAGTCCAAGCTGCTACGGCGTGGGTCTTCGCCAAAGCGCACACAAGCATGGGCGTGTACGTGCCCGCTATGAGAAGATAGATGGTGCAGTGATCCATTATCTGAAATATCTTTTTCGCCGTGCCGTGGGGTAGTCCGTGATATATGCTGGACATGGTGTAGAGAAGGGTCATGGAGGTGCCGAACACCGCCCCGCATATCACTCCTGCCGTATTTCCCTCTGCGGCAGAGATGATAACGCATATGGCGAGCACCGCAATTCCCAGCACGGCGCCGACGATATGAGAGCACATGTTGAATAGCTCCTCACCCTTGGTGTAGCTTGGGAGAACTCTGTCCTTTATCTTTATCCTGCGCTTTTTGACTCTTATGGGTCTTAGGGCGGGGACGCCTATTCTGCCTAATGTCGAATCCATATATTTACCTCCGAATTATATGATTTTATGTCTAAAACTCTTAAAGGTAGTATTCAATACTATATCAATGAGGATATTATACCACATATCTCGGTAAATTACAATAGGAATTTGAAAAAATTCAAATTTTGATTTGTCGGTGGGTTTACAATCTGTGTTCGCACTCACATAAGGCTCCCCCCGAGAGGGGGCTCCCGCGTAGCGGGTGGAGGAGCCTGCGTGCATAACGGTTAAGATTTCATTATGTTTTGACGCACTCTCCCTCAGTCAGCTTCGCTGACAGCTCCCTCCTGGAGGGAGCCTTATGAAGTAAGTGCTAATATAGCGAACACATCGCTAAATCCCAATTAATCGTTTTTGAAAAAATAAAAATCCTCCGCTTGAAATTTGCGCGGAAGATTTTTAAGTATCTGCGTATAATAATATTTACAGTATTACAATAAATTATGAAATGGAGCTTTTATGAAAAGGATAGCGTTCTTTGATACCAAGTCCTACGATCTTCCCACCTTTGAAAAGTATGGGAGAGAAGCGGGCATAGAATTTAAGTTTTTAGAGTCCAAGCTTAACGAGGACACCGTTGGTCTTGCAAGGGGATACGACGGCGTGTGCGCATTCGTAAACGATACGGTAAACGCGGCGGTGATAGACACACTTGTAAGCTTCGGGATAGGAATAGTGGCGCTTCGCTCGGCAGGCTACAATCACGTGGATATCGACCATGCCCGCGGACGGGTATGCGTCTGCCGAGTGCCCGCTTATTCGCCCTACGCCGTTGCCGAGCACGCAATGGCTATGCTTCTTACCTCCATCAGACGTATTCACAAGGCGTATATACGCACCCGTGACTTTAATTTCAGTTTGAACGGACTGACGGGCTTTGACCTGCACGGCAAGACCGTTGGAGTTGTAGGCACGGGCAAGATAGGGCGGGTGTTTATAGACATTTGCCGAGGCTTTGGCATGAGGGTTATCGCCTATGATAAGTATCCCGACGCCGCCGCGGGGATAGATTACGTCAGCCTTGATACCCTCTTTCGTGAGAGCGATATCATATCGTTTCACTGTCCGCTGACCTCCGAGACCTACCATATGCTTAACGCCGAGACTGTGAAAAAGCTCAAAAAGGGCGTGGTCATAATCAACACCTCCCGCGGAGCGCTTATAGACTCGGAGGCTCTGCTTGACGGTATAAGGGCAAGGCAGATAGGGGCTACGTGTCTCGACGTGTACGAGGAGGAGTCTGATATATTTTTTGAGGACAACTCGGGACACATCATGGAGGACGAAACGCTGGCTCGTCTGTTGTTCATGCCGAACGTGCTCATAACCTCGCACCAAGCCTTTCTTACACAGGAGGCGCTGGAGAATATAGCAAGAGTTACCGTGGACAACATCACAGAGTTTTTCAACACAGGTAAATGCTCCAATGAGGTCAAATGATGCGGAGAGCGGTTATTTTATGCCCTTTAGCACACGGGGCAGGGCGGCGATGATGTCAGAGGCGATCACCGAATACTCGCCAAGCTGAGCCGCGGCGGCGTCTCCGCAAAGCCCATGGATATACACACCAAGGCAGGCGGTCTGCATAAGCGAAAGCTCGGTAGCTCTTGCCTGCGAGAGGATACCGCCGATAATTCCCGCAAGCACGTCTCCCGAGCCGCCCGTCGCCATTCCGCTATTTCCCGAGCGGTTGATATATATAGCCTCACCGCCGTCGGAGACGGCAGTTTGGTGTCCCTTAAGAACGCACACAAGCTCATGGCGCTTGGCGAACTCACGGCAGACAGTTTGCCTGTCCGCGTTGATCTGTTCTGCCGAAAGCCCCGTAAGCCTTGACATCTCCAAGGGGTGGGGCGTGATGATCTTGCCCTTGGCGTATTTGAGGAGCGAGGGGTTGCGGGAGAGGAGATTGAGCGCGTCGGCATCAAGGACTGTGGGCACCTTGGAGGCGCGCAGAACGTGGGACAGCACCGTAAGGGACTGTCGCGTCACACCCAGACCGCAGCCGCAGACTACTGTGTCCGCCCGCTTTACCGCCTCCTCGACTGTGTGAGGGGAGGGCGATTCGGAGTCGTAGACAGTTACCACTGCCTCGGGCAGAAGCGTTTGCAGTACAGTCCTGTTTTCCTCGGGGGTAAGTATCTCGGCAAGTCCCGCGCCTGTTCTGAGGGCAGCCTTTGCCGCAAGATATGCCGCGCCCGCCATTCCTTTCGAACCGCAAACGCAAAGCACCCGTCCGAATGTACCCTTGTTGGAGTCAGCGGGGCGGGAGGGCATAAGAGACAGGTCGGCGTGAGTGTATGAAAATTCGGTATATTCCTTCATTTAAGTTCTCCGTTTCTATGTATTGCTTTAATTTTATCATATAAATACTAATTAGTAAAGGGGATATAAGTCGATTTGTCATAATTTTGAATAATAATCGGGAATATTTGAAAAAACTCTTGACAATCGATAAAAAATAGATTATAATATGTATTGTCGCATTTTATGTCAAACACTTTACGGATATGTAAAGGTAAAGAAATGCAAGCGCGAGGTACGCGGGATTCGGAGGCAGATATGGTCATTGATGTAGGACCGCTTCTCAGAGGAGAGGTGCACAAAATTGATATCGACTATATGCTTACTCCCGAAACGCTTTGGGGTGTGGAATTCGGTTCTGACGCTCACGTTACGGGTAGCCTTACGGACAACGCGGGCTATATGCGTCTTATGCTTAAGGCGGAGCTTAAATACCGCGGAGAGTGCGCAAGATGTCTTGCTCCCGTTGAAGGAGTTTTCTCTCTTGACTTTGAACGCACAGTCACCACGGAGGGGGTTCTGACGGAGCAGCAGCTTGAGGAGCAGTGGGACGAATACGTAGTTATCCACGGCTCTGAGCTTGACGTGGACGAGCCGCTTCGCGAGGAGCTTGTTCTGGCTTTTCCGAAAAAGCTGCTTTGCTCGGAGGACTGCGAGGGACTGTGTCCCAAATGCGGAAAGCCGCGCAGGGAGGGGGACTGCGGTTGCCCTACCAAGGAGATAGACCCAAGGCTTGCTATTCTTGCTACTTTGTTTGACAAAGACAAAGACGAAAGCAATTAATTAATATAAACCAAAATTGTGTTCAACGCTTCAAGGAGGTGTAGATAATGGCAGTACCGAAGAAGAAAGTATCAAAGGCTCGCAGAGACAAGAGACGTTCCAACAACTGGAAGCTCGCTCTCCCCGGCATTACAAAGTGCCCTAAGTGCGGAGAACCCGTTCTCAGCCATCGTGTTTGCAAGGCTTGCGGTTATTACGGCGGCAAGGAAGTTCTCAAGACAGAGAGCAAGTAATTCACGAATACCTATTTGAAAGAAAAGGTGGCTTCAAATTGAAGTCGCCTTTTTCTTTTGGTAAAATGAGGTGGTGAAATCGGAGTCATATAAATTGGGATTTAGCGATGTGTTCGCTATATTAGCACTTACTTCATAAGGCTCCCTCCGGGAGGGAGCTGTCAGCGAAGCTGACTGAGGGAGAGTGCGTCAAAACATAATGAAATCTTAACCGTTATGCACGCAGG